>JBBIJC010000021.1:0-27507 GCA_037446165.1 Hydrogenophilales bacterium | reverse complement strand
TTGGGCTGAAAACCCTGGATGGCGCCGGCTGAAAGGTTTGCGGAGCATGTAGCCTGGCTGAGTGATTGTGTAACATGTTGGTTCACCAAGGCGCCATCTTGGTGCAGTCGATGGGGTTCTCCAGCTGAGGTACCCCGCTTTTTTCGATACGGCGCCCGGCATATTTCTTGCTGCTATTGGCACCTGACATCAGAGTAGAAAACCATGCACACCCACGACAAGGACTTACGCGCCCGGGAGCGCCTGCTCAGCCTGCTGCTCTCGCGTGTCTTGAAAAGCGAATTGCCCCGCGATACTTATGAGGTGCTGGGCAAACTGCGCAAGGGCTTCGTCAGCCTGCGTGAGAAGCCGAGCCGGACCTTGCAGGCAAGCCTGGACGAGTTGATCGAGAAGCAGCCGCCGGAAGCCCTGTCCAGCATCATCCGCGCCTTCAACCTTTACTTCAGCCTGCTGAACATCGCGGAAGAGACGGCACAGTTGCATCGCCGCCGGCAACTGGTCAAGCAGGAAGGTCATATGTGGACCGGCTCGTTTCACGACACGCTGCTCGACCTCAAACAGCAGGGTGTGCGACCGGACGAGCTGCAGACCCTGCTGAGCAAGCTGTGCTACCTGCCGGTGCTGACCGCGCACCCATCCGAGGCCCGGCGGCGGACCATCAAGGGCGCGCTGCGCAATATCTTCCTGTCCGTGGAAAACCTGGATGACCCGCGAACCCGCGGCATCTACCGTGACGAGGCGGTCGAGCAGCTGGACAATCAGATCCGCGCGCTGTGGAAGACCGACGAAGTGCGTTCCTTCAAGCTCGATGTACGGGATGAAATCGATTCGGGACTTTCCTACTTCCCGCAATCGCTGTTTCAGGCGGTGACCCAGGTCTACCGGAATTTCCACAAGGCCGTGCGCAACGTGTATGGCGACGAGGCCGCCTCCGGACTGGATGCTCCCGCCTTCCTGCGCTTCGGTTCCTGGATCGGCGGCGACCGGGACGGTCACCCTGGTGTCACCACGGAAGTGACCGCGCTGGCCTGGCGCTCCCAGGCCAGGACGATCAACGTCGAATATCTGCGCCGCCTTGACCGGCTGTTCGATCAGCTCAGCCTGTCGGACCGGTTGTGTCAGCCGTCCGAGGCCTTTCTCGCCAGCCTGGAAGAAGACGCCCTGATCGCCAGCCGGATGTTCGGCGGCAAGCCCAATCCCCATCCCCAGGAGCCTTACCGGCGCAAGATCGAGGTCATGCAATACCGCATCCGGCGCAATCTGGATCTGATCAAGAGCGCCATTGCCGGCGATGCGCGCGGCCTCGACCAGCCCGGTTACGCCGATGCACAGGGGTTCATGAAGGATCTCCTGCTGATCCGCGACTCGCTCACCAGTCATGGCGATGCGGCCCTGTCCCGGGGTGAATTGCAGGACCTGATCCGGCTGGTGGAAACCTTTGGCTTTCACCTCATGCAGCTGGACGTGCGCCAGGAATCGAACCGGCACAGCGAGGCGGTCGGCGAACTGCTCCACCTTGCGCTCAAGGTCGATTACGCCGCGCTCGACGAGAAGGCCAGGATCGACCTGCTGGCCGATGCCATCGCCAATCCGGCGGCGCTGCACTTCGATTCGGCCAGGCTGTCCGAAGCCAGCCAGGAAATCCTGCTGGTGTTCCAGCTCATCGCCCACATGCGCCAGGAATTGGGGCCGGACTGCTTCGGCCGCTACGTCATTTCCATGACCCACACCGCCTCGCACGTCATGGAGGTCATGATGCTGGCCGCTCAGGCCGGGCTGGCCGGCAGGCTGGCCGGGCGCTGGTATTGCCATATCGGCATTTCGCCCTTGTTCGAGACCATCGACGACCTGAAGCACGCCGAAGCGGTTCTGGAACAGCTCTATACCCAGCCCATCTACCGCAACCTGCTGCAGGCTTATGGTGAAGGCCAGGAGGTGATGCTGGGCTATTCGGATTCGTGCAAGGACGGCGGCATCCTGGCCTCCTCCTGGCATCTGTATGAAGCACAGAAGCGGATCATGGCCCTGTCCGACCGGTACGACGTGCCCTGCCGGCTGTTCCACGGCCGGGGCGGCACGCTGGGCCGGGGCGGCGGCCCGACCCATGCCGCCATCCTGGCCCAGCCGCCGGGCACCGTGCGCGGCCAGCTCAAGCTGACCGAACAGGGCGAAGTGCTGTTCTACAAGTACAACAACATGGAAACCGCGGTCTACGAGCTGACCCTGGGCGTCACCGGCACGCTCAAGGCCAGCACGCATCTGGTCCGCGCTCCTGCCGTGGACCGCAAGGACTACCTGGCCATCATGGACGAACTGGCGGCCCAGGGCGAAGCGACCTACCGCGAACTGACCTGCAACACGCCCGGCTTCCTGGATTACTTCTACGAAGTCACGCCGATCCAGGAAATTGGCCTGCTCAACATCGGCTCGCGGCCGTCGCACCGCAAGAAGGGCGACCGCTCGCTATCCTCGGTCCGCGCTATCGGCTGGGTCTTCGCCTGGGGCCAGTCGCGCCACGCCCTGCCTACCTGGTACGGCATCGACAGCGCCATCGAGCACTGGCGCGGCAACGATCCCGCCCGTCTGGCCAAACTGCAGGTCATGTATCGGGATTGGCCCTTCTTCCGGACCTTGCTGTCCAACGCCCAGATGGCGCTGTACAAGGCCGACATGAACATCGCCCGCGAATACGCCCGTCTGTGTCTGGACCGGGAAGCGGGTGACCGTATATTCGAGATCATCAGGCACCGGCACCAGGTCGCCGTGCGCCAGATTCTCCACGTCGCGGACATCACCACGCTACTGGAGGAAACCCCTGAACTGGCGGTTTCCCTCGCTCACCGCAACCCTTACCTGGACCCGCTAAACCATATCCAGGTCGCCCTGCTGCACAAGCTGCGGGCCGGCCAGGACAGCGACAGCCCCTGGCTGGCGCCCCTGCTGCGCTCGATCAATGCCATCGCCGCAGGGATGAGGAATACGGGATAAAAGGCACGGTTGCAAAGGTTCGGTGACGATTATTGCCACCGGACCAGTCAGGCCGGCGCAGCGTTTTCCACGATGCGCACCACCCGTTGCGGGTAGGGTATCTCGATGTCTTCCCGCTGGAAGCCTTCCCAGATCGCCCAGTTCAGATCGGACACCAGATGCACCGTGCCGCTTTCTGGGTGCTTGAACCAGACTACCAGTTTCAGGTTGATGCCGTTGTCGCCAAACTCGGCGAGGCGCACGGCAGGTGAGGGTATGTCCAGCACATCGGGATTCTGGCGGGCGGCGTCGAGCATGATCGCCTCGGCCTTGCGCAGGTCGGCTTGGTAGGCGACCTGGACCGGAATGCTGACCATGTTGTCCGGGTTGCTCAGGCTGTGGTTGGTCACCGCGGAGGTGATCAGGGTTTCGTTGGGGAGAATGGTTTCGCTGCCGTCCAGCCCCTTGATGACGGTATAGCGGGTGGCGATCTTGCGCACTTCGCCGTAGCGGTCGTTGATGGTCACCATGTCGCCGATGCGGATCGAGTTTTCCAGCAGGATGGTGAAGCCGGAGACGTAGTTGCTGGCGACCTTTTGCAGACCCAGTCCGAGCCCGACCCCCAGCGCGCCGCTGAACACGGACAGCACGGTGATGTCGATGCCGACCAGGGGCAGGGCGATCAGCACGGCAATCACGATCAGCAACGAGCGGACGATCTTGCCCAGCGCCGCCTTGAGGTTGCCGTCCAGGTTGCTGGCGGCGATCAGCCGGTTTTCCACCAGGCGTCCCAGCGAGAGGGCGCCAATCAGGGTGACGGTGACCGAGAACAGGCCGAGCAGGGCGGTGTAGAGCGAGATGTGTTGCCGGCCGATGCTGAAGCCGATGCCGTCCAGGGTGTCGACCAGGGCGCCAAGATAGCCAGTGATGTGAATCGCCACGATGCCCCAGACCAGCCAGGAAACGATGCGTTCGATGCGACGCAGGACGGTGCCATGGTGGAACACGCTGCGCAGCAGGAAGAACGAGAGCTGGATGGCAAACATCGACAGCAGCAGCGGCACCGCCAAGTTGAGCAGGTGCGTGCTTTCCCGCAGAGCCATGAAGGGCCGGGCGATCAGGATCAGGATCAGGGAAAACAGCGGGATCAGGAACCGCTTCCATTCCGGGACGTGCCAGATCTCGCGGGTCTTGTCAGATTGGTTGATTTCGATCTTGTGCGCGGCCAGCCAGCCAGCCGCAATGGCGCCCAATAGCACGGCGAACTGGCTGATCAGGACGGAATTGGACAGGTCGGTCAGCAGGGCCTCGACCAGGTTCTGGGTGGGGGCTATGGCGATCATGGGCGTAACGGTAACGAATGGGTACGGTGGCGCCGCCAGTTGGCGGCATAGGCCTCGGCCAGCAAGGGGTTGCCGTGCAGGATAAGCAGATTCTCGGCGTTGCGGAACTGGGCGGCGGTGGTGAAATTGAACGAGCCGGTGATGACGGCTGCGGTGGGCTGGCCGTTGTCGATGATCATCACCTTGTTGTGCGCGGCGGCATGTTCACCGTCGAGGTAGACGCTGACGCCGTGCTCGGCCAGATAGCTGACCTGGGAAGTGTCGAGGTGCCGGTCCTGTTCCCGATCCGCGATGACCTGGACATCCACGCCGCGCTGCCGGGCAGCGACCAGTGCGCCGGCGATTGCCCGATGGGTCAGGCTGTAGGCCTGAACCAGTACCTGGGAGCGGGCCTGGCGGATCGCGTCGACCACCAGTTCGCTCGCGTCGTCGCCCGGCGTGAAGGCAACCTGGGCGGTGCCATGCAGGGTGAATTCGAGGGGCGGCGAGGCGAGGGTGGGGGCGGCCGCCAGTGCCAGAAAGACCAGCAACAAAGCCATCCTGTCGTTCCTGCGCAGGCGGGAACCCAGTCCAATCAAACCGGATGCCCGCCTGCGCGGGCATGGCACAGGGGGTGTCATTGTCTTTCCAGCGCCGCCGCGAAAAAGCCATCCGTGCCGTGGATTTGCGGGTTCAGGCGCAAGTAGTCGTCCATCTCCAGCGTGACGCCCTGTTCGGCCAGAACCTTGCCGGCCGGTTTGAGTTTAAATTCCGGGTGGCCGGCTAGAAAGCCATCGACGATGGCCTCGTTCTCTTCCGGCAGCAGGCTGCAGGTGGCGTAGACCAGCCGGCCGCCGGCCTTCACCATGCGCGCGGCAGAACCCAGGATGGCCGCCTGCTTGGCGGTCAGTTCGAGCACCGATTCCGGTGTCTGGCGCCACTTCAGGTCCGGATTGCGGCGCAGGGTGCCGAGGCCGGAACAGGGGGCGTCGACCAGCACCCGGTCCATCTTGCCGGCCAGTCGCTTGACCTTGGTGTCGTTCTCGTCGGCGATCAGTTGTGGGTGGACATTGGACAGTTGCGAACGGGCCATGCGCGGCTTCAGGTTGGCCAGCCGCTTTTCCGATACGTCGAAGGCATAGAGCCGACCGGTGTTCTTCATCATCGCGCCCAGGGCCAGGGTCTTGCCGCCGGCGCCGGCGCAGAAGTCGCAGACCATCTCGCCGCGCCGGGCGCCGGTCATCAGGGCCAATAGCTGGCTGCCTTCGTCCTGCACCTCGACCACTCCGTCAGTGAACAGCGTGTGTTTGTTCAGCGCCGGCTTGCCTTTGAGGCGCAGGCCCCAGGGCGAATACGGCGTCGGCGCGCCTTCGATGCCGTCGGTCATCAGGTTGGTCAGCGCGGCCTCACGGCTCATCCGGCTGACCCGCAGATCGAGCGGCGCGGGGCGGTTCATGGCCGCCATCAGCGGCTCCAGTTGGGCGCCATATTGTTGGGCGAGACGTTCATACAGCCAGTCCGGCAGGTCGAGTTGGATGGCTGGCGACGCATCGTCCAGGCGGGCGGCCTTGATCGCCTTCAGCCAGTCCATTTCATCCTTGGCGACGATGGCCTCGAATTCGCGCAGGGTGTGGCCGCCGTGGCGGGCCAGCCAGGCCAGGAGCAGGATGCGTGGGGCGACGGAGGCGGTGACCTGCTCCAGGCTGCGCAGGCGACGGATCACGCCGTAGGCCGATTCGGCGATGAAGGCGCGGTCGCGGCCGCCCAGCTTGGGCCGGCTGCGGAAGAAGGCGGACAGTACGGCATCGGCCGGCTGGGAAAAGGTCAGCATGTCGCTGAGGGCGGCGGAAGCGGCGTCGAGCAGGGCGGGGGTCATGGTTCGATTGCTGAGTTGGTTTTTTGGCTAGCGGGAGGATAGCTCACATCGGCGCCGAACAGTTCCCGGCTGGCGGACTGAAGGATGGCCAGCACGGCCGGGTGGCTCAGGCGGCGTTCGACGGAGAGGGCGTAGAAACGCTCGAGCAGGGCGTTGGTATGGCCCAGGAGCGTGACGCCGTGCTGGCGGCAGATTTCGTCGGCGACTACGGCAGGGGCCGGGAAGATGCCGCTGCCGCCCTGGCCGAAGGCGTTCATCAGGGCGCTGTCGTCGAATTCGCCGGCGATGCGCGGATGCAGCTGCTGGGCCGACAGCCAGCGCATCAGCCGGCCGCGCATCGCGGTGCCCTCACCCGGCAGCAGCAGCGGCGCGCCGTCCAGGCAGGCAGGGAAGGCGCCGCTCAGCCCGGCCGCGAGTGCCGGCGCGGCGAAGAAGCTGACGCCGCACTCGCCCAGCTTGTGGCTGTAGCCCCTGACCTCGGCCTCGTCCGGCATCGGGCTGTCGGACAGGACCAGGTCGAGGCGGTGGGTGGCCAGTTCGCCCAGCAGCCGGTCGAGCTTGTCTTCGCGGCAGACGATGCGGACCGGGTCGGGCAGGTTCATGGCCGGGGCGAGCAGGCGATAGGCGACCGACTTGGGCAGCACGTCGGCGAGGCCGACCCGGAGCGGCAGCGGCCGGCCGCCGCCGCGGCCGCGCAGCATGGCCTCCAGTTCGCCACCGGTGCGGAAGATGTCCTCGGCGTAGGACAGGGCCAGCTGCCCGGCCTCGGTCAGTTCCAGGCGCCGGCCGACCCGGCGGAACAGCGGGGTGCCCAGGTTCTCTTCGAGCAGGGCGATCTGGCCGGACAGGGTTTGCGGCGTCAGGTGCAGGCGCTCTGCCGCCCGGCTGATGCCGCCGGCCCGGGCCACGTTCCAGAAATGCTGGAGCTGCTTGTAGTTGAGCATGTAAATGGTTCGTAAAAAACGAACCTTAATTAAGGAACATTCGAATTTTATTGATATTAGAGGCGGCTTACCATGGCCTCGTCACATTCCCTTTATGGAGTATTGCCATGAAACGCATCGTGCTCTTCCTGGCCACCAACCTGGCCATCATGATCGTGTTGTCGCTCACCATGCGCCTGCTCGGCGTCGAGCCCTATCTGAACGCGAATGGCCTCGATCTCGGCAACCTGCTCGCCTTCGCCGCCATCATGGGCTTCGGCGGCGCCTTCCTGTCGCTGGCGATGTCCAAGTGGATGGCCAAGCGCTCGGTCGGGGCCCAGGTCATCGTGCAGCCGCGCACGGCCGATGAGCAGTGGCTGGTGCAGACCGTAGCCCGTCAGGCCCAGGCCGCCGGCATCAAGATGCCCGAGGTCGCCATCTACGACTCGCCCGAGGTCAACGCCTTCGCCACCGGCATGAGCAAGAACAGCTCGCTGATCGCCGTCTCCACCGGCCTGCTGAGCCAGATGACGCGTGAAGAGGCCGAGGCCGTACTCGGTCACGAGGTCAGCCACGCCGCCAACGGCGACATGGTGACCCTGGCCCTGATCCAGGGCGTGGTGAACACCTTCGTCATGTTCCTGTCACGGGTGATCGGCTACGTGGTAGACAAGATGGTGTTCAAGACCGAGCGCGGCGAACAGGGCCCGGCCTTCTTCGTCACCATGATCGTGGCCGAGCTGGTGCTCGGCGTCCTGGCCTCGATGATCGTGATGTGGTTCTCGCGTCAGCGCGAATTCCGCGCCGACCGCGGCGGTGCCACGCTGGCCGGTCGGCGCAACATGATCGCCGCGCTGCAGCGCCTGAACGCGCTGCACCCGGCGCCGCTGCCCGAGAAGATGGCCGCCTTCGGCATCGCCGGCGGTGGCGGCAGCGGCCTGAAGCGGCTGTTCATGACCCATCCGCCGCTGGAAGAGCGCATTGCGGCACTGCAAAACAGCGTGACATGAAGGCGTGACGGGAACTGCGTGACGCAAAGGCGCCCACCCGTCACCGCCTCACTGTCACGCATCTGGAAAAGCAATGGAACTCACCAGTATTGTCACCCCCATCTTCTGGGCCGGCTTCGTCGCCTTCGTGCTGGCCATGCTGGCGCTCGATCTGTTCGTTCTGGGCGGGCGCAAGGCGCATGCGGTCTCGGTGCGCGAGGCGCTGGGCTGGAGCGCGGCCTGGGCCACGCTGGCGCTGGCCTTCTGCGGCCTGCTCTGGTTCTGGCTGGACGGCGTCGCCGGGCGTGAGGTGGCCAACGCCAAGGCGCTGGAGTTCCTCACCGGCTACCTGATCGAGATGTCGCTGTCGGTCGACAACATCTTCGTCTTCATCATGATCTTCGCCTTTTTCGCCGTGCCTGCGGAATACCAGCGCCGGGTGCTGGTGTACGGCGTGCTGGGCGCGATCGTGATGCGGGCCGGCATGATCCTGGGCGGTGCCTGGCTGGTGCATCAATTCCACTGGGTGCTCTACCTGTTCGGCGCCTTCCTGGTGATTACCGGCTTCAAGATGCTGATCTTCGCCGAGGCGGAATCCGATCTCGGCCGCAACCCGGTCCTGAACTGGATGCGCCGCCACTTGCGCATCACCGACGTCTACCACGGCGAGCGCTTCGCGGTCAGGATCGACGGCGTGCGCTGGTTCACGCCGCTATTCATGGTGCTGGTGCTGATCGAGACCTCGGACGTGATCTTCGCAGTCGACAGCATCCCGGCCATCTTCGCCGTCACTGCCGATCCGTTCATCGTTTTTACCTCCAACATCTTCGCCATCATGGGTCTGCGCTCTCTGTACTTCCTGCTCGCCGACCTGAATGGTCGCTTCCATCTGCTCAAGTACGGCCTGGCCCTGGTGCTGGTGTTTGTCGGCACCAAGATGCTGGTCGCCGGTTTCTACCCGGTGCCGATCGGGCTGGCGCTCGGCATCGTCGCGCTGATTCTCATGTCCTCGGTGGCGGCCAGCCTGTACGCCACCCGCAAACCCAAGGAAATTCGCTCATGAAACGCCTCAAGGGCTCGTGCGCCGAGCACCGGCATTCCGCGTCGGCTGTGCTGACCGGCCTCAGGTGTTCGGACAGGCGGTCAGCGCGCGGTCCTGGCTGAGCAGGAAATCGACGAAGTTACGGGTGACCGCAGACAATTGCCGCCCGGCCGGGTAGACCACGTACCACTGGCGACAGATCGGAAAGCCCTTCGCTTTCAGGATGGCGAACTGGTCGGGGGCGTTCAGGACCAGGGACTGTGTTGACATGACCGCGATGCCGAGATCGGCCAGGATGGCCTGCTTGACCGCCTCGTTGCTACCGAGCGCCATGCGCGGGCGAAATTCCAGGCCTTCCTCGGCGAACAGCCGTTCCACCGCCGCACGCGTGCCCGATCCTTCCTCGCGCACCAGCCAGGGCTCCTTGGCCAGCTCGGCGAGTGCGATGTCGTCCTTGCCGGCCAGCGGATGGTCCGGCCGGGCCAGGATCACCAGCGGGTTGCACATGAACGGCCTGGCAATGACGTCGGCGTCTTCCGGCGGCTGGCCGAGGATGTAGAGGTCGGCCAGGTTGTCGTCCATGCTGGCCAGCAGCTGCTCGCGGTTGGTGACCTTGAGCGAGACGTCGATGCCTGGATGCAGCTTCGAGAATTCGCCCAGCAGGCGCGGCGCGAAGTAAGAGGCCGTGGACACGGCCAGCAATGCCAGCCGTCCTTTCTTCAATCCCTGACGATCCGCCACCGACATGGTGAACCGGTCCATGGTGCCGAATACCTCGCGGCAGGTCTGGGCCAGTTCCCGGCCGGCATCGGTGAGATGGATCTTCTTTCCGACCTGCTCGACCAGCGGCACGCCGACGATGTCGGCCAGTTTCTTCATCTGCATCGAGATGGTGGGTTGGGTCAGGTACAGCTCGTCGGCGGCGCGGGTGAAGCTGCCGAGACGGGCGATCGCCTCGAAGATTTCCAGTTGTCGGAAGGTGGTGTGATGGCGCATGACGGTCTCTCCGTAACGGAAAATATCATAGATTAAATACTATATGTACGATAGAAAAACGTGACTGTTATTTATGTATTGATGAAGCCATGATGTCTCCACCGCGGATCATTTTGCATTGCCGGTTCGCTGGATAGACCCACTTCCCAACAAGGAGCGACTCATGGCTGTTAAGACCTACAACGCTGGCGTGAAGGAATATCGCCAGACTTACTGGACCCCCGATTACACCCCTCTTGACACCGATATCCTCGCCTGTTTCAAGATCACGCCCCAGCCGGGCGTGCCGCGCGAAGAAGTCGCCGCTGCCGTGGCCGCCGAGTCGTCCACCGGCACCTGGACCACGGTGTGGACCGATCTCTTGACCGACCTGGATTACTACAAGGGTCGTGCCTATCGCATCGAGGACGTGCCCGGCGACGACACCTGCTTCTACGCCTTCGTCGCCTACCCGATCGACCTGTTCGAAGAAGGCTCCGTGGTCAACGTGCTGACCTCGCTGGTCGGCAACGTGTTCGGTTTCAAGGCCTTGCGTGCCCTGCGTCTGGAAGACGTGCGTTTCCCGATCGCCTACGTCAAGACCTGTGGCGGCCCGCCCGCCGGCATCCAGGTCGAGCGCGACCGCATGAACAAGTACGGCCGTCCGCTGCTGGGCTGCACCATCAAGCCGAAGCTGGGTTTGAGCGCCAAGAACTACGGCCGCGCCGTGTACGAATGTCTGCGCGGCGGTCTGGACTTCACCAAGGACGACGAAAACGTCAACTCGCAGCCGTTCATGCGTTGGCGCGACCGTTTCTCCTTCGTGCACGAAGCCACCCTGAAGGCTGAACGCGAGACCGGCGAGCGCAAGGGCCACTATCTGAACGTGACCGCGCCGACCCCGGAAGAGATGTACAAGCGGGCCGAGTTCGCCAAGGAAATCGGCGCACCGATCATCATGCACGACTACCTGACCGGCGGCCTGACCGCCAACACCGGCCTGGCCAACTGGTGTCGCGACAACGGCATGCTGCTGCACATCCACCGCGCCATGCACGCCGTGCTCGACCGCAATCCGCACCACGGCATCCACTTCCGCGTGCTGACCAAGGTGCTGCGCCTGTCCGGCGGCGACCACCTGCACTCCGGTACCGTCGTGGGCAAGCTGGAAGGCGACCGCGAAGCGACCCTGGGCTGGATCGACACCATGCGTGACGAGTTCATCAAGGAGGATCGCAGCCGTGGCCTGTTCTTTGACCAGGACTGGGGTTCCATGCCCGGCGTGATCCCGGTTGCCTCCGGCGGCATCCATGTCTGGCACATGCCGGCGCTGGTCAGCATCTTCGGCGACGACTCGGTGCTGCAGTTCGGTGGCGGGACGCTTGGCCATCCGTGGGGCAACGCCGCCGGCGCCGCCGCCAACCGGGTCGCGCTGGAGGCCTGTGTCGAAGCCCGCAACCAGGGTCGTGCCATCGAGAAGGAAGGCAAGGACATCCTGACCGCGGCCGCCGCGCACAGCCCCGAACTGAAGATCGCCATGGAAACCTGGAAAGAGATCAAGTTCGAATTCGACACCGTCGACAAGCTGGACGTCGCTCACAAGTGACCTTGCGCCTTTAGCGCAAGGTCATCCCGGACGGGCCGCAGGCCTGAGCCGGGAGCCAGATAAACAAATTGAAAGGAAATGAAATGTCTGAAGTGATGGATTACAAAAGCCGCCTGAGCGACCCCGCCAGCCGCAAGTTCGAGACCTTCTCCTATCTGCCCGCCATGGATACGGCCAATATCCGCAAGCAGGTCGAGTATCTGGTGAAGAAAGGCTGGAATCCGGCCATCGAGCACACCGAGCCCGAGCACCTGATGGACTCCTACTGGTACATGTGGAAGCTGCCGATGTTCGGCGAGACCGATATCGACCGCATCCTGGGCGAGGCCGAGGCCTGCCACAAGGCCAATCCCAACAACCACGTCCGGCTGATCGGTTACAACAACTTCAATCAGTCTCAAGGCGCGGCCATGGTGATCTTCCGCGGCAAGACGGTTTAATTCCTGCGGCACGGGTTTTACCCAAATCAGCCCCCGCTGCCGCGAGGCGCGGGGGTTTTTCGTGTCACCAAATATTTTTTGGATTGATCCACCCAGGACACGAAGACACTCGCCGCATCGGATCGTTTTCGTGTCTCTTCGTGCCCTACGTGGAAGAAAGGAACCAGTATGTCCAACATCATCGACCAGTACCGCATCACCCAGGAACCTTACTATCGCGCCGTCGCCGACGAGGTCGAGCTGTTCGAGGCCGCCTACTCGGTGCGCATGCCCATGATGCTCAAGGGCCCGACCGGTTGCGGCAAGACCCGTTTCGTCGAATACATGGCGCACAGGCTGGACAAACCGCTGATCACCGTGGCCTGCAACGAGGACATGACCGCCTCCGATCTGGTCGGCCGCTTCCTGCTCTCCGCCCAGGGCACCGAATGGCAGGACGGCCCGCTCGCCATCGCCGCCCGCCATGGCGCGATCTGTTATCTCGATGAAGTGGTCGAGGCGCGCCAGGACACCACCGTGGTGATCCACCCGCTGACCGACAACCGGCGCGTGCTGCCGCTGGAAAAGAAGGGCGAGCTGGTCCACGCCCACCCGGATTTCCAGATTGTGATTTCCTACAACCCGGGCTACCAGTCACTGATGAAGGATCTGAAGCAGTCGACCAAGCAGCGTTTCGGCGGCCTCGACTTCACCTATCCGGAACACGACATCGAGGCCGAGATCGTCGCCCATGAGTCTGGCGTTGAGGCGGCCGTCGCCGGCAAGCTGGTATCGATCGCCGAGCGTTCCCGCAACCTCAAGGGTCACGGCCTCGACGAAGGCCTGTCGACGCGGATGCTGATCTACGCCGGCAGCCTGATCGCCAAGGGCGTCAGCCCCCAGTCCGCCTGCCGGGTGGCCCTGGTCCGTCCGATCACCGACGACCCCGATATGCGCGACGCGCTGGACGCGGCGGTCACGACGTTCTTTTGAGCGTCATTCCCGCCTATTTCGTGAATGACAGAGGGATGTGAACCATGTCTATCAATCTCGCTGATTACGCCGAGCTGCTGGAAGACCTGTCGCCGCATAGCCAGCAGGCGCTGCACGACAACTGGCACGATGCGACCAAGGTGTTCTCGCCGCGCGGCCTGGACAATTACCTGAAGGGCGCATCGGCGATACGCGGTCTGGGCAAGGGCGACTCGCTGGTCGAGGCCTGGATCGTCGAAACGCCGCAGGTCGCCAAGGAGGTCGGCGAGGACGTGGTCAGCGACCTGGCCACCGCAGCCTTGTCGCTGGCCTCCAGAACCTCCGGATCGGTGATCGAGCTGCTGTTGAATACCGCCCCCACGGCCGCCAACCGCCTGGGAGACGCGCAGCTTTTCCTCAATTACCTGCAATTCATCAACCACCTGATCGCACAGGCCCCGCGCGGCGTGCGGCCGATGCTGGACAAGCTGGAAGTGCTGTTCAGGCAGCTGACCCTGGGTGGCCTGCGCCGCTGGGCGCTGTGGGGTGCCCATGCCCACCGCACCAACTACGAAGAGCAGATCCGCTATTTCAGCCTCGAATCCAAGGAATCCCTGGCGATGCTGCAGAAGGAGCGCAAGGGCACCTTGCTGGTCGACGTGCAACGGCGCATCAACATGTATCTGCGGGCCCTCTGGGGCCGTGACTTCTTCATGCGCCCGACCGCCGGAGACTTTGAAACGCGTGAAGGCTACCGCCCTTATATCGAGGACTACCTGTTGCATCTGCCGGATGCCTTCGACGATTTTGCTGCCGAGGGCCAGGAGCCGGTCTCCGGCCTGGAACTGTATCGCGCCACAGCTGCCCATTGCGCCGCCCATGTGGTCGAGACCCGGCAGCCGATTTCTGCCGAGGCGCTGAATCCGATGCAGATGGCGGTCATCTCGGTGGTCGAGGATGCGCGTGTGGAAGCGCTTTCGATCCGCCGCTTTCCCGGCCTGAAGCAACTCTGGAGCAAGTTCCACACGGCCACGCCGGAGCAGGAGAGCAGCGTGGGTGACTACCTCAATCGTCTGGCGCGCGCCCTGCTCGACGACAGCTATCAGGACGACGAACCCTGGATCCTGGAGGCCCGCAGCCTGTTCGCACTGGCGCAGGACCGGCTGGACAACAACCACTTCGCCTGGGAAATCGGTGTGCAACTGGCCCATCGACTGAGCCAGAAAAAGATCGCCTTCAACCCGCGCACCGATCTGCTCAACGCGCCCTACCGCGACGACAACCGCTATTTCTGGGCGTTCGAGGAGTTCGATTTCAGCAAGGCCGCCAGCGCCGGTTACGAATCCATCAAACAGGTGCGCAAATATGTCAGCGTGATGGAGATGGCCAACGAGATCGACGTCGAAACGGCCGGCGAAGACGCAGAAGAAATCTGGGTATTGGAATCCGAGCTGTTTCCCTACGAAGACATGGGCAAGAGCTTCAACGAACTGGAGGGCAAGGAGCCGGTGTCCGATCCGTTCCATTATTCCGAGTGGGACTATCAGATCCAGCTGGAGCGGCCGGCCTGGGCCACGGTACTGGAAAAACGGCCGAAGTCCGGCGACCTGCAGGTCATCGACGCAATCACCGCCCAGTACAAGCGCGAGATCCATCGCATGAAGTTCCTGCTCGACGCCATGCAACCGCAGGGTGTGCAGCGCATTCGCCGACTGGAAGACGGCGACGAGATCGACATCAACGCGGCCATCGCCAGCTTCACCGACATCCGTCTGGGCAACCAGCCCGACCCGCGGATCATGATGCGTTCGGTGCGCAAGACCCGCGACTTCTCCATCCTGGTCCTGCTCGACCTGTCCGAATCGACCAACGACAAGGTCCAGGATCAGGACTACTCGGTCCGCGAACTGACCCAGCAGGCCTGCGTGCTGCTCGCCGATGCCATCAACAAGGTCGGTGATCCGTTCGCCATTCATGGTTTCTGCTCGGATGGCCGGCATGAGGTTGAGTACTACCGGTTCAAGGACTTCGACCAGCACTGGGACGAAGTGCCGAAAGCCAGGATTGCGGGCATGACCGGCCAGCTTTCCACCCGCATGGGGGCCGCCATCCGCCATGCCGGTCATCATCTCAAGCTGCAACGCTCGGCCAAGAAGCTGCTGATCGTGATTACCGATGGTGAACCGGCCGATGTCGACGTGCGCGACCCGCAATACCTGCGCTACGACACCAAGAAGGCGGTGGAAGAAGTCGCTAAACTCGGGGTCACCACCTACTGCATGAGCCTGGACCCGCGTGCAGACAGTTATGTGTCACGCATTTTTGGCCAGAAGAACTACATGGTCGTCGACCATGTGCAACGTCTGCCGGAGAAACTGCCGCTGCTGTACGCTGGCCTTACCCGATAACCTGAATCAACCGAGACTGAGCGCACCATGGAAAACACCTACGTCGGCTTCAACAACGATCATCACGGCATCACCCAGCTCGGACGCATCGTGCTCGATGGCCGGGTATTCGGCCTCATCCCGGAAACCGAGGATTGCGCGGGTTGGGACCTTGGCCGCATGCAACAGCTCATGGACAAGGTCAGTATCGAATGGGATAAATATGCCAACCTGCCCAGCCGCCTGCCGCCAGAGCTGTTTCAGCGCCACAGCGAGATCTACAAACAAGCTACCGGGCGGGCGCGTGAGAAAGGCTGGAATCCCGAACTGGGCGATGACGAATAGGCCTGGTTTTCTCAGGCGGGCGATCCAGGCCGTGCAAATTTCAGGATGCTGGCGGGGCCGTCAAGCTGCTCCTTGCCAGTCAGCGCGCTGAGCGCCGGGCCGAATTCGGCGAGCAGGCGGCGCATGGTCTCGGCCCAATCGGCCCGGTAATACACGGCTTTGTAGGGCACCGGCTGATCCAGTGCGGAGCGTAGCTGAGGCCTGAATGACTGCCAGGCAATCTCGACTTCGTGCTTGATCTGGTGGTCGACAAAGACGATTTCCTCGGCGTCGACGATGGCCAGATACTGCATGCTGCGAATAGGCACGAACACTACGCCGGGGCTGCGCGCAAGCAGGCTGTGGACGAGGTTGTAGGTCAGGGCGGGCAGTTGCCGGAGTTCACTGGCCAGGGGCGCCTCGCGGTAGACGGTGATTTCCATGTCGGTTCCTCTCGATCTGAGGTTGCGTCTGGATTATGCGCGCTTCCACGCCGGCTCAGGGTACCCCCTCCATGCGCGTGGCCTGGGTCAGGATGAACTGCGCGAAGGCGCTGGCAGTCAGCGAAAAGTGCTTGTTGCGGCGGTGGACCAGGTGCCACTGGCGGCGGATCGGGAAACCCACGATATCAAGCGCAATGAGCCTGCGCGCGGCCAGTTCAAGCGTCACCGTATGGCGCGACACCACCCCCAAACCCAGCCCGGCCTCGACTGATTGCTTGATGGCCTCGTTCTTGTTCATTTCCATCGCCACCCGCATGCTCAGGCCATGCGACTGGAAAAAGGCCTCGGTCGCGCTGCGGGTGCCCGATCCGGGTTCGCGGGCGACGAAGTCCTCCTCCGCGATCCGCGCCAGCGGGATGTCTTTTTCCTTCGCCAGGGGGTGGCTGAGCGGGGCGATCACCACCAGCGGGTTTTCCATGAACGGCGTCGATTCCAGGTCGTGACCGGCCGGCGGCTGACCCATCAGGGCCAGATCGACCTCGTTGTTGGCCAGCTGCTCCAGCAGTGTCTCCCGGTTGACCACGTTGAGGGTGATGCGCACCTCGGGGTGCTCCTGGCGGAACCAGCTGATCAGGCGGATGGCGAAGTAGCTCACAGTGCTGACCACGCCGACGGTGAGGGTGCCTTGCTTGAGGCCGCGCAGATCGTTCAGGGTGTCTTCCAGGTCGACCATTTGTTGGGCGATGGCCTGGCTGGCGCGCAGCACCTCGCGACCGACCTCGGTCAGGAACATCTTTTTCCCCAGTTGTTCGAACAGGGGCCGGCCCAGGGACTGTTCCAGCTGCTTGATCTGCATCGACACGCCCGGTTGCGATAGATGAAGTTCCCTCGCCGCGCGTGAGAAGGACAGGTGGCGGGCGGCGGATTCGAAGACCTGGAGTTGGCGCAGGGTCAGATGCAGCATGGTTTATCCATAATCCTTGATCCGGCAGTTGGTCGGGGATGCAGCGTGCGTCCCGAAGCGGCTCACCCATTTGGTGAGCTTGGAGATGGCCTCTTTATTCAACTCCATCATGACCTTACCGGGACAAAGAAGCGATCAAGTGCCGGATCAAGGATAATACATTACTTATTGTCGCCATAAAAAATCGTGAATATTGCTTATGAGTTGGCGCGGGTATAGTGCAACCCAGTTTCGAGAAGGGTTAATCAGGCGGTTCCGGTTTCCCTGAATTTATATAAACAGTCAACGAAGGAGCAAAGCATGGATCAATCAGCACGTTACGCCGACCTCAGCCTGAAAGAAGAAGACCTGATCAAGGGTGGCAAGCACATCCTGGTCGCCTACAAGATGAAGCCGAAAGCCGGCTTTGGCAGCTATTTGTCCTGCGCTGCTCACTTCGCCGCCGAGTCCTCCACCGGCACCAACGTCGAAGTTTCCACCACCGATGACTTCACCAAGGGCGTCGACGCCCTGGTCTACTACATCGACGAAGCCACCGAAGACATGCGGATCGCTTACCCGATCGAACTGTTCGATCGCAACGTCACCGACGGCCGCTTCATGATCGTATCCTTCCTGACCCTGGTCATCGGCAACAACCAGGGCATGGGCGACATCGAGCACGCCAAGATTCACGACTTCTACATGCCCGAGCGCGCCATCCAGATGTTCGACGGCCCGTCGCGCGACATCTCCGACATGTGGCGCATCCTGGGTCGTCCGATCAAGGACGGCGGCTACATCTCTGGCACCATCATCAAGCCCAAGCTGGGTCTGCGTCCCGAGCCGTTCGCCAAGGCCGCCTACCAGTTCTGGCTCGGTGGCGACTTCATCAAGAACGACGAGCCGCAAGGCAACCAGGTGTTCTGCCCGCTGAAGAAGGTGCTGCCGCTGGTTTATGACTCCATGAAGCGCGCCCAGGACGAAACCGGTCAGGCCAAGCTGTTCTCCCTGAACATCACCGCTGACGACCATTATGAAATGATGGCCCGCGCCGACTTCGGCCTGGAGACCTTTGGTCCCGATGCCGACAAGCTGGCCTTCCTGGTCGACGGTTTCGTTGGCGGCCCCGGCATGATCACCACCGCCCGCCGTCAGTACCCCAGCCAGTACCTGCACTACCATCGCGCCGGTCACGGCATGATCACCTCTCCTTCGGCCAAGCGTGGCTATACCGCGTTCGTGCTGGCCAAGATCTCCCGCCTGCAGGGCGCTTCCGGCATCCACGTCGGCACCATGGGCTACGGCAAGATGGAAGGCGAGAACAGCGACAAGAACATCGCCTACATGATCGAGCGTGACGAGTGCCAGGGCCCGGTCTACTTCCAGAAGTGGTACGGAATGAAGCCCACCACCCCGATCATCTCCGGCGGCATGAACGCACTGCGCCTGCCTGGTTTCTTCGAGAACCTGGGTCATGGCAACGTCATCAACACCTCCGGTGGTGGTTCCTACGGCCACATCGACAGCCCTGCGGCCGGCGCGATCTCCCTGCGTCAGTCCTACGAGTGCTGGAAGGCCGGCGCCGATCCGATCGAATACGCGAAAGAGCACAAAGAGTTCGCCCGCGCCTTCGAATCCTTCCCGGGCGACGCCGACAAGCTGTATCCGGGCTGGCGTGAAAAGCTGGGCGTGCACAAGTAAGCACGACTGGCGTTTCCAGCCAAAAAAAGCCCCGCTTCGGCGGGGCTTTTTTTTTACATATAACCCTCATCGACGAAGTACGTTTCGGAGCGGCCAACGATTGCCTAACATGGAATTGTTCTGATGTTTTGCACGGTATTGGTGCAATCCGTCGTGCGATGAACTGAAAGCGGGCGAAGAGAGTCTATCTATTGCACCACTGGAGTTCATTAGAGCCCAATCTGGCGTGCCTGTTTATGGCACGCGCATTGCTCGGTAAATGACAGGCGCTTTGTTCTGCAACTACCTGGAGAGCCCGCCATGACTCTGTTCAACCAGTACATCGAACGTTACCGCCGGGAGGAGGATGAGTGCTCCCTGGAGGAATTCTTAACGATCTGCAAGCAGGATCGCAGTGCCTATGCCAGTGCCGCCGAGCGCATGCTGCTGGCCATAGGCGAGCCGGAACTGCTCGATACCCGGCAGGATCCGCGTCTGTCGCGAATCTTTTCCAACAAGACGATCAAGGTCTATCCCGCCTTCAGGGATTTCTACGGAATGGAAGAGACCATCGAGCAGATCGTCTCTTACTTCCGCCATGCCGCACAGGGCTTGGAAGAGAAGAAGCAGATTCTCTATCTGCTCGGTCCGGTCGGTGGCGGCAAGTCGTCGCTGGCCGAGAAGCTCAAGCACCTGATGGAGAAGGCGCCGTTCTACGCCATCAAGGGCTCGCCTGTGAACGACTCGCCGCTGGCGTTGTTTTCCGCCGACGAGGACGGCGACATCCTGGAACAGGAATACGGCATTCCTGGCCGTTATCTGGGCAGGGTGCTGTCGCCCTGGGCCGTGAAACGTCTGCACGAATTCAACGGCGACATCACCCAGTTCCGGGTGGTCAAGCGCTGGCCTTCGGTGCTCGGCCAGATGGCCGTGGCCAAGACCGAGCCGGGTGACGAGAACAACCAGGATATTTCTTCGCTGGTGGGCAAGGTGGACATCCGCAAGCTGGAGAAATATTCGCAAGACGATCCCGATGCCTACAGCTATTCGGGCGGCCTGTGCCTGGCCAACCAGGGCATGCTGGAATTCGTGGAGATGTTCAAGGCGCCGATCAAGGTGCTGCATCCGTTGCTGACCGCGACCCAGGAAGGCAACTACAAGGGCACCGAAGGCTTCGGCGCCATCCCCTTCGACGGCATCGTGCTGGCGCACAGCAACGAATCGGAGTGGACCACGTTCCGCAACAACAAGAACAACGAGGCCTTCCTCGACCGTATCTACATCGTCAAGGTGCCCTACTGCCTGAGGGTGTCGGAAGAGGTGAAGATCTACCGCAAGCTGCTGCATCACAGCTCGTTGTCCGAAGCGCCCTGCGCACCTGGCACGATGGAGATGCTGGCCCAGTTCTCGGTGCTCACCCGGTTGAAAGAGCCGGAGAATTCCAGCCTCTATTCCAAGATGCGGATCTACGATGGCGAGAACCTCAAGGACACCGATCCCAAGGCCAAGAGTTACCAGGAATACCAGGACTTCGCCGGCGTCGACGAAGGCATGAACGGCATTTCCACCCGCTTCGCGTTCAAGATCCTGTCCCGGGTGTTCAACTTCGACCATACCGAAGTCGCGGCCAACCCGGTGCACCTGATGTACATCCTGGAACAGCAGATTGCGCAGGAGCAGTTCCCGCCCGAGGTGGAGCAGCGCTACCTGGCCTTCCTGAAGGAATACCTGTCGCCCCGTTATGCCGAACTGATCGAGAAGGAACTGCAGACGGCCTACCTGGAATCCTATGCCGAATATGGCCAGAACATCTTCGACCGCTACGTGACCTATGCCGACATGTGGATTCAGGATCAGGAATACCGCGATCCGGATACCGGCGAAATTCTCGACCGGGTTCAACTCAATGCCGAACTGGAGAAGATAGAGAAACCGGCCGGCATCGCCAACCCGAAGGATTTCCGGCACGAGGTGGTCAACTTCGTGCTGCGGGCACGGGCGCAGAATCATGGCAAGAATCCGTCCTGGACCAGCTACGAGAAGCTGCGCACGGTGATCGAGAAGCGCATGTTCTCCAGCACCGAGGATTTGCTGCCGGTGATTTCGTTCAACGCCAAGGCGTCGAGCGAGGAACTGAAAAAGCACCAGGATTTCCTCCAGCGCATGGTGGCTCGCGGCTACACCGAGAAGCAGGTGCGGTTGCTGGCCGAATGGTACTTGCGCGCTCGGAAGGCGTCTTAGGACCGGGGCTGAGACATGAGCCAGTTCGTCGATCGTCGCCTGTCCGGCAAGAACCGTAGCGCCGTCAATCGGCAGCGTTTCCTGCGCCGGTTCAAGTCGCAGGTGCGCAAGGCCGTGTCGGAGGCGGTGTCCGGGCGCAAGGTCGAGGATCTGGAACGGGGCCAGAAGATTTCCATACCGGCCAAGGATCTGTCCGAACCGGTGTTCCACCATGGTTCGGGCGGGCAGCGCCAGATCGTCCATCCGGGCAACCAGGAATTCATTGCCGGCGATCAGTTCGATCGGCCGCCGGGGGCCTCCGGCGAGGCCGGCGGCAATGCCTCGCAGGACGGCGAGGGCATGGATGAGTTCGTGTTCGAGCTGTCCAGAGAAGAGTTCATGGACTACTTCTTCGAGGATCTGGCCCTGCCGGACCTGGTGAAAAAGCAGCTCACCGCTGTGTCCAGCGTACAGCGGGTGCGTGCCGGCTTCGTCAGTTCGGGCAATCCGGCCAACCTGCACGTGGTGCGTTCGATGAAGCAGGCCATCGGCCGCCGCCTGGCCATTGCCGCGGGGCCGCGCGAGGCGCTGCGCGAGGCCGAGGCAGCGCTGGAGGAACTGGTCGCGGCAGGCCGGGACGGCAGCCCCGAAGCGGACGAACTGCGTGCCGAAATCGAGACGCTCAAAGCCCGCATCGCCGCCGTGCCGTTCATCGATACCTGGGATCTGCGCTACGCCAATCGCACCGAAAAACCGCTGCCGAGCAGCCAGGCCGTGATGTTCTGCCTGATGGATGTTTCCGGTTCCATGGACGAGAAACGCAAGGACATCGCCAAGCGTTTCTTCATGCTGCTCTATCTGTTCCTGACCCGCAATTACGAGCGCATCGACGTGGTGTTCATCCGCCACCACACCGTGGCCAAGGAGGTGGACGAAGAAGACTTCTTCTCTTCTCGCGAGAGCGGCGGCACGGTGGTTTCAAGTGCCCTGGCGTTGATGCACGAGATCATCCAGGCCCGCTATCCGACCGCCGACTGGAACATCTACGCCGCCCAGGCCTCCGACGGCGACAACTGGGAAGATGATTCCCCGCGGTGCCGGGAACTGCTGGAGCGGTCGCTGTTGCCCCTGGTCCAGTATTTCGCCTATGTCGAGATCGAGGCCGAGGAACCGCAGGGGCTCTGGATGGAATACGAGCAGGTGAAGGCTGCGCATTTCGCCATGCAGCGCATCCTCGGGCTGGAGGATATCTACCCCGTGTTCCGGGAGTTGTTCAGGAAGAAGGTGGCCTGATGAATCTCGAATCGCCGATCGCTGGCGTGCGCAAACCGCTATCCGAGGGCTCCGAATGGAGCTTCGAACTGCTCGACCTGTACGACCGTGAGATCGGTCGCGTGGCCGCGCATTATCACCTGGATACCTATCCCAGGCAGATCGAGGTGATCACCTCCGAGCAGATGATCGACGCCTATTCCTCGGTCGGCATGCCGGTGGGTTATCACCACTGGTCCTACGGCAAGCAGTTCCTTGCCACGCAGAAGAGCTACAAGCGCGGCCAGATGGGCCTGGCCTACGAGATCGTGATCAACTCCAGTCCGTGCATCGCCTACCTCATGGAGGAGAACACCATGACCATGCAGGCGCTGGTGATCGCCCATGCGGCCTACGGCCACAACTCATTCTTCAAGGGCAACTACCTGTTCCGGACCTGGACCGACGCCGAAGGCATCCTCGACTATCTGGTGTTTGCACGCAATTACATCGCCCAGTGCGAGCAGCGTTATGGCGAAGAGGCCGTCGAGCACATCCTCGATTCATGCCATGCCCTGATGAATTACGGTGTCGATCGCTACAAGCGGCCGGCCAGTCTGACCATGGCCAAGGAGCAGGCGCGGCAGCAGGAGCGCGAGGCGTATCTGCAATCCCAGATCAACGATCTGTGGCGCACCCTGCCATCGAAACAGGGCGCAGAGCGCGAGAAACAGGTTGCGCATTTCCCCGCCGAGCCGCAGGAAAACCTGCTCTACTTCATCGAGAAGAACGCCCCGCGCCTGGAACCCTGGCAGCGCGAGATCGTCCGTATCGTGCGCAAGATCGCGCAGTATTTCTACCCGCAGCGCCAGACCCAGGTGATGAACGAGGGCTGGGCCACGTTCTGGCATTACACCCTGCTCAATCATCTCTACGAAGAGGGCAGGCTCACCGACGGCTTCATGATGGAGTTCCTGCAGAGCCATACCAACGTGGTCTACCAGCCGCCCTACTACAGCAAGATGTACTCGGGCATCAATCCCTATGCGCTGGGCTTTGCCATGTTCCAGGACATCCGTCGCATCTGCGAACACCCCACCGAGGAGGATCGCCGCTGGTTCCCCGACCTGGCCGGCAGCGACTGGGTCCAGTCCCTGGACACGGCCATGCGCAACTTCAAGGACGAAAGTTTCATCGCCCAGTACCTCTCGCCCAAACTGATCAGGGAGCTGAAGCTGTTTGCGGTCGTAGACGACGATCAGAAGGAAAAACTGGAAATCGCCGCCATCCACGACGATGCCGGCTACCGTGCCGTGCGCGAGCAGCTGGCCGATCAATACAACCTTGGCAACCGCGAACCCAATATCCAGGTCTATCAGGTCGACCTGTATGGCGACCGGTCGCTGACCCTGCGCCATTACATGCACAATCGCCGGCCGCTGGGGAGCTCGACGCGGGAGATGCTGCGCCATGTGGCTCGGCTGTGGGGCTACAACGTGCGTCTGGAAAGCGTCGATCAGAACGAGCACCTGCATCTGCAGCTTGACAGCGAAACCTGATCAGTTCGTTTGGCGGTTGCGCAGGCAACATGCGCGCCGATATTCAGGTTTCAGCGCGGCATCGCCTCGCCTCAATCCCACGATCAGCTGCATCCCCAACGGCCGGATCAAGGGTCAAACAGATAAGCGTCAGCTTATTGTTCAGATAAGAACACGTTACTTTTGTTTATGGTGTACCCCTGTAGAATCCATGGCTATTCATCGAAGCACGTGGGAGCACAACATGAGCAGCACCGACAAAGAGCAATACAAGGTCCACAGCGAACCCTACTACCAGGCCCAGGGCAAGGAAGTTCAGCTTTACGAAGCGGCCTATCGCAACCGTCTGCCGGTCATGGTCAAAGGCCCGACCGGCTGCGGCAAGTCCCGTTTCGTCGAATACATGGCCTGGAAACTGAACAAGCCGCTGATCACCGTGGCCTGCAACGAAGACATGACCGCCAGCGATCTGGTGGGCCGTTATTTGCTCGAAGCCAACGGCACCCGCTGGCTGGACGGCCCGCTGACCACGGCCGCCCGCATCGGCGCCATCTGCTATCTCGATGAAATCGTCGAGGCCCGTCAGGACACCACCGTGGTCATCCACCCGCTGACCGACCACCGCCGCACCCTGCCCCTGGACAAGAAGGGCGAGCTGATCAACGCGCATCCAGACTTCCAGTTGGTCATCTCCTACAACCCCGGCTATCAGTCGCTGATGAAGGATCTGAAACAGTCGACCAAGCAGCGCTTCACCGCGTTCGATTTCGACTACCCGGACAGTGCGCTGGAGACCACCATCCTGGCCAGGGAAACCGGCCTCGATGAGGCCACTGCCGGCAAGCTGGTGAAGATCGGCCAGACCGCGCGCAACCTCAAAGGCCACGGCCTCGACGAAGGCATCTCGACCCGCTTGCTGGTCTACGCCGCCACCCTGATCAAGGATGGTGTCGAGCCGGTGGATGCCTGCCGCATGGCCCTGGTGCGGCCGATTACTGATGACGCCGACATCCGCGAGACGCTGGATCACGCGATCGATGCCACGTTTGCGTGATTCAACCGGGTGCAATAAGCGCAGCGCATTGCACCATCCCGCATCCGGCGCAATGCAGCTACGCCTTATTGCGCCCTACCAGGGCCGATGCCGATGACCGAAACCGAATACCAGCACCCTTTGATGAAGGCCTACTGGGCCCAACTCGACACCCGCTTCAAGCCGGTTGAAGACGTGTTCGAGGACGTCATGGCGGAAGCCCTGGCGATCCTCAGCCGCGAGGGCATCCATCAATATCTGGAAGCGGCCCGAGTGCTCGGCAAGCTCGGCCGCGGCGTCGAGCCGATGCTGGCGTTCCTGGAAGAGTGGCCTTCCGCAGCCAAGGTGATCGGCGAGGATGCTTTGCCGCTGATCATGAGCCTGATCCAGCGCATGCAGAAGTCGCCCAACAGCAATGCCATCACACCTTTCCTGCAGACCCTGGCGCCGGTGGCACGACGCTTGCAGTCGCAAGAACTGATGCGCGATTTCCTCGACATCACGCTCGATTTCATGGAGCGCACCACCGGCTCGGTACATGGCCACCACACCACCTTCCCCAGCCCCGGCCTGCCCGATTTCTTTGCTCAGGCGCCGTTCCTGCTCAGCCAGCTCAGTCTGGCCGGCCTGAAAAACTGGGTCGAATACGGCATCCGCAATTACCGCAGCCACCCGGAGCGGCAGAAGGACTACTTCACCGTTCAGTCCGCCGACAGCCGCGCCGTGCTCCAGCGCGAGCGCCACGGCACGCTGTTCATGGACGTGGAACGCAAACTGGATTTGTACCTGCGCGGAATGTGGCAGGAGTCCGAGCAGCTCGTGCCGTACTCCACCGCCTTCGACGAACTGCGCAAGCCGGTGCCGTATTACGACAAGCTGGGCATGCGGATCCCGGATGTGTACGACGACGCGGGTCTGGTCAGCGGCCTGAATCGCTACCGCGCCACCCTCGCGCACATGGTCGGTCATCGCCGCTGGACAACCGCCCAGATCGCCGACAACTGGAGCCCGTTCCAGCGCATGGCAGTCGAATTCTTCGAAGACTGCCGGATCGAAATCCTGCTCTGCCGCATCTATCCCGGTTTGAAGCGCATCTTCCTGGCGCTGCATCCGAAACCGGCCGAGGACGCCTGCGACCCGGAAACCACTTCCTGTCTGCGCCACCGCATGGTCATGCTGTCGCGCGCGCTGCTCGACCCGGAGCATGGCTACCAGGATGCCGATCTGCTGGCCTTTGCCGAGCGCTTTCACGAACTGCTGGCCGAAGGCGAATCGAATACCAAGGACATTGCCGCGCTGGCGCTCAGCTACGTCGCCAAGACCCGCCGCCAGAGCGACCAGTTCGCCAAGGTCCATTTCGACAATACCGTGGTCGATTACCGCGACGACAACCGCCATATGTGGAAATTCATCGAAGAAAGCGACGATGAAGAGCTGTTCGAGAAGGATCGCAAGCTCGAACCGGCTGAGGAAATGAAGGGCCTGCCGCCACGCCACTACCCGGAATGGGACTACAAGAGCCTGACCTACCGGCCGGACTGGTGCAGCGTCTACGAGGCCTTGCACCCGAAAGGCAACCCCGCCGACATCGACCGACTGCTGGAGAAGCACAGCGCCCTGGCCAAGCGCCTGAAGCGCATCCTCGACCTGCTCAAGCCGCAGGACAAAGTCCGCATCCGTTACCAGGAAGAGGGTAGCGAGCTCGATCTCGATATCGCCATCCGCTCGCTGATCGACTTCAAGGGCGGCGCCAACCCCGATCCGCGGATCAACATGAGCCATCGCACCGACGGCCGCAACATCGCCGTGATGCTGTTGCTCGACCTGTCCGAATCGCTCAACGAAAAGGCAGCCGGCTCCGAGCAGACCATCCTCGAACTGAGCCAGGAAGCCGTCTCGCTGCTGGCCTGGGCGGTGGAGCAACTGGGCGACCCGTTCGCCATTGCCGGATTTCATTCCAACACCCGTCACGACGTGCGCTACCTGCACATCAAGGGCTATGGCGAACACTGGGGCGACGAGGCCAAGGGCCGCCTGGCCGCGATGCAGGCGGGCTATTCCACCCGCATGGGCGCGGCGATGCGCCACGCCGCGCACTACCTGGAAGCGCGTCCGGCGGACAAGAAACTGATGTTGGTCCTGACCGATGGCCAACCCTCGGATATCGACGCCAACGACGAACAGCTGCTGATCGAAGACACTCGCCGGGCCGTGCAGGAGCTCGACCGCGACGGCATCTTCACCTACTGCATCAGCCTGGACCCGAAGGCCGATGAGTACGTCAGCGGCATCTTCGGCCGGCAATATACGGTGATCGACAACATCCAGCGTCTGCCGGAGAAATTGCCGGAGCTCTTCATGGCACTCACGAAGTGACGGCCTGAACCAAAAACCACAAGCCCGAACTTTTCATGGCGCTCACGAAGTGCGTGCCATGAAGGCTGGTTGGTTAATACAAAAAACCATTCAGGAATGTCCAGTTAGGGACACGCTGATTTATTCGTCATACCCGCGGAAGCGGGTATCCAGTTCATTGATTTCATTGGGCTCCCGCCTTCGCGGGAGCGACGAAACTCGAATAAATCAGCGTTTTC
>JBBIJC010000020.1:0-28210 GCA_037446165.1 Hydrogenophilales bacterium | reverse complement strand
CCTGGCTATCCCAGTCCGAACTGAGCGTGCAGCCGCAGCTTGAACAGGCGAATGCAGGGAAGGACAAGACACTGAGACCGGCCAGTACGACGGCAGGCAGGGCACTTCTGGCAATGGACAGTTTCACTTTCGGGCTCCGGCGATGGGGACAGGGAGGGATGTTTTTGTCCCCGGATCATATCCGGCAGTACTTCCAGCGCATGTGCGACAAAACGTCGCACATGCGCCGGGCAATCAATCGCCGAAGTTGGTCCCCACCCGGCGCGCGCTTTCGACCCAGGGGTGGTCGACCGGCACGGTCTTGACCTTGCCCGCCACCTCTTCCAGCGGCACGGCCTCGGTCGATTCGCCCCGCGCGGCGACCATGACGCCGTAGCGGCCCTCGTTGATCAGGTCAGCGGCGGCAGTGCCGAGCCGGGTCGACAGGATGCGGTCGGCGGCCGAGGGCGCCCCGCCGCGCTGCAGGTGGCCCAGGATGGTGATCCGGGCTTCCAGGCCAGTCATCTGTTCCAGTTGCTGGGCCAGCTTGATGGTCCGGTCGGCATAGACGATCTCGGGCTCTTCGACGTCGAGTTCCTTGGTCTTCTTGCCTTTCTTGCTTTCCAGTGCGGCCATCCGTGCCTGATGTTCCTGCACGGTGATCGCGCCTTCGGCCACCGCAACGATGCTGAACGGCTTGCCGCCGCGGCTGCGCCGCTTGATGGCGGTGGCCACGCTGTCCACATCGTAGGGAATCTCGGGAACCAGAATCACGTCGGCGCCGCCGGCGATGCCTGCGCCCAGGGCCAGCCAGCCAGCCCGATGGCCCATGATCTCGACCACGATGATGCGATGGTGGCTGTGCGCCGTGCTGTGCAGGCGGTCGACCGCCTCGGTGGCGATGCCCAATGCGGTGTCGAAACCGAAGGTGATGTCGGTCATCGCCACATCGTTGTCGATGGTCTTGGGCAGGGTGACCACGTTGAGGCCGGCCTCCTTGAGGCGCAGCGCGTTCTTCTGGGTGCCGCCACCGCCCAGGCAGACCAGGCAGTCGAGCCGGTGGTCCTGGTAATTGCTGACGATGACGTCGGTCATGTCGCGGATCTTGCCGCCAACCGGCATCTTGTGCGGCTTGTCGCGGCTGGTGCCGAGTATGGTCCCGCCCAGGGTCAGGATTCCGGACAGCTGACCGCCTTCGAGCGGCGAGGTGCGGTTTTCCATCAAACCGCGAAAGCCGTCCCGGAAACCGATCAGGTGCATGCTGTAATGGCCGACCGCTGCCTTGCCAACCCCTCGAATGGCCGCGTTTAGACCAGGGCTGTCGCCGCCAGAAGTGAGAATGCCAATATATTTGGTCATGGGAGACCCCCGAGGATATGGACGAAGGGCCGCAAGCTTACAACATCTCTACGACCCATTTGGTTACAGTGGCGGTCGCCCGTGCACATTGTTCGCCACGGGCATCGCTGAAGGCCTGGTACTCCTCGGCCTGCCACATGTCGTAGGTGCGGCCGGTGAACTGGTGCTGCAGTTCCTGGCAGGTCACGCCGCCGAATTCGGCCCGGAACCGGTCGACCAGTTCCTGCCCCTTCTTGAAGTTGTTGATGAACCGGCCCTTGTCCAGCTTGTCCCGATCGCGACCGCGCTTGGCGGACAGGGCGACCAGCCCGCCGGTCAGCGCCCCGCAGGCGCCCTGGCCGGACAATGCGCCGCCGCCCGACAGGCCATGACTGGCCTTGATCACGCTGTCGTCGACGACGCCCACTGTCTCCTGGATCGCCGACAGCACGCACTGGGGGCAGCAACCGTAATCCAGCTCATATTGCATGGCCTTGTCATAGGCCAGTTGGGCCAGCGCCTGCTTGTCGTCGGTGCTCATGAGGGTTCCTTGTGTATTAGAGAATGCTTATGTATAGCATACCCCTTGCCCGCTTCCGGTTCGGGATTTATAGACAAGCCAGAACGAGGGTTGAGGTAGTATTTGCCCTGTAAGGACTTGGAGATGCCCGTGCAACTGAAGAAGTGGGTCCCATTTTTAACCGCCTTTGTGCTGCCGATCATCGGCATCTACGCCTGGTGGGGCGGCTTCAACCCGGTCAGCATCGACGAAAACCAGGTGCGCGGCCCATACAGCTATGCCTACCTGGAGCAGTTGGGCGACTATGCCAAGCTGCCCGATGCGCAAGCCACGGTCAGCAAGGCCCTGACCGATCAGCGAATCACCCCGGGGCTGTCCATTACCGTGCTCTATTCCGACCCAGGCAAGGTCGCCATGAGTGAGCGCAAGGCCCGGACCGGTTACCTGATTCCACAGGGCATCAAGATTCAGGCACCGCTCAAGCAGGACACCATTCCCCGCCGGCCGGTGCTGCTGGTTCAGGTGCAGACTGCGATCATGCTGGCGCCGAGCCGGGCCTATCAGGCCCTGAACGGTTATCTCAAGACCCGCAGTGCGCCGCTTCTGATGCCTACCGTCGAGGTCTACCAGGGCGCTGGCTCACGCTGGCAGAACGGCATCCTCAGTGTCGAAATGCCCTTGACCCCACCTGCTGAGGTAACGACCCGATGATCTTCTGGGGCGCACTCCTGGCCTTGATCTGGGATCAATTGAGCCCGCTGCATAGGCCAACCCAGTTCGATCGCCTGTTCGTCCGCTACTCCGACTGGGTGCTGCGCCACTTCAATGCCGGCACCCGCAGCCACGGCCTGCTGGCCTGGGCGGTGGCTGTCCTGGGCCCGGCCGTTCTGGTCGGCGTGGTTGGGATCACGCTCGGAGAAGCCAATTATTTTCTCGGTCTGGCCTGGGGTGCACTCGTGCTTTATCAATGTCTGGGTTTCAGGCAGGTCAGCGAACTGGCCGATGAACTGCAGGGCATGCTGATGAAGGGTGACCAGAAAAGCGCGCGTCTGCTCCTGGTCGAGTTGGGCCTGGACGAGGTGGACAGCATCCCGGCCCATGACCTGAACCGGGTCGCCGTGGCCCAGGTCCTGCAGCTCGGCCTGAACCGGATCTACAGCGTCCTGTTCTGGTTCATGCTGCTCGGCCCCTTCGGCGCGGTCGCGCGCGCCCTGACGGCGCCCTTGGCGGATGGCTGGCGCGGCGATGCCGATGTTCGAGCCACGACCAGACAGATCACGAACCTGCTCGATTGGTTGCCGACCCGGCTCCTCGCATTCAGCTTCGCCATCGTCGGCAATTTCGAGGCGGTCATGCTGACCTGGCGCTCGCAGAGCAGCGATGACTCGCCCTCCAATGCTGCCGTCTTGCAGGCGGCCGGCTTCGGCGCCCTGGGTCTGGATGATTCGACCGCGCCCGACCCGGATTACGTCAGTGGCGCGGCCGCACTGTTGAAGCGGGCCGCACTGGTCTGGCTGGCGTTGCTGGGCCTGCTCTGGCTGGGCGGACTGTAAGCCCGATCAAACCGTCTTGCTGGCGATCAGCTGCACCACCGCGCCGGTGCCGAAATGGAAACGGCCTTCGTGCACTTCGCGCACCAGTTCATCACCATGTTCGATGCTCAGTCCCGAGAGCTCATCGCCCAGACTGACCAGGTCCATCATCATCTCGGCGCTGGGCGGGCCGCCGGTGCCGAATTCGAGTTGCCGGGGCGTATAGGCCTCCAGCAGAAATACCCCGCCTGGCCTGAGCGCGCGCACCACTTGGCGGTGGACCTGCTGACGCAGAGCCGGTGGCAGATGGCAGAAGATGGAAACGATACCGTCCCAGCGCGCCTCGCCCAGGTCCGCCTCGGCCAGATTGGCATGCACGGTCTCGATCTTTACGCCCTGCTCCGCCGCCCACCGGGCGGCCTTGACCAGCCCAACCGCCGAGGCGTCGATGCCGGTGACCCGGAAGCCCTGTCTGGCCAGCCAGACGGCATTGCGGCCTTCACCTTCGCCCAGACATAACACCTCGCCGCCCTTGGGCAGGCGAGCCGCCACCTCGACCAGAAAGCTGTTCGGCTCGGTGCCGTAGACAAACTCGTCGCCGGCATAACGTTCATCCCACATCTGCTTTTCCTCCTACAGACACCGTTCCGGCTGATCAATGCGCACAGAGCGCATCCTGGTTGCTCTCGCCGGCCAAGGCCATCCTTTCCAGACAGGCGATGACCTTGTGGCTGGCCTGCTCCATGCGCACCAGGTTTGCCTGCATCCGTGCCCCGTCACCCTCGGCAAAGGCCGTCAGGGCCTCGACCGCACTGCGGTGGACTTCGGCATGAGGCGCTTCCAGTTCGCTGTAACCCGGCAACTTCGAGAAACAGGCGTGGCCTTCGCCTGAGTAGTACCACTTGCCGAGCCGGCAATGAGTATGCTCGACCGACAGGGCCGGCGTTTCCCGTTCCAGGCCGAGCAACACCTTGTACAGATTGAATTTGAAGGTGACGTGATCCACCTTCGCCACCTCGCAGAACCCGCGCAGTGAGGATGAAGCGATGCTGCGCTCCATGCCTTCCGACATATCGAGCAGCTGGCGCATGGTCTGCGCCGCAGACTGGCCGTCCTCACTGAAGTGGGCCGATTGCTCGGCCAGGTGCAGCATCTGCTCGCGGCTCGCCGTGCTGTCGGCATGGATCCGGTCGACCAGACCGCCGATTTCCTGGGTCGCCCGCGCGGTGCGTTCCGACAGCTTGCGCACCTCGTCCGCCACCACGGCAAAACCGCGTCCGTGCTCGCCGGCACGCGCCGCCTCGATGGCGGCATTGAGCGCCAGGAGATTGGTCTGATCGGCAATATCCTTGATCAGATTGACGATGCCGCTGATCTGCTGGGCACGATTATCGAGTTCGCCGACCTGGTCCGCCGTACGTTGCGAATTGCCAGCCAGTTCACCCAGATTCGAAGCGATCTTTTCAACCGAGGCACGGCCCATCAGGGAAACGCCCTGCGCCTCCACGGCACGGGTCTTTTCCTGGTTCATGGTCGCGGCCAGCGCCGCCAGGCTGTTCTGCACATCGGTCATCGACTGCCCGAAGCTGGGCAGGTGTTTCAGTATGCCGTTCAACTGGTCAATTTCGGCCTGCAGGCTGCAGACCTTCGAATCGGCATCGGCCAGGGCTCCGGTTTGTATCCGAAGCTGCTCATCCCGCTCATTCAGCGCTTGCTCCAGGCCCTGAATACGGCCAAGCAGTTCATCAATTTTTGGTTTTTTGGAAAACATAGTTGGGTTCTCGTTCAGGGACACACATTTTGTGGTCAGGCATCATACTGGCATATAACTTATTACATAGATTTCGAGACAGTACTCGTTCCTTGCCACCAGCCAGACGACAAGCTGGAATACCTCGTACCACGGTCATTCCCGCCATAAATAAAAAGCAGGCACTTTATCCTGTGATGCACCTGGTCCACACGATAGATTATGACCAAAGTTATAGTCATAATGAACTACTACCCCGGTTCAAGCCGATCACTCGATGCCCACTGCATCCCCCATTGAAAACTGCCTTTGTGGTGGTGGGGATTTGGTTTGGCGATCACGGTTACCCTGATCGCTTTCGTTTTTATGGCTGAGGACGAGATCCGTCATCTGGCCTACTTCGACCCGCTGACCCATCTGCCCAACCGGAGGCTGTTGATGGATCGTTTCAGCCAGGCCCAGATCGCCAGCAACCGCAGCCGGGAATTCGGTGCGCTGATGATCCTGGATCTGGATCACTTCAAGAGCCTGAACGACACCCATCGCCGCAAGCCAGGCCGAGTACTACAGCACGCCCAGCATCGGCCTGACCCTGTTGCAGGGCCAACCCGACCCGGCTGAAATTGGAACTGACCGAGAGCGTGGTGCTCGATCATGTCGAGGAGGCAGTCAGCCGGATGCAGCAACTCCACAACCTGGGCATCGGTTTTTCACTCGATGACTTCGGCACCGGTTACTCTTCACTGTCCTACCTGAAGCGCCTGCCGCTGGACCAGATCAAGATCGACCAGTCCTTCATCCGGGACATCAACCAGGACCCGAACGATGCCGCCATCGTGCGCGACATCCTGGCCATGAGCCGGTCGCTGGGTCTGCAGGTCATCGCCGAGGGCGTGGAAACGCAGGAGCAACGCGACTTCCTGTTCGAAAATGGCTACATCGCCTATCAGGGCTATTTGTTCGGTTATCCGGTGCCGATCGAGGACTGGTGATAACTGCTGCGGCGATCCTGCAGTCCGGAACCGAGGTGAAAGATTTCCTTTTCTGAGTTAGCCTTGGCGCATCAATTGACGGTCTCCACCTGCCAGGGAACTCACTCCTGAGCACAAAATCAATGCCTGACTATTCCAACACACTGCGATCAGAACAGACCCGGTTGCTCTACGGGAGCTTGCCGACTGCGCTACCAGGGCAGGTATTGCTGGCCTTGATCGTCGCCTCCGTACAGTCGGCGGTGATTGCGCCTGTCTTCATTGCTGGCTGGCTGGCTCTGCTTGCGCTGGCGCTGGGCGGTTGGGCGTGGCTGGCATGGTCATGGCGTCGCAATGGAATGAGCAACGCAGAGAACTGCAGTCCACGCTGGCTGTACTGGGCCCGGATCATGGAGGTCGTGATGGGTCTGGCCTGGGGGATGAGTTGCGTGCTTCTTTTGCCGCCCGGAGATGATCTCCATTTGATGTTTCTTGTCCTCGCCCTGGCCGGACTTAGTGCCGCTGCAATCACTTCATTGTCAGCCGATCCAGTTTCTACCATCGGATTCGTCTTGCCGGCAGCGCTTCCAGGCTTGGTACACATGGTTATGGATGGAGGAGAAATTGCACTGCCCGTGATTTTGATGACCGGGATCTTTGTGCCGTTCATTACCCTGAGCGGGATACGTACTGGCCGGAACTTCAAGGAAAACGTGCGCTTGCGGGTGGAAGCCGGGCTGCGCGAGGTCGAATTGCGGCAGGCAAAGGAACAGTCCGATGCGGCGAACCGGGCCAAGAGCGAATTCCTGGCCAGCATGAGCCATGAGTTGCGCACCCCCCTCCATGCCATCATCGGTTTTGCCCAACTGCTTGACATGGGCGTGCCCGTGCCGCTCAAGCCCGAACAGAAGGAGTCAGTCGGGTACATCTTGAATGGCAGTAGGCACCTGCTGGGGTTGATCAACGAAGTCCTCGACCTGGCCCGCATCGAATCAGACCAGATGGACATCACGATCGAGACCATTGCCCTTGCCGAAGTGCTCGATCAAGTCATGACCCTGACGACGTCCATTGCCAACCGCCGGCAGATATCCCTTCGTCAAATCGGCACGGCAAACGTTTTCATACGGGCGGATTCGGCACGGCTACGACAAATCCTGTTGAACTTGTTGTCCAACGCGGTGAAATACAACCACCAGAGCGGCGCGGTCACCGTGTCATCCCAGATCCAGGATGCTGTTTGCCGCATCTCGGTCATTGATACCGGACCAGGCATACCGCTGGAACAACAGGCAAAATTGTTCGTGCCCTTTCAGCGGCTGGGCGCCGATCGCACCGCCATAGAAGGCACCGGAATCGGTCTGGTTATTTGCAAAAAGCTCGCCGAGGCCATGGGTGGAAGTATCCATTTCCATAGCCAGGTAGGAGTCGGCAGCCATTTCTGGCTTGAAGTACCCACTGCGACGGTGACGACGGGTCAAACCGCAGCGGTCGGGATCAAGGCAACACCGAATCAGGTGGACGCAGCAGCGTCTATCCTCGGTCGGGTGCTCTACGTTGAGGACAACCCGTTCAATCTCGCCATCGTGCAGATGATTTTCCGTAAGTTTCCAGGCATTGAGTTCCTGACCACAGAGAATGCGGAAGACGGGCTGGCACTGATCCGGCACACTCCACCGGACCTGGTGCTGATGGACAACAACCTGCCCGGCATGAGCGGCCTGGAGGCGATGAAAGCACTCAAGTCCGACCCGATGACTTGCCATATACCCGTTGTTGCCGTCACCGCCTCCGCCATGCCCCAAGACATTCAGAGCGGTATCGAGGCGGGTTTCACGGCGTATCTCACCAAACCGTTTAATGTAGAGGAATTAATAGTGTTGGTGCGCAGGGTTTTGCAACAGGATGGCCACGCGAAAATACTCACTGACCAAGCTGGACAATGATCCGGCCAAAGTTCCAGAATCCGCCCCATGCTCAATACCCTCTGGATCGGCTTCTTCCTGACCGCTATCGCGGCTGCCCTGTTTCAGTTTATGGTCAACGGCCAGCAGGACATCTTCGGCCTGCTCATGAAGGCCGGCTTCGACAATGCCAAGATGGCCTTCGAGATCGCCCTGGGACTGACCGGGATCATGAGCCTGTGGCTGGGGATATTGAAGATCGGCGAGCGGGCCGGTTTTCTCAACGCGCTGTCCCGCTTGCTTTCGCCCCTGTTCGCCCGCCTCTTCCCTGAGGTGCCGCGCGGCCATCCGGCCCTGGGCTCGATCACCATGAACATGGCGGCCAACCTGCTCGGCCTGGACAACGCCGCCACGCCCATGGGCATCAAGGCCATGCAGGAATTGCAGGAACTGAACCCGGACAAGGAAACGGCCAGCGACGCGCAGATCCTGTTCCTGGTCATCAATGCCTCGTCGATCACCCTGCTGCCGGTGACCATCTTCACCTACCGGGCGCAACTGGGCGCCGCCGACCCGACCGACGTGTTCATCCCCATCCTGATGGCGACCTACTGCTCGACCCTGGCCGGCTTTGCCTTCGTCGCCGCCCGCCAGCGCATCCGCCTGGATGGTGTCATCCTGGCCTGGCTGGCGGGCATCACGGCTGTGGTCGGCGGTCTGGCCCTGTACTTCGCCAACCTGCCGGCCGAACAGATGGCGCCGCGTTCCAGCCTGATCAGCAACCTGCTGCTGCTCGGCCTGATCGCCAGCTTCCTGATCGGCGCCGTAGTGAAAAAGGTGAATGCCTACGAGGCCTTCATCGACGGCGCAAAGGAAGGCTTCCAGACCGCGGTGACCATCATTCCCTACCTGGTCGCCATGCTGGTCGCCATCGGCATGCTCAACGCCAGCGGGGCCATGGGCCTGGCCATGAACGGCGCACGTGATCTGGTTGCGCTGTCCGGCGGCGACACCCGCTGGGTCGACGGCCTGCCCACCATGCTGATGAAGCCGCTGTCGGGCAGCGGCGCACGGGCCATGATGATCGAGACCATGCAGGCCCACGGCGCCGACTCCTTCGCCGGCCGGCTGGCCAGCATCGTGCAGGGCAGCACCGAGACCACCTTCTACGTCCTGGCCGTCTACTTCGGCGCGGTCGGCATCAAGCGGGTGCGCTATGCGGTGGCCGGCGGACTGATTGCCGATCTGGCCGGCTTCACTGCGGCAGTGTTTGCCGCCTACCTGTTTTTCGGGAAAATCACCTAAGCTGGTAGTTCAGGCTCATCCCGCTTTTGAAAACGGGCCGCTAATATTCAGTAATCCTCCGGTTGAAAGGCCACCCCATGCTCGCCCGCCTGCGTACCCTGCTGCTCACGACCCCGGCCCTGGTGGTCATCGGCCTGGTGGTCGCCTGGCTGCTGTTCGGCTGGTTCGGCTTCGGCCCTCTGGCGCAATGGGGCGCGGAGAAATACGTGGCCGACAAGACCGGCCATCACCTCACCATGGACCAGCCCAAATTCGACCCGCTCGGCCTGAAGCTCACCCTGAGCAATGTCCGCCTGACCGAACCGGATGGCCAGTTGCTGGCCGGCTTCAAGGAGCTGTTCGTCGATTTCGAGGCCAGCAGCCTGTTCCACTTCGCCTATACCTTCGACACCATCCGGCTGGTTGCGCCCCAGGGCAATCTGGCGCTGCTGCCCGGTGGCAAACTCAACTGGACCCCGTTCATCGATGCCTTCAAGGACGACAAGAAGGATGACAAGGGCCCGCCCCGCCTCCTGATCCGCCATTTCGAACTGAAGGATGGCCGGCTGAATTTCGCCGACAAGACCGTGCAGCCGGCCTTCAACCTGGACTTCAAGCCGCTCGATCTGACCCTGGACGACCTTTCCACCCTGCCCGACAACAAGGGCGCCTATCAGGTCTCTGCCCGTACCATCCTGGGCGCCACGCTGCGCTGGAAAGGCGATGTCGCCCTGAAACCGGTAACCGCCAGCGGAGCCTTTTCGCTGCAAGGCATCCAGCTCGCCCAGCTTGATCCCTACCTCAAGGGCCATATCAACATTGCGGCCCCGGCCGGCCAGTTGGGCATCAGCACGAACTACCGGCTCACCTACGACAAGAAACAGTTTGGCCTGAGCCTCGACCAGACCGGCCTGACCCTGGACGGGCTCAAGCTGCGTGGTCCGAACGAGGTCGAGCCGGCTCTCGCCGTCGATCATTTCGCGGTCAGGGACGGGCACTTCGATCTGGCCAGCCACAGGATCGACATCGGCGCGGTCAGTCTGGACGGTGGCCAGGCCAACCTGACCCGTCTCGCCGATGGCCGTTTCAACGTCCAGAGCTGGTTGCCGACGGCTGCGACTGCGGCTGCGCCAGCCCCCGCGCAGCCATCCGGGCCCGCCAACCAATGGCAGATCGGCGTAGCCAAGGTCGACCTGAACAAGCTGGGCCTGCGCCTCCAGGGCGCCGGCATCGCCACCCCGATCGTGGCCGGCCTGGGTGACATCCGGGTGGAACAGACCCATATCGACCTGGCGGCGCGCAAGGCCGCCGTGCAGCTGGTCGCGCTGGACCAGGGTCAGTTCGACATCGAACGCGCAGCCGATGGCAGCCTGCCGTTGCTGAAGGCACTGGCCTCGAACAAGCCGGCCGCCTCCCCCCATCGACCGGCACCGGGCAGCAAGCCAGCCGCTGCCGAACTGGGCTGGACCTGGACCCTGGCCCGGGCGGAACTGAACGAGTTCGGGATCGCCGCGCATGACCTGTCGGTCAAACCCGCCGCAGGAATCACGGTGGAGCACATGAACGCCTCGGTCGAGGGGTTGAGCCAGGACCTCAAGGCCAGCCTGCCGGTCACGCTCGGCCTGAAGATCAAGGAAGGCGGCGAGCTCAACGTCCAGGGCACGCTGGTCCCGGCCCAGGGCAGGCTGGATGCGCAGGTCGACCTGGCCGGCCTGAACCTGACCCCGGCCCAGCCTTACGTGGCCCAGGCCGCCAACCTGACCCTGGCCTCGGGCCGATTCGGCAGCAAGGGCCATCTGAAGATCGGCGACAAGACGCAGTATCAGGGCGGCTTCCAGATCGGCAACCTGATGGTCAAGGAATCCCGGACCGGCGACCGCTTCCTGGCCTGGCGCAATCTGTCCACCGCCAGCCTGCGCGCCAGCCCGGATGGCCTGCATATCGGCGACCTCAAGGTGGATGGTCTGGGTGCCAAGCTGATCATCCACAAGGACAAGAGCACCAACATCCAGGCCATGATGAAATCGCCGCCGACAACACCCGCACCGGCAAAACCGGCCACCGCCCCGACGCTCAAGGCCGAAAACCGCCCCGCTCCGGCCAGGCCGGGCTTCCGGCTGGGGATCGAGCGTATCCACATCGTCGGCAGCGAAATGGACTACGCCGACGAATCCCTGGCGCTGCCCTTCGGCACCCGCATCCACGGCCTCAAGGGCTACATCAACGGCATCAGCAACTCGTCCGGCGCACCGGCCCAGATCGAGCTCGACGGACGACTGGTCGACGACTACGGTCTGGCCCGGGCCGACGGCCAGATGGACTTCCTCAATCCGACCGGATTCACCGACGTGAAGGTGCTGTTCAAGAACGTCGAGATGACCCGGCTGACGCCCTACAGCGCGACTTTCGCCGGGCGCAAGATCGATTCCGGCAAGCTGTCGCTGGACCTGCAATACAAGATCAAGGATCGCCAGCTTGAAGGCGAAAACCAGATCGTCATGGATCGCCTGACCCTGGGCGAACGGGTCGAGAGCCCGACCGCCAAGGATCTGCCGCTGGACCTGGCCATCGCCATCCTGCAGGACTCCGACGGCCGCATCGACCTCGGCCTGCCGGTCTCGGGCAGCCTGGACGACCCGCAATTCAGCTACGGCCGGATCATCTGGAAGGCCATCTTCAACCTGATCGGCAAGATCGCGCTGGCCCCGTTCAAGGCCCTGGGCAGCCTGTTCGGCGGAGGCGGCGAGAAGATGGAAAACCTGATCTTCGATGCCGGCGCGCCCGGCCTGCTGCCACCCGAGAAGGAGAAACTCAAGAAGGTGGCCCAGGTGCTGACCAAACGACCCCGGCTGGCGCTGACCGTGCAGGGCGGCTGGAGCCCGGAAGTCGACGGCCTGGCGATCCGGGAACAGCGCGTTCGCCATGCCCTGGCCGAGACCATGGGGCGCAAGCTGGCCGCCGATGAAGACCCCGGTCCGATCGCCCTGGCCGACCCGAAAACCCAGGCCGCCCTGGAAAAACTTTATGCCGCGCGGGTCGGTTCCGATGCGTTGAAATCGCTCAAGAGCAAGTTCGAACAGGCCAACCCCGGCGCGCCGCCGACCAGCGCAACCGGACGGCTGCTGTCAAAGTTCAGCAGCCTGGTCAAAGGCAAGCCGGCGCCGATCTCCGCCGACGAAGCGGCGCAGTTGAAAGGCGCCGACCTGTACGAGCTCCTCTATCGGCAACTGGTGGCCAAGGAAACCGTGACCGAGGCCAGCCTGATTGCGCTCGGCAAGGCACGAGGCGACGCCATGCTGGCCGAACTGGCAGCCGATGGCGCGCCGGCCGACCGACTGGCGAGCAAACCGCCGGTCGCGGCTTCCGGCGCGACCGGACACGATGTCCCGATCAAGCTGACCCTGGGCGTGGCCAGCCAGCCGGCCGGCCCGCCCGTGGCTCAACCGGCGCATTAGGAATGCGGTAAGATGGCCTCACCCTGCGCCCTCTGCGCAAGGCTGAGAACAACATGCCCAAGACCCAGGAATACGCCACCCTCGCCGCCATCGACCTCGGCTCCAATTCATTCCACCTGCAGGTGGGCCGGGTCGATGGCGAACAGCTGTTCTACCTCGATGCACACAAGGAATCGGTCCGCCTCGCCGGTGGCCTGACTGCCGCCAAGAAACTGGACGCAGCATCCCAGAACCGGGCCCTGGCCTGCCTGTCTCGCTTCGGCGAACGACTCAAGGGCATGCCTCCCGGGGCGGTGCGCGCGGTCGGTACCTCGGCCCTGCGGGTGGCCAAGAACGCCCCGGCCTTTCTGGAGCGGGCCAAGGCCGCACTGGGCTTCGACATCGACATCGTGGCCGGCCGTGAAGAGGCACGCCTGATCTACCTGGGCGTCTCGCACAGCCTGCCGCTCAGTTCCGAGCCGCAACTGGTGGTCGACATCGGCGGCGGCTCCACGGAATGCATCCTCGGCACCGGCTATGAGGCCCATGACCGGGAAAGCCTGCGCATGGGTTGCGTGGTGTTCTCCAATCGCTTCTTTGCCCAGGGGCTGCTCGACAAGGCCGCCATGAAGGCCGCCGTGACCGCGGCCCGGGTCGAGGTTCAACCGGTCGCCCACGAGTTCCAGCGCGGGCTCTGGAAGCAGGCCGTGGGCTCGTCCGGCTCGGCCCGGGCGATGGGCGAAATCCTGTTCCAGAACGGCCTCTCCGACGGCCAGATCACCGCGGACGGACTCAAGTGGCTGCGCGAGCGGCTGGTCAAGGCCGGCGACCTGAACCGGCTCGAACTACCCGGCCTGAAGCCGGATCGCCGCCCGGTCCTGGCCGGGGGCGTGGCGATCATGTCCGGGCTGTTCCAGGAACTCGGCATCGAGCAGATGACCGCCGCCCAGGGCGCGATGCGCGAGGGCATCCTGTGGGATCTGCTCGGCCGGGTGCACAACCACGACATCCGCGACATCACCATCACCCAGTTCATGCGCCGCTATCACGTCGATACCGTGCAGGCACAACGCGTGGAACGCCTCGCCAGCCGGTTTTTGATGCAGCTCACCGCTGGCGACGCCGACGACAGCGGCGAGCGGGTGCGCTGGCTGATCTGGGCCGCGCGGCTGCATGAGATCGGCATCAACATCGCCCATTCCAGCTTCCACAAGCACGGCGCCTACATCCTGGATAACGCCGACATGCCGGGTTTCGCCCGGCGTGACCAGTCTCGGCTGGCCAAGCTGGTGCGGGCCAGCCGGGGCGGGCTGGACAAGCTCGGCTATGCCGCCGACGACGACCTCTGGCCGCTGATCCTGTGCCTGCGTCTGGCGGTGCTGTTCAGCGTCAGCCGGGCAGACCAGACCCTGCCCGAAATGACCCTCAAGGACACCGGCAACGGCGCCTGCCAGCTGGCCCTGCCCCGCGCCTGGCTGGCAGCCAACACCTTGACCCAGGCGGCGCTGGCAGGCGAACTCACTGCCTGGCAAACGGTACAGCCGGACGTTCGACTTGTGGAAATCAAGACATGACCGACACCACTCAAGCCCGGCTTGGCAAAGGCCTTCTGTCCGGTTATCCGATCTTCTACCTGCAAGGTGCCGAGGAAAGCCGGATGAAGGAACTGCTGGCGGAGCAGGCCCGAAGCCACTTCGGCAACGACCAGTCCCTGATCCTCTGGAGCGTCAGCCGGGGCTTCTACGACCAGACCGGCGTAATCATCGAGCCGATCACCGACCCCGTCGCGGCCTTGCGCCATATCGCCGACAGCCCGCGCAAGGCGTTCTACCTGATGCAGGACCTGCCCGCGCTGCTGGCCGACAACCCACGCCTGATACGGGCCTTGCGCGACCTGTATCAGGAACTGGCCGGTCGGGATACTTACCTGTTCCTGTCCTATCCGGAACTGATCCTGCCCGAATCGCTCAAGAAGCAGATCTTCCTGATCCTGCTCGGCATCCCCACCGAAGCGGAACTGGTCCGGCACATCGGGCAGATCGCCGAGGCCAGCCCGGTGGCCGGGCAGCTGAATGAGGAATGGCGCTACCAGTGCGCCGTGGCGATGAAGGGCATGTCGCTGGATGAAGCCGGGCACCTGGTCACCCGCCTGATCCGCGAAGGCAAGACCGATCTGAACACCGCCCTGCCGGAAATCCTCGAAGAGAAATCCTACGCCCTGCTCAAGGAGGGCTGCCTGCAATACATCAACAAGTCGGTCCAGCTCGATCAGGTAGGCGGTCTGGAAAATCTCAAGGAGTGGGTCGATAGCCGGCGTTCGCTGTTCACCCGCCAGGCCTTCGAATCGGGCATCCCTTTACCCGCCGGCATCCTGTTCATGGGCGTCAGCGGCTGCGGCAAGAGCATGGCGGCCAAGGTCATCGCCGGGGCCTGGAACCTGCCCCTGGTCCGGCTGGACATGAACCTGGTCCTGTCCGGCGCCTACGGCGCACCGGAATACGCCTTCGACCACGCCCTGCGGGTGGCCGAGGAAATCGCGCCGCTGGTGCTCTGGATCGACGAGATGGAAAACAGCTTCGGCTACGACCTGCACGGCGGCGGCGGCAACAACAACATCTTCGCCAGCTTTCTGACCTGGATGCAGGAAAAACCGCCCACCGTGTTCGTGGTCGCCACCGCCAACCGGATCGAGAAACTGCCCGCCGAGGTGATCCGCAAGGGCCGCTTCGACCAGCTGTTCTTCCTTGATCTGCCGACCGAGGACGAGCGCAAGGCCATCCTGAGCATCCATATCAAGGCAGCAGGCGGCGCGCTCGACAAGTTCAACCTCAACCTGCTCGCCGCCGTGACCAAGAACTGGAGCGGCGCCGAGATCGAACAGGTGGTCAAGGCGGCGCGCATCCGCGCCTATCAGGACAACCGCGAGTTCGTGGACCAGGACGTGGTCTGGAACACGGCCCGGATGGTGCCTCTGTCGCGGACCATGGAAGAACAGATCAAGCAGTTGCGGCTGTGGTCGGTCAACCGGGCCACACCGGCATCGAAAAAAGCGGAGGTGTGAACAAGTGAGGGAAGTACTATTCGCGGCTCTCGTCGCCGGCCTGTTCGCGCCCATCCAGAACGCCAGGTCCGAGCCGGATTTGCAGACCGGCCAATGCGCGGGCCTCTTGGGCATGTACGAATTTGTCGGCGTCCTGCAGCCTGATAGCCAGAAACTGTCGCCTGGCCTGGCCCCGAATATGGCCCTGGCCCTGTACCCGGACAACCCGGCGGCCTATGACGAACGGATCAGCCATTATCGCCTGCTCCAGGAACAGGGCGAATACCGGCTTGAACTACGCACGCCGCACGGCATTTTCGGCCAGCTGCCAATCAGCAGTAAAAAGGATTCCCTGCACTGTGCCAATGGCATCCTGACCGTCGAACGCCAGCGCATCGACAAGGTCGGCATGACCTACCGGATCAACCACTATGTTCACGCAGTCCGAAAAACCGACCGGGGCGAACTGGAAGTGGACACCGACATCAGCGGTAATTACCAGGGCCCACTGAACGCCTGGCCCCTGCCCAAGCAACACTACGCGATCCGCTTCGCCCCCGTCGACTAGGGTTGCTTGCGACTTGTCTAACGCCCTGATCCCAAGTCGTTGCCCCATTTTTGGCGCATGAAGGCGAACGCCAAAAAGTGCAGATCACTGCTCCCCCTTGAGGCCGATTTAACCGTTATTTGTCCTTGACGATGGCGGTGATGATATCGATATCCCGCTGGCTTATGGTTTGGTCATGTGGTGGCTGCGCCTTCCCGGTCGTGCTTGCCGTCTTCGACAAATGGGGCTTGCTTGCCAGGGCATCTGCCTTATTGGTTTTGTCGGCTGTCTTGCTGGTCTTGGCCGGTTTCTTCGCGTCGGCCAGCACGTGATGGTTTTGCGGATGGCTCAACTTTTTCGGCTGTACCTTTGCCGTGGCATGCACTTGTTTCGGCTTGACTGTTTCAGGCAATGCCGCTGATTTCTTCTCGGCCGGCACAGCCGCCGTTTCCTCTGTCAAGGTCTTCAACGGATTGGCCTGTGCAGAAGTGCTTTCCTTGCTGTCTGGCTGCGCAGTCGAAAGAATGATTGCCGGGCCTGATCCCGCCCTGGACTCTGGCTTTGCCTCGGCTTTGGCAACCTGTTCAGTCACATTGCCCGGCGCGGTTGGCGCGGCCGCCATTGCATCCTGCTTTGGTAAAGGCTGCGCCGGAGTTTCCTGTGTCTCGGTGGCGACAAAGGGCACTGCATCACGCGACCGGTCAGGAGAAAACCAGAAAAAGAGCGCGCCTCCGGCCGCGAGCAGTGCCATTGCAGGCAGGAGCAACTTTTTGCCAGATACTGGGGATGTCTGGATTTTCGCAGCATTGGGATTGAGGTCCTGCAAGATGCTGACGTTCTTGCTCTTCTCTTCTTTCCCCGCTGGGCTGGTTAAACTGGGTACCTTGCTTTGCATCTGATCCTGGGCCTCTTTACATTTGTGTTTATGGTTTGCGTAACGTAGTTTATCTAACGCATACTTTATAATTCTAAGATAACGTTTTTCCAGATATACCGGTAGTTTTTCAGCGACAAGACCAGATTCAAATTGGCAGCTGGGATTCATAATTCATGTTAGGGACGGGATGGTTCTGCTGGTCATTTTTTCTTATTTCATGCTGATCGCGGGCGCGGTTGTTCTATTTGCGTTCCCGGGCATCCGCATGCGCGTTTTCGGGGCGCTCAGTTCAACGCTCGCGACCACCAGCCGGGGCTTGGCAAGCACCTTCACCTCCGGTTCGGTGACCGCAACCAAATCCGGCAATGCGCTGCGTACCTCATTCACACAAGGGATCGGATTCCTGCGTAGCAACCCCCGTTTGACGGCTGCCGCTTTGCTCCTGGTGATCATCCCCCCCTCGCTTGCCCTGATGGCGCGTGGTCCGGCCGTATTCTCGTTCGACAACGACAACTACAGACCGGACCGCCAGATTTCAGTTTTGCTGGAGGGAGAACAATTGGTTCCGCCTCCGGCGCTGCCACCAGAAGTCTTCACCACCAGGGAAGTCGTGCTGGCACGCCCCAACATCGTGTTTGCCAACCGCAACTGGGCCCAGCTTGACCCTGACTTCACGCAACGATTACTGCGTGTCATGAAAATAATGAAAGAGCGCTACGGCTACGAAATGGTCCTGCTCGAAGGGTTTCGCAGCGCGGAACGACAGGCCAAGCTGGCGGCGCTGGGCAGCAGCGTGACTCAGGCCGGGGCCTACATGAGCTACCACCAGTATGGGCTGGCTGCCGATTGCGCCTTCATGCAAGACAATAAAATCGTGATTTCCGAGCTCGACCCCTGGGCCATGCATGGCTATGAGTTATATGGCCAGGTTGCGGAATCGGTCGGACTGCGCTGGGGCGGCACCTGGAAAATGCGCGATCTCGGCCACGTGGAGCTGGCCCGCAAAGGCGTTCTGGGCACTCCACCAGCCATTTAAATTCAGAACAGATTCAGTTGGATATAACCATTTACCCGGGGAGTTTCAAATGTCACGCCCATTCATCCTGCTTGGCGACAAGACCGATCACGGCGGCACGGTAATCAGCGCGTCGGAATCCAGCAATTGCGATGGCAAGGGGATTGCCCGCGTCGGCGACAAAGTCACTTGCCCGCTCCGGAACCATGGCGGGGTCACCACCATCGTGACCGGCGATCCGACTGCGATCATCGATGGCCGCCCCGCCGCCCGGCATGGCGACAAGACCGCCTGCGGCGCGACCCTGATCGCCAGCCAATCGCTTACCACAGACTAACTGACGAACATTCGACTACCTGATGCGAGGACGCCTTTTCAAGATCGCCGGTGCAACCATACTGGCCATCGCCATCATCTGGGCGCTGGTTTTGGGATGGTGGCAATCGAACGACTACAAGCCAGCCATGGCCGAACTGGTGCTCTACCTGGGTATCCTGCCGTTCTCGCTGGTGGGCGGTTTCTGGCTGTTGTACGGATTCATCGAGCACATCAAGAATCCCCCCGCACCGCCACAACCGAAGGACGCAGCCACTGCCGACGTCGACCCACTTGCCAGCGCGGCAGCCAGGACGGCAGCCGCCGAGCGTAATTTCACCATCAACCTGATCGGTGCCTTTGCGACATCGGGCGCCGGTAGTTCGATTTCGGAAATCCTCGACGCGGTAGCCAGCGGGAAGCGCCCCAAGCCGGACCCCGAACTGAAGGATGAAGACGGCTTTCCGGTGTTTTGCTCTAAGAATAACGACCTTGATTCTGCCGATTTTCTCGACAGGCTTACGGCATTCGACGAGCGCTTCCCGGCCGCGCTGCGCGAGGGGGAATGTCTGCGCGCCCTGGCCATGCTCGACACCACGCTTCCGGGCGCCATCGACCACGCTGCCGAGCTGATCCAGCAAACCCTGCCGGCAGCGCGCCTGCGCCTGCTCTGGCTTATGCCGGCGGACTGGGATCCGGAACACAGCCAGGCCTTGCTGGCCTGGCTGCGGAGCGAATATCTGGCGGCATTGGATCCTTCACGCATCGAGCTTTCGGCCCGTACGGTTGCGACCGAGGCCGATGCGCTGGGCGAAATCGACGAACTCATCCTGGCCAGCCAACGGGAGCAGCTGGAGAACGATCTGCATCTGGTCATCGCGGCGAATTCGGCCATCGGCGAAAAGACGCTGCACACCTGGTCGGCAAACAACGCGCTATTCAACGCCAGCAACCAGTCCGGACAGATGCCCGGCGAAGCGGCCACCTGTCTGCTGTTCACGGGCAAGCAGGCCGATACGCAGACGGTACTGGAGGGGCTGGTCCGGATCAGCCGGATCAGCCGGGCCGTACGCGACAAACCCGTCGATGCAGGCGGTCGGATTACTGCCGCTCTGCTCCAGCAATTGATCGATGGCATCCTGACCATCCGCGGCGTCGACGCATCAGCGATCAAAACCATCGTTTCTGACAATGACCATCGCGAAAGCCGGGTCAACGAACTCCTGCTGGCCGTCGGCGAAAAGTTCAAGGAACTCGAACCCATGGCAGCCTGCCTGCAGATCGGCAGCGCCTGCGGTTCGACCGCGCCTGTTGGAAGCCTGCTGGCCCTGGCCTGCGCACGTGAAAAAGCATTGTCGGGAGAAGGCCCGGTCATCTGCATCAGCAATCAGCACCCGACCGACCGCGCCGTTCTTCTGGTCGAGACACCAACCCCACCCGCTGACCCTGAAATCATCAGTGCCTGATCCACACGAATAGCGAACCATGTCACAAATTCGAACCCTGCTTACCGACTCCCGTTTCCTTTCCTTCATCGGGATTGCCGCCGTCATGGCCTTTCTGTTCCTGGGCGCCAAGACACTCAAACTTGCGCTGATCTGGGCGGCCATCGCAAGCATTCTGGTGCTGGTTGTGTGGGGGATCGTCTGGCTGGTCAGGCACCGCCGGGCGCAAAAATCCGCCGAATCGCTGGGCTCCATGCTGGAAAAGCAGGGTGAGCAGGCCAAACAGGCTGCCGGCAATGAGTCCAAAGCGGAGATCTCCGCCCTGCAAACGCGCATGCACGAGGCCGTCAAGACCATCAAGGGCTCGAAGCTCGGGCAGATGTCCGGCGCCGCCGCGCTGTACGAACTGCCCTGGTACATGACCATCGGCAACCCGGCGGCCGGCAAGAGCACCGCCATCGTCAACTCCGGCTTGAAGTTCCCGTTTGACGACGGCGGCGGCAACGTCATCAAGGGCATCGGCGGCACGCGAAACTGCGACTGGTTCTTCACCACCGAAGGCATCCTCCTGGACACCGCGGGACGCTACTCCGTGCATGAGGAAGACCGCAGCGAATGGCTGGGATTTCTCGGCCTGCTGAAGAAGAACCGTCCCCGCGCGCCGATCAACGGCATCATCGTCACCGTCAGCATCGGCGAGTTGATCGGGAACTCGCCCAACTTCGCCATCACGCTGGCCAAGAATCTGCGCCAGCGGGTCCAGGAACTGACCGAAAAGCTGGAAGTGTTTGCGCCGGTCTACGTGCTGTTCACCAAGGCCGACCTGATTCCTGGATTCCTGGAGTTCTTCCAGGACATGGACTGGACCGAGCGCGATCGCGTCTGGGGTTCGACCCTGCCCTACGACCCGGAGGGGAAACATGATGCCATCGGCGAATTCGACAAACGCTTCGATGAACTTTATGAGGGCCTGCGTGCGTTGAGCGTGGCGCAGATGTCGCGCAGCCAGGGTGAAGGCATCCCGCCCGGCCTGCTGACTTTCCCATCTGAATTCCTGTCCATCAAATCCCCGCTCAAGGCCTTCCTGGCCACGCTGTTCGAGGAAAACCCGTTCCAGTTCAAGCCGATCTTCCGCGGCTTCTACATCACTTCAGCAGTCCAGAGCGGCGAAGCGAAGCCATTCTCGAACGAAAGGATCTCGAAGAAATTCGGCCTGACTGGAAACGGCCCAGCTTCCGTACGCACCGGTTCCAGCCACGGCTTCTTTATCAAGGATGTCTTTTCCAAAGTCATCTTCGCCGACCGCAATCTCGTCCGTCAGTATGCGAGCCGCAACAAGACCCGTCTCCGGCAGGCGGTCATGCTCGGCTCGTTATGCCTGTTCGGACTGGCGCTGGGCGGCTGGAGTTGGTCTCTCCTGAACAATCTAGAGTTCACCGCCAATGTCAGACAGGATCTCGACAAGGCCGTGCATCTCCAGGAAGGAAAAATCGACCTGCAGTCCCGCCTGCAGGCCCTGGAAATTCTCCAGGACCGCCTGGCCCAGGTCGAGCACTTCAACGAAGACCATCCGATCTCGATCGGCCTCGGTCTCTACCAGGGCGAGATTCTGGCCGACAAGCTGCGCGCCGAATACTACTCGGGCGTGAATAACATCATGCTCAAGCCGGTCAAGGAAAACATCGAGTCATTCCTGTCCGACGTTAACGCCCATGCCGATCAGCTCAAACCGCAGGACGTGGCGGCGCCAGGCGCGCCAGCGCAGGGCCAGACGGCGACCACGACGACCTATCAGCAAGCCGCCCCGACCAATGTCGAGGATGCCTACAACGCATTGAAAACCTACCTGATGCTGGCCAACCACGACCATGTCGAAGTGGGCCACCTCTCAGACCAGATCACGCGCTTCTGGCGCAGTTGGCTGGAAGCCAACCGCGGCACCATGAGTCGCGAGCAGATGATCGGCTCCGCCGAACGTATCCTGTCGTTCTACCTCGAGCACGCCAACCGGGCGGACTGGCCGACCATCGAGAACAACCTGGCCGTGGTCGACCAGACGCGCGAGAACTTGCGCCACGTCGTGCGCGGCATGCCGGCAGCCGAGCGGGTGTATGCCGAGATCAAGGCCCGCGCTGCGACCCGTTTCCCGCCGATTACCGTGGCCAACGTGGTCGGTCCGGACAACGCCTCGGTGGTTTCCGGCAGCCACGTGGTCTCCGGCGCCTTTACCGTCGAGGCCTGGCGCGATTACGTCCAGAAGGCGATCAAGGACGCCGCGACCAGCGAACAGAACAGCGCCGACTGGGTGCTCAAGACCTCGACCAAGGATGACCTGACGCTGGAAGGCAGCCCCGAGCAGATCCAGAAGACGCTCATCGCCATGTACAAGAAGGATTACGCCGACGAATGGAAGCTGTTCGTACAAGGCATCAGCGTCGCCTCATTCCCGACCTTCCCCGATGCAGTGAACGCCATGAACCGGATCGGCGACCCGCAAAACTCGCCCATCGGCACGCTGCTCCAACTCATCTTCGACCAAACCTCGTGGGACAACCCATCGCTCGCCAACGCCGGGCTGGAGCGGGCGCAACGCGGTTTCATCGAGTGGTTCAAGCGCTCCATCCTGGGCATGTCGCCGAGCCGCGTCCAGGTCGACCTCAACGTCGACGCGAAAAAGGCCGAGATTCCGATGGGACCGATCGGCAAGGAATTTTCCGGCCTTGGCCGACTGATGCTGCCCCGGGATAACGCCGAACCGCTCTCGGCCACCTATCTCAAGCAGTTGTCCAAGATCCGGACCCGGCTGAACCAGATCAAGAATCAGGGCGATCCCGGACCGGGCGCCGTCAAGCTGATGCGGGCCACCATCGACGGCAACGACTCCGAGCTGGCCGAAACGCTCCGCTTCGTCGACGAACAGATGCTGACCGGCATGCCGGACAACCAGCGCGCCGTCCTGCGGCCGCTGCTGCTGCGCCCGCTGCTGCAGACCTTCTCGGCGACCATCCAGCCGACCGAGCAGGAGCTTAACAAGACCTGGACTGCCCAGGTCTACGAGCCCTTCAACCGCACCCTGGCGATCAAGTATCCGTTCGCTGCCCGCGGCAGCATCGAGGCCTCTCCGGCCGAAATCGCGCAGATATTCGGCCCCGAAGGCGCGATCGCCAAATATGTCGAAACCGGCATGGGCGCACTCGTCGTACGCCGCGGCGACACCCTCACGCCGCGCACCTGGGGCGATCTTGGCATCAACCTGCGTCCCGAATTCATGAACAACTTCGCGCAATGGGTTGCGCCGCTCGGCGGTGCTGCATCCGGCGGCAGTGGCGGAGGTGGCAGCGGCGCCCCGGGACAAGGGCAGACGGTGTTCATGCTGCGTCCCCAGCCGGCGCCAGGCACCACCAGCTACACCGTCGAGATCGACGGCCAGAGGCTCGATTACCGAAACACCACCGCGCAATGGGCCAACTTTGTCTGGCCGAATGCGGCTGGCGTCCCGGGCGCCAAAGTCCTGGCCAACACCTTCGACGGCCGCAGCATCGAGATGCTCAACTTCCCCGGCCGCTATGGTCTGGAGAAGTTGATCAACTCGGCCCAGCGTACCCGTCAGCCGGACGGCACGTTCCGCCTGGCCTGGAGCAACCAGGGCGTGACCGTCAGCGTCGATCTGCGCATCATCAGCAGCCCGCAAGCCCAGGCCAGTGCCAGCAGCGGCTCGGCACCTTCGCGCGGACTCGGCGGCGTCTCCCTGCCGGCCGAGGTGGCTGGCGGCTCGCCAGCGGCCGCCACACCGGCACCCACGGTAGCGCCGACGACACCTGCCGCCACACCTGCGTCAAGGCCGCCAGCCACCCCTGGAGCGGCGCCGGCCGGCACGGGAGGAATGCGATGAGCAACCTGCCCGGAACCCCAGCCACCTGCTTCGGCAAAGTGCCGTCGCGGGGCGACTTCGTCAAGGGTCCGAACCAGCATCAGCTGATCAACATGCTGGACCGCTGGATATCGTCCTGCATGGAACTGCTATCCGAAGATCCGCGCTGGAAGACCGCCTACGACAAGGCGCCATCGGTCGACTTCGCCTTCGTCGGCCCACGCAGCAAGGTCTCCGTAATCGGACACATGAAGCCGAGCCAGGATGCTTCCGGTCGACGCTTTCCCTTTCTCTCCGTGGCCACCGTGGAACGCGAGGACATGCTGATGCTGCGTGCCGCACCAGCCGGCCTGGCGCACCCGTTCAGCGTTCTGCGCAATGCTGCCCAGGCCGGAATTGACGGCGCCGACGTTGCCGAAATCCTGGCCGGCCTCAGCGAATTGAACAGCGCAGCCGATTTCGAGCTGGCTCTTCAGTCCGATCCGCTTGGCAATTTCGTACGCAGGGCCACCGTCGCCACGCTCGCCGACATGCTGGGTCCGCCCCACAATCCGGAAAGCGTCCGCCGCGCCATTCTCGCCATTGGCCTGCTCCTGCGCCCGATCCTGGGCAACATCGGCACCACCATTGAAAAAGAAATCGCCCTGCCCCTGCCACGCGATGACCGCTACCGAAATCTGGTCGCCGGGATGTGGCAATACCTGGTCACCGCCTTTCTGCGCAAAACCGGGTTTGAACTCCAAGTACTGATCGCACCGCACGGGACCGGCGCCCGCATGATCATCGGCTTCAACGGCGCATCACCGCAGACCCTGCTGGCCATGCTCTCGCCCGACTCCCTGCCGGGCAGCATCATCGACCTGAGCGATCCCGAATGGATCGAGGACCACGCCGACCTCAGCCAAGACTATGGCGTCGCCAAGCTATCCAGCTATCTCAGCCAGCCTGGCATCACCCTCGAGGCCGCCATCACCACATTCAGGGAAGTATTCCTGGGGGAATAAACATGAAATTTCGATCCAACGCCACCGCCATCCTGTGCCTGTTAGGCACGCTCGGCAGCACGCCGACACTGGCCGACAGCGTCGCCCCTGGCAACGTCAGCGGCAAGGTCGTCGTCTCGGGTATCGTTCCTGACGAAGCCACACGCTCCGCCGTCCTGGGCCGGCTACGCGACCTCTATGGCCCGGCCGCCGTGGTCGACCATATCGAAGTCGGCGGCGTCGTACCGCCCCCCAACTGGACCGACCACGTCACCAAGCTCATCACCCCGAGCCTGAAGCAGGTACGGCAAGGCCAGCTATCGATCAACGGCACCCAGATCTCGGTCAAGGGCACGGTCGCGAACGAAGCCCAACGCCAGCAAATCGTGAGCGACATGGCCACCTCCCTGAACCCCACCTACAGCGTGGACAACGGCCTTGCGGTCGGCAGCACGAGCAGCGCCCAATCACTGCTCGACAACACCCTGTCCAACCGGGTGGTCGAATTCGAAAGCAGTTCCACGAAACTGACGCCGGTCGGCATCGCGATTCTCGACGAAATGGCCGCCGCCATCACCAAGCTGGGCAGCCCCAAGGTTCAGATCACCGGGCATACCGACAGCAGCGGCGATCGCATGGCAAACATCAAACTCAGCCTTGGACGGGCCAATGCGGTACGCGACTATCTCATCCGCAAGGGCATTCCGGCCGAGACGCTGACAGCTGTCGGCGGCGGACCGGATCATCCCGTCACCGCCAACGACACGGCAGAAGGCCGGGCGAAAAACAGGCGGATCGAGTTTCGCCTGACGAATTGAAAGAAGGCAGCCCAGGCTGCCTTCTTCGTGACATGGAGGCCGCTCCAGAAGCGGCGAAAAACTCAGCCCTCGTTGTTCTGCTTGTTCGACTCCACGCCAAGCAGTTCTTCCACGCGCAGCAAGGCGGTATCGTCCTTGACCACAGAACGCAGCCACTCATGCAAGGGCATGCTGCCCCATTTGGCTGCCTTCTCGGCCAGATAGGCGACCGGGCTATGCGGTTCGGTCCGCTTGAAAAAGGCGGCGATCTCGGTCAACTGGCGCAAAGCCTGTTCACGCGACTGGACCTGGCCCGATGCGACGCTCGCTGCAATCGCTCCACCAGCGCCGCCAGCGGCAGGCTTGCCCTGCGCTTCGGACGGTCCTGCAGCCACCAGCGCCCCCGCCTCGCCGGCATAACGGCGGTAGGCAGAGTGAATATCGTCCAAGGCATCCAGCACCCCGCCGAACATCGGCGAATCACTGCCCATCAGGCCATCCAGGATCTGTTTCAGTTGCTCGACCGCTGCCTTGGCGGCGATGGCATCTTCCATGCCCGACAGGAAATAGCCGGACGGCGTATCCCTTCGCGCTGCATCGAACAAGGGCACGGTGATGCGCGCGTTCTTTGCCAGTTCCTCGGCCTGATCAGGGTTGCGTTCGATGGCCATCGTCGCGGCGCGCGCCGACTCGTAATCGGCTGACGAAAACGCTCCCCTGGCCGACTTGGTCAAGGGAACCTCACGCACCAGCCGGATCGTCTGCGCGACCAGCCAGTCCAGATTGCCGATACGGGCTTCCATGTCGCCGTCCTCGGGCAGAGGGTGCAGGTCCGCCCAGAACGACTCGCACAGCCTGGTGATAAAGTCGTAACCACCGGTCAGTCCTTTCAGCCCTTGCTGTTTGGAAAGCGCCTCGGTCATCCAGATCGCAACCCGCAGATCCTTGGTCTTGTGCGTCAGCAGGTCTGTGCCGATCTGGACGACGCTGCCCCAGTCGGCCTCCTTCACGTCGGTCACCCACTCGCCCTGCGAGAGAGAGGGATCGTCGAAGCGGCGCGCCTCCTGGATCGCGTCGAATTCGGATGAAAAAATCATGTCCTCCCCGCAGGCGCCGCCGTTGCCTTCCAGCGGACGTAGCATCGATTCAAAGTCCATCTTGCACCCTGTATGTTTTAAGAAAGGCGTATTTATACAACACGCGCCCCGGCTCGGGGCGGCGCAGTGGCCATCAACCTGCCTGCCGGGGCTGTTCCCGAGACTCGGGCGGCGATTTCGCAACAAAAGCCCCACCCGCTGGGGCATAATTGCGCCTACAAAAATACTCGCAATAAATAAAATCCCAAGGAGGGACGGAGCCAATCCGGGAGTTGTCATGCTTGAATTATTTACTTCGGAAACGCGGCTATACGAGCTGGCCTGGCGTGATGCCGGCCTCGACCTGCCCGTCGAATCGTGGTGGGGCCGCGAAACGCTATCGGCCGGCTACGAGTTCTACATCGACCTGCTTTCCACCGACGCCTACATCGAGCTGAAGCGCATGCTCGGCCAGACGGTGACACTCTGGAGCAGCGTCTCCGACGGCAGCCGCATCGCCCGCACCGGCCTCGTCCGCGCCGCCGCAAAACTCGGTGCCGACGGCGGCTTCGCCCGCTACCGTCTCACCGTCGTGCCCTGGACCTGGCTCATGTCGCGCGGCCGGCACAACCGCGTGTTCCAGGAGCGCACCCTCCAGGACATCCTCGAACTCGTCTTCGCCGACTACGCCGACATCGCCGCCTGGCAGTGGTCCGACGACGTCGTACCCTTCCTGGCCGACACCCGCCCGCGCAGCTACTGCGTGCAATACCGCGAATCCGACTACGCCTTCGTCTCCCGCCTGCTGGCCGAGGAAGGCCTGGGCTGGTGCATCGAGGAAGACGAAGCCGCCCCCGCCGGCCACCGCATGCGGATCTTCGCCGACAGCCGCGACCTGCCCGAGGACAGCCAATCCGCCTCCGGCATCGGCGGCCAGGGCATCCGCTACCATAGGGCCGACAGCCAGGAAGAACAAGACGCAGTGGTCGCCTTCGGTGCCCGCCGCCGCTTCGGCATCGGCATGACCACGGCGCTGGCCTATGACTACAAGGCCAAGCGTGCCGTGACCACCACGGTGCCCACCGCCCAGACCTACGGCAGCGCCAACGCCCCGGCCCTCGAGCAGTACACCCACGACGGCCTCTACGCCTGGGCCGATTTGCGTGAGTCCGAGCGCTACCAGCGTTTGGTCATGGAGGCCCACGAGGCCCGCTTCAAGACCTATCTCGGCCGTTCTTCCGTGCGCAGCTTCCGCCCCGGCTTCGGCTTCGATCTGATCGACGCCCCCAGCGAAGCCCTCGGCAACGACGAGGAACGCCGTTTCAATCTCACCGAGGTGACTCACGCCGGCATCAACAACCTCTCCGGCCGGCCCATGGCTGCGGTGGCCAAGGGCATGGTCGCCCGCCTCGATCAGGACACCACCGGCGATGTCCTGGCCCCGGCTGCCGCGCCGGCCTCACCCCCGGACGAACTGCTGGTCCTGGCCGAGACTCGCGGCTACGGCAACGCCTTCGAGGCGGTGCGCGGCG
>JBBIJC010000019.1:21199-29107 GCA_037446165.1 Hydrogenophilales bacterium | reverse complement strand
ATATTGATCGTTGAAGACGACCCCCAACTTGGCGACGGCCTCAAAAGCGGCCTGCATTCGATCGGTTTTGCCCCGGACTGGACCCAGGACGCAGCGGCCGCCTGGCAAGCCCTGAACAGCGAGGAATATGTCGCGGTGGTGCTCGACCTTGGCCTGCCCGGCGAGAACGGGTTGTCCTTGCTCAGCCGCCTGCGCAGCAATGGCCACGAGTTGCCGGTGCTGATCCTGACCGCGCGGGACAGCAAGACCGACAAGCTGGCCGGCTTCAACGCCGGTGCCGACGATTACGTGGTCAAGCCCGTGGATATGGAAGAGTTGGCGGCCCGGCTGCACGCCTTGGTGCGCCGCGCGCGGGGACAGGTAGGCAACCGGCTGAGCGCCGGGCAAATCGAACTGGACACGCAGGCCAGGCGAGTCTGGCTCGCGGGTGAGCCGGTCAGCCTGTCGGCGCGGGAATACGGTCTACTGGAAAAGCTGATGACCAATATGGGCCGTGTGCTCTCGAAGTCACAACTGGAGGCCTCGCTTTACGGCTGGGGCGAAGGGGTCGAGAGCAACACGGTGGAGGTGCATATTCATCACCTGCGCCGCAAGCTGGGCAGCGAGGTGATACTGACCCTGCGCGGTATCGGCTACATGATCGAGAACACCGGATGAAGTCGCTTCAGGCCCGCTTTATTGTGGCCTCCGTAGCGGTCCTGCTGTCATGCGGACTGTTGGCCGGGCTGGGCGGTTATCGGGCGGCCGTGGTCGAAGCAAGCGAGATTCTCGATACCCAACTGGCCCAGCTGGTCCAGACCCTGCTGTTTCTCAGCCGCGCCGACACCAGCAATACCTCGGGCGATATCGGCCTCAGCCCCCACTCTGAACACAGCTACATGATCTTCCAGGTCTGGAAGCTGAAGGCCAGGGGCGACCAATTCGACTCCGCCCCGCACGCCCGTTTGACCGGCAGCAATGACCGGCCCTACCCGCAACTACTGCTTCGATCGGGTGAAATCGACTCAAAACAGCTCTTTTCGCGCAAGGACGGTTTCAGCACCTCCACCTGGGAGGGCCGCTCATTCCGGATATTTGCCGAGACTTCCCCCAACGGAGAATTCAGGGCCATCGTCGGACAGGACCTGATCGACCGGAACGAGATCGTCGAACAGATCGCCTGGAGCAATACCCGGCCCTATCTCCTCGTCCTGCCGGTCGGCATCATTGTGCTGATCTGGCTCACCCACCGTGGTCTGGCGCCGATTCGCAGGCTCACCGCGGAAGTGGCGACGCGCGACCCCGCCTTCTTGCAACATCTTGAACTTGCCGACACGCCCAAGGAGCTCTGGCCGTTGATGCAAGCCATCAATACCCTGCTCGATCGTCTCACCATGACGATGGAACACGAGCGCCGCTTTACTGGCGATGCGGCCCACGAACTGCGTACCCCGATGGCCGCACTACGGGCCCAGCTCGACGCCCTTCGACTGGCTGACAACAGGGAGGCACGGGTTCAGGCCCAGCAACAAGCCTCGGCCACGGCGGAGCGCCTGGCCAGACTGGTCAACCAGCTATTGACCCTGGCCCGGCTGGACGCGATCGACGCCGCGCAGGATGCGCCCCTGAATCTGTCTGAATTAGCGCGCGATCTGTGTGGCGAGCTGGCGCCAGCGGCGGTCGCCAAAGGCATCGACCTCTCCCTGCAGGGCGCGTCGACCAATATGCATGGCGAAGAAGATGCCTTGAGAATTTTGCTGCGCAACCTGTGCGACAACGCCTTGCGCTATACCCAGCCCGGCGGCCGGATCCAGGTCAGGATCAGCCAGCGGATCGGACATACACGGTTGGTGGTGGCGGATAACGGCCCCGGCGTGGCCGATTCACAACTGGCTGAACTTGGCCAGCGCTTCAATCGCCTGGGCAGGCCCGATGCAGGCGGCGTCGGACTGGGCCTTTCCATCGTTCTGCGCATCGTGGAACGTTATCGCGCCAGCCTGACCTTTGGCAGCGGGCTTGATGGCAGAGGCCTCGCCGTCACCATCGATTTTCCGGACCAGCCAGCGTCGGCCTAGCCCCCGTCCTTCACCTGAACGTACAGCCTGGCCAGATGCAGCTTCACCCGTTCCGAGCTGCGGGGGTACTCGCCGGACAACAACTTGCGGCTCGCGCCCTCCTTGTCGCCGGCCAGACAGCAGCTCAGCACCTCGCCCGCGCACTGGTGGAATTGGGCATGATCGTTTTTCATTTCCTGGAATTTGGGCATGTGGCCGAAATGCTCGCCGCCGGCACCGTATATCCACTTGCCAAGGACGCATTGATCGTCCCTTGAGACCACCTCTACCTGCAGTTTTTCCTGGTTGTCACTGGACAGACAACTCTCCAGCCGGACCTTCCATTTCATGTGGGCATCGATTGCGGACTTGAAATTCAGACCCGCCAGGACAGCGCCCTCTGCCGTCAAGGACTGGGAAGCACCCACCCCTGGATTCGCCGATACAGGCGGCGGTCGCCTTGTCGCCAATGATTTGACCCAACCCATCAAGCCCATCCGACATCTCCATCGCAATCACGTACATCCATTCTAATTAAGAATAGTACAGAATTACCGAAGGCCGGAAGTGCCGGTCAGGAATTCACTTCAGATAGTCCGCCGCCCAGGCCACGTAGTGTTCGGCATGGGCGCGCAAGCCGGAGATCTCTTCATCGGTCAGTTGTCGCACCGCCCTGGCTGGCCGGCCGACATAGAGCCAGCCCGATTCCAGTTGCTTGCCCTCAGGTACCAGACTGCCCGCACCGAGCAGGACGTGCGCCGGCATGACCACCCGGTCCATGACGATGGCGCCCATGCCGATCAGGCATTCGTCGCCGATCTCGCAGCCATGCAGGATGCAGCCATGGCCCACGGTCACATATTTGCCGATGTACAGGGGCGCGCCCTCCGGCTCGACGGGGCTGCGATGGCTGACATGCAGCACTGTGTTGTCCTGGATGTTGCTGCCCGCACCGATGCGGATGAAATTCACATCGCCGCGAATCACCACCCCGGGCCAGACCGACACCTTGTCGCCCAGTTCCACGTCCCCGATCACCGTGGCCGAGGCATGCACAAAAACGTCCTTGCCCAGAAAAGGGGTTACTTCTTTATACGATTCGATGGTCATGGCTCTGGAAAAATCGGAAAACGCCCAAAGTATAATCGTCTCAACTCCCATTTCCAGAAACCGCCATGAACCCCTTGCTCGACTTCACCGGCCTGCCCCGCTTCGCCGAGATCAAACCCGAACATGTCACCCCGGCCATCGACCAGTTGCTGGCGGAAGGCCGCGCACAGGTCGCCCAACGCGTCGGGGCGGAGGGAACACCGGACTGGGACGGATTCGTGCTTCCCCTCGAAGACGCCAACGAACGACTCGGCCGCGCCTGGGGCCAGGTCTCGCACCTGCATTCGGTCCTGGACAGCCCCGAATTGCGCGAGGCCTATAACGACAACCTGCCCAAGATCACCCAGTACTACGCCGAACTGGGCCAGCACGCCGGGCTGTTCGCCCGGTTCAAGGCCCTGCGCGCCCAGCGTGAATTTCAGGATCTGCCGGGCGCCCGGCGCAAGGTGGTGGAAAACGAACTGCGCGACTTCGTCCTGGGCGGCGCCGACCTGCCGGAGGAGCAGAAGGCCCGGTTCATGGCCATCCAGGAAGAACTGGCCAAGCTGTCCGCGAAATTCGAAGAGAACCTGCTCGACGCCACCAATGCCTGGAGCAAGCTGATCACCGACGAGGCCGAACTGGCCGGGGTGCCGGACGATGCCAAGGAGATGTTCCACGAGATGGCCGAGGCCGACGGCAAGACCGGCTTCAAGCTCAACCTGCAGGCGCCCTCCTTCATGCCCATTCTGAGCTTCTGCTCGAACCGCGCACTGCGCGAGGAGATGTACCGCGCCTACACCACGCGCGCCTCGGAATTCGGCCCGGAGCAACTCGACAACACCAGACTGATCGACCGCATCGTCGAACTGCGCGGTGAGGCGGCCCACATGCTCGGCTTTGCCAACTACGCCGAGCTGTCGCTGGAGCCGAAGATGGCGCGCACCCCGCACGAAGTGCTCGACTTTCTGGAAACCCTGGCCAAGCGCGCCAAGCCCTACGCCGAGCGCGACATGGCCGAACTGCGCGAGTTCGCCGCCAAGCAACTGGGCCTGCCCGACTTGAAAGCCTGGGACGTGGGTTACGCCTCGGAAAAACTGCGCGAAGCGCGCTACGCCTTCTCCGAACAGGAAGTGAAACAGTATTTCCCCGAACCCGTGGTCCTGGCCGGCCTGTTCCGGGTCATCGAGACCCTGTACGGTCTGGCGATTCGCGAAGACAGCGCGCCGGTCTGGCACGACTCGGTCAAGTTCTTCGCCATCCGCGATCAGTCCGGCCAGCTGGTCGGCCAGTTCTATCTCGACCTCTACGCCCGCGACAGCAAGCGCGGCGGCGCCTGGATGGACGATGCCATCACCCGGCGCCGCAAAAATGGCGGCATCCAGACCCCGGTCGCCTACCTGACCTGCAACTTCACCCGCCCGGTGGGCGGCAAGCCGGCGGTGTTCACCCACGACGAGGTGATCACCCTGTTCCACGAATTCGGCCACGGTCTGCACCACCTGCTGACCCGCGTCGAGGAACTGGGCGTGTCCGGCATCAACGGCGTGGAATGGGACGCGGTCGAACTGCCATCGCAGTTCATGGAGAACTTCTGCTGGGAATGGGACGTGCTCAGGCACATGACCGCCCACGTCGACACCGGCGAGCCCTTGCCGCGTGAGCTGTTCGACAAGATGCTGGCGGCGAAGAACTTCCAGGCCGGCATGCAGACCGTGCGCCAGATCGAGTTCTCGCTGTTCGACATGCACCTGCACAGCGACTTCAATCCCGCCACCCAGACCCCGTTGCAGCTGTTGAACGCCTTGCGCAAGCGGGTGGCGGTGGTCATCCCGCCCGAGTACAACCGCTTTCCGAACAACTTCTCGCACATCTTCGCCGGTGGCTACGCAGCCGGCTACTACAGCTACAAGTGGGCCGAAGTGCTGTCGGCCGATGTCTACGCCCTGTTCGAGGAAAACGGCGTATTGAACCCGGTTGTGGGCGAACGGTTCTGGAGCGAGATACTGGGCATGGGCGGCAGCCGGGACGCGATCGACTCGTTCAAGGCCTTCCGCGGCCGGGAACCTACCATTGACGCCCTGCTCAGGCATAATGGCATGGTCTGATTTCCACCGGGAGGCACACCGTGAAACGCTTTGCCCTATTTCTGCTGGCCCTGAGCTTCGCCCTGCCCGCGGCCGCCGAGCTCTACCGCTGGACCGACAGCACAGGCCATGTCAACTACTCGGACCAGCCGCCGCCGCCCAGCGTGAAGCAGATCAAGCGCATCAACTCGGCCAGCGGCAGCACGACTGTCGATTCGGCCAGGTCCGGCGCACCGGTCACGCTCTATAGCGGCAACTGCGGCGCCACCTGCGATCAGGCGGCGGATTATCTGCGCCAGCGCGGCGTGCCGTTCACCCTGAAAAATGCGGACAAGGACCCCAAGCTGGCCCAGGAACTGAAGAAGCGCACTGGCGCCATGGAAATCCCGGTCCTGTTCATCGGCGAATCCATGCAGCGCGGCTACTCGCCCAGTGTCTGGGACAAGATGCTGGAAGTGGCCGGTTACCCGGCCCCGGCGCCGGCCAAGCCGAATCCGGACCAGAGTGGCCCCCTGCCCACGGATCACCCTCCAAACTGATATGACCATCGACACCCTGGCGCACCTGGCTGAAGCGGTCCGCCACTTTGGCCGGGAGCGGGACTGGCATCTCTACCACACCCCGAAGAACCTGACCGCCGCACTGATCGTCGAGGCGGCCGAGCTGCTCGAACCGTTCCAGTGGCTCACCCCCGAGGAAAGCCTGAACCTGTCCGCGCCGAAAAAGGAAGCCGTGCGCCAGGAGATGGCCGATGTGCTGATCTACCTGGTCAGCCTGGCCAACTGCCTCGACATCGACCTGCTCAAGGCCGCCGAGGACAAGCTGGCCATCAATGCCGCCAAGTATCCGGTCAGCAAGGCCCGGGGCAACGCCGCGAAATACGACGAACTATGAGCTACTACCGACACCACGTGTTCTTCTGCCTCAACCGGCGCGACGACGGCGCCGCCTGCTGCACCGACCACAACGCCGAAGCCCTGTTCGAACACGCCAAGAAAACGGCCAAGCAGCTGGGCCTGCACGGCAAGGGCGGCGACTGCCGGATCAACCGTGCCGGCTGCCTGGATCGTTGCGCCCAAGGCCCTGTCCTAGTGGTCTATCCGGACGCGACCTGGTACACCTACGTCGACGAGGCCGACATCGACGAGATCCTCGAATCCCACCTGCGCGACGGCAAGGTCGTCGAGCGCCTGAAGATCGATTGAAGCGCCACACGCTGCACATCGAGACGGCTGGCGCCCGGATCGAGACCGTCATCGAGGAACCGGACGGCGAACCGATCGGCCTGGCTCTGATCGCCCATCCCCATCCGCTCCACGGCGGGACCATGGACAACAAGGTCGCCCACACCCTGGCCAAGGCCGCCCTGGCTTGCGGGCTGGTTGCGGTGCGACCGAACTTCCGCGGCGTCGGCGCCAGCACCGGTGAACATGCCCACGGCCTCGCCGAGACCGACGATCTGATCGCGGTCGCCGAACACATCGAGCCGCAATTCAGCCACCTGCCGTGGACCCTGCTTGGCTTTTCCTTCGGCTGCTATGTCCAGCATCGGGTCGCGCAACGCCTCCGGGCCCGGCAGCTGATCATGGTCGGCCCGGCCGTCTCCATGTACGACTTCGATCCGCCCGCCATCCCGACCACCATCATCCATGGCGAGCAGGACGAGCTGATCCCGCTCGCCGCTGTGCAGGCCTACGCACGCGAACACGACGTCGCCCTGCACGTCATGCCGGACGCGGGGCATTTCTTTCATGGCAAACTGGTAGCTCTTCGAACCCTGGTCGAAAGCCTGCTCTGCGCATGAACGGAACGCCCCTCAAACTCTCCGGACTCACCAAAACCTATGCCGGCCACGCCGTGGTGGATGGCGTCGATCTGGCCATCGAGCCCGGCAAATGCCACGGCCTGCTCGGCCCCAATGGCGCCGGCAAGACCACCACCCTGCGCCTGGCCCTGGGCCTGATCGCGGCCGATTCCGGCAGCGTGGAACTGGTCGGCCAGCCCATGCCGGCCGGAGGCAGCACGGCCCGGGCGCGGGTCGGTGTGGTACCGCAGATCGACAGCCTGGACCCGGATTTCTCGGTGCGGGAAAACCTGCTCGTCTACGGCAGCTATTTCGGCCTGACCCGGAATGAAGTCGAAGCCAGGATTCACGATCTGCTCGACTTCGCGGGCCTTGCCGGCAAGGAACAGGCGCTGGTGCCCACGTTGTCCGGCGGCATGAAACGCCGGTTGACCCTGGCCCGCGCCCTGATCAACGACCCCGATCTGGTGATCCTCGACGAGCCCACCACCGGCCTCGACCCGCAGGCCCGGCATCTGGTCTGGCAGGGCCTGCGCCGGTTGATTGGCAAGGGCAAGACCCTGCTCCTGACCACCCATTTCATGGACGAGGCGGAGCGCCTGTGCGACACCATCAGCATCATCGACCAGGGCCGCATCATCGTCGAAGGCTCGCCTCGCGACCTGATCCGGCAGCATATCGAGCCCCAGGTGGTGGAGGTCTACGGCGACGCCCTGGCTGACTGGCGGGTCTGCGCGCTCGACCTGTGCAAGCGCTGCGAGACGGCCGGCGAGACCCTGTTCTGTTACACCGACAACCCGGAGCCGATCATCGCCGAACTGGATAAGCAGCCGGAACTGCGCTACCTGCACCGGCCGGCCAATCTGGAAGACGTGTTCCTCAAACTGACCGGCCG
>JBBIJC010000019.1:12844-21099 GCA_037446165.1 Hydrogenophilales bacterium | reverse complement strand
CCCGTCTGGCATCGCAACTTCCTGGTCTGGAAAAAACTGGCCATCCCGTCCATCCTCGGCAACCTGGCCGACCCGCTGCTGTACATGCTCGGTCTGGGCTATGGCCTGGGCCAGTTCCTGGGCAAGGTCCAGGGCGTGCCCTACCTGCACTTCCTGGCCGCCGGCTCGCTGGCCTACAGCGTGATGAACAGCGCCACCTTCGAGACGCTGTACTCAGCCTTCTCGCGCATGCACGTGCAGAAGACCTGGGACGCCATCCTCAACACGCCGCTGACCCTGACCGATGTGCTGGTCGGCGAATGGTTCTGGGCCGCAGCCAAGAGCCTGCTCTCCGGCATCGCCATCCTGGTGGTGATCTGGGTGCTCGGCCTGTATACGGATTTCGTGCTCACACTCTGGCTACTACCGGTGATCCTGCTCACCGGGCTGTGCTTTGCCGGGCTGGGCCTGATGGTCAACTCGGTCGCGCCCAACTACGATTTCTTCATGTATTACTTCACCCTGGCGATCACGCCCATGGTGCTGCTGTCCGGGGTGTTCTATCCCAGCAGCGCCCTGCCCGACTGGCTGGCCGGATTCGCGGCCGCGCTGCCGCTGACCCATGCCATCGACCTGGCCCGGCCGCTGATTCTGGGACGATTGCCGACCTTGCCGCTGCTCCATGCGTCGGTCCTGCTGGCCTATGGCATTGCCGGTTTTGCCGCCGGCCTTGTGCTCACCCGCCGGAGATTGTTGCGCTAGCTGGCCTGGCCGCTGATTCCTGCCTATCATCAGGCTTGAGGGCGATGAACAGATGAACCGACTGCTGCTATTTCTGGTACCGGACAAGCAGGCCACGATGCTGGCCTGGGGACTGTCTGCCGTCGCCTTCCTGCTCGGCATACTGGACATGATGTCGCGCGATTTCGATTCGGCGCAGTTTCATCTGAACCTGTCGCTGGGCATCATGGGCTTTCTGTTCGTGCTGAAGTTTCTCACCATGCGCGCCACCTATCAGGTCGCCGAGCATGCCCAGCACCAGTTGCGCCGACACATCAAGAAGGTTCGCAGCACTCCGCCGCCCACTGAACTGACCGAGGCGGAGGCCCTGGCCCAGGAGAAGGCGCATATGGCCGAACTGACCAGCGCGCTCAAACAGGCGTTGAACAACATCGCCCCGGATTCCCCGGTCCGGCCCAAATACGAAGCCACCCTGGAATTGATGCAGCGGATGAGCAGCCGGGCCTGAGCTACAGGCTGGCCGCGGTAAAGGTATTGCACGCGCCCGGCTTGCCGGCTTCCATGCCCTGCTTGAACCAGCGCACCCGCTGTTCCGAGGTGCCGTGGGTGAAGCTGTCCGGCACCACGTAGCCGCGCGCCTCTTTCTGCAGGCGGTCGTCGCCGATGGCGGTGGCGGCAGCAATCGCCTGTTCCACATCGCCCTGCTCCAGGATATGCCGGGCCCGGTCCGCATTCGACGCCCAGACCCCGGCCAGGCAATCGGCCTGCAATTCCACCTTCACCGACAGCTTGTTGGCCTCGGCCTCGCTCACCCGCTGTTTTTGACGTTCGACCCGCTCGGTGATGCCGAGCAGGTTCTGCACATGATGGCCGACCTCGTGCGCGATCACGTAGGCCTCGGCGAATTCGCCCGGCGCGTGAAAGCGGTCCTTGAGTTCCTGATAGAAGGCCAGGTCGATGTAGACCTTCTGGTCGCCCGGGCAGTAGAACGGGCCCATGGCAGTCTCGCCGGTACCACACGCAGTAGGCGTGCTGCCGGTATAGAGCACCAGTTTGGGATCGATGTACTGCTTGCCTTCGCTCTGGAAGATGGCCTGCCAGGTGTCCTCGGTCTCAGCCAACACCTTGCCGACGAACTGGGCCATCTGGTCGTTGGCCGGCGGCGGGGCCGACTGCACCTGCGCCGACGGCACCGGACCGGAGGCCATGTTCAGCACCACGCTGGGATCGATACCGAAGTACCAGGCGGCCAGGGCCAGGACCACGGTGCCGATGCCGACATGACGGCCACCGATCGGCAACCCACCGAACCCGCCACCGCGGCGGTCTTCTACATTGCTGCTTTCCCGTTCGTCATCCAAGCGCACGCGGCACCTCCGGCAAGATTAGTTGGCTTTGTAATCGATATGGCCATCGATCACGGTATATCGCACCCGGCCCTGCATCTCATGACCCAGGAATGGGCTGTTCTTGCCCAGACTGAGTAGTGACTTCTGGCTCACCATCCAGGATTCATCCGGGTCGAACAGGCACAGGTCGGCCGGCTGACCGACCGCTATCCGGCCAGCCTCCACGCCCAGGATGGCAGCCGGTTTGCAGGTAATCGTGGCCAGTGTTTCAGCCAGTCCGATGCCGGCCTCGTGCCCCCATTTCAGGGTCAGCGGCAACAGCAGTTCGACCCCGGTGATGCCTGGCTCGGATTCCTGGAACGGCTTCTCCTTGGCATCGTCATCGACTGGCGCATGATCGGAACAGATCGCATCGATGACCCCGTCGCGCAAGGCCTGGCGCAGCCCGTCGCGGTCCCGCTGGCTGCGGAACGGCGGCTCGACGTGGCAGTTCGAATTGAAGTCGGCGACATCCATCTCGGTCAGATGGACATGATGAATGGCCGCGTCGCAGGTGATGGGCAGGCCGTCCGCCTTGGCCTTGCGCACCATCTCGACCCCGGCCCGGCTGGACAGTCGGCAGAGATGGACCCGCGCCCCGGTCTCGCGCACCAGCAGGATGATGGTCTGCAGCGCCACCGTCTCGGCCGGCACCGGAATGGCAGGCAGGCCGAGACGGGCCGACACGACGCCGTCGTGCACCACACCGTTCTTGCCCAGGTGGGCATCCTGCGGCCGCAACCAGACCGGCAGGTCAAAGGTCGAGGCATATTCGAGCGAGCGCAGCAGGACCTGGGTATTCGCCATCGGGGTATCGGCCTGGCTGAAGGCCACGCAGCCGGCCTCCTGCAACTCGCCCATCTCGGTCAGTCGCTCGCCTTTCAGCTTCCAGGTCAGGGCGCCGATCGGATAGACGCGCGGACCGGGGCTGTTCTTGGCCCGGAACTTGAGCATCTCGATCAGGCCCGGCTCGTCCAGCGGCGGATCGGTGTCGGGCGGACAGGCCAGCGAGGTGATGCCGCCGGCCGCCGCCGCGTGCATCTCGGATTCGAGCGTGGCCATGTATTCCAGGCCCGGCTCGCGCAGGCGCACGGCCAGGTCGACCAGACCGGGACAGACCACCAGCCCGCTGGCGTCGATCTCGTGGTTGGCGTGAAACTCGGCCGGCGCCTCACCCAGGGCGATGATCCTGCCAGCGGCGATGTAGATGTCCCGTACCGCATCCAGCCCGCTGGCCGGGTCGATCACTCTGCCATTACGAATCAGTATTTTCATGCGCCGCTCCCTGCCACCATGCTCATCACCGCCATCCGCACCGCAATGCCGAAGGTCACCTGCGGCAGGATCACCGAGTGCTTGCCGTCGGCCACGTCGGAGTCGATCTCCACGCCCCGGTTCATCGGCCCGGGGTGCATGACGATGGCATCCGGCCTGGCCCGTTTCATCTTGTCCGGGGTCAGGCCCCAGTTCTTGTAGTACTCGCCGGCCGAGGGTAGCAGGTCGCCCTGCATCCGCTCGTTCTGCAGGCGCAGCATGATGATCACGTCGGCGTCCTTGATCCCGGTTTCCATCTTGTGGTGGACGTGGACCCCCATGCTCTCGACATCCCTTGGCAGCAGGGTCTTGGGCGCGACCACGCGCACCTCGGGGCAACCCAGGGTGGTCAGGGCATGGATCTGGGAACGGGCCACGCGCGAGTGCAGCACGTCGCCGACGATGGCCACGCGCAGGTTGTGGAAGCCGCCCTTGTAGTGGCGGATGGTGAACATGTCGAGCAGGCCCTGGGTCGGGTGGGCGCAGCGACCGTCGCCGGCATTGACCACCGAGATGTGCGGCGCGACGTGGCGGGCGATCAGGTGCGGGGCGCCGCTGGAGGCGTGGCGCACCACGAACATGTCGGCCTGCATCGCCGACAGGTTGGCCACGGTGTCGAGCAGGGTCTCGCCCTTGTTGGTGGCCGAGGTCGCGATGTTCAGGTTGAACACGTCGGCCGACAGGCGCTTGGCAGCGATCTCGAAGGTGGTGCGGGTGCGGGTCGAGTTCTCGAAGAACAGGTTGAACACCGCCTTGCCGCGCAGCAACGGGACCTTCTTCACTTCCCGGTCGCCGATCGAGACGAAGGACTCGGCGGTATCGAGGATCTGGGTCAGGATGCGGGCCGGCAGTCCGTCCAGGGTGAGCAGGTGGCGGAGCCGGCCGTCGTCGGTCAGTTGCAGGTTCCGGCTCATTTTGCCCCCTTCTTCATCACCAGCCGCAGATGCCCGTCGTCATTCTGCTCCAGCGAAATATTCTGGCCCGCCTCCAGTTCCATTCTCACCCCCGCATAGTCCGCACAAACGGGCAGCTCCCGCCCACCCCGGTCAACCAGAACCGCCAGGCGGATGCTGGCTGGCCGGCCGTAATCGAACACCAGATTCATTGCCGCCCGTATCGTCCGGCCAGTGTAGAGCACATCATCGATGAGCAGAATATGACGTCCATCCACCTCGAACGGGATGCTCGACGGCTTTACCTCTGGGTGCAGGCCGATGCGCGAAAAGTCGTCCCGGTAGAAGGCGATGTCGAGCACGCCGCGCGGCAGATCGACGCCCAGCCGCTCGACCAGCGCCTCCATCACCCAGACGCCGCCGGTATGAATGCCGAGCAGGGCACAGTCCGGTTGCAGCCGCGGACGAATCTGCTCCGCCAGTTGATCGATGAGTTGGTTTGGGTCAGCTAAGTTCATTTTGAAAAATAGTCCTGCAAGATTTCCTGAGCGGCCAGACTGTCCACCGCCGACTTGTTGTTCCGGACCGAACGGCCCATTTCGCGCAACCGGCCCTCCGCCTCGACCGAGGTCAGGCGCTCGTCAACCAGGTGGGCCGCCAGGCCAAACCGGCCATGCAACTGATTGGCAAAGCGCCGGCAGCGCCTGGACAGTTCATGTTCCTCGCCGTCCAGGCTCATCGGCAACCCCACCACCAGATCGACCGGCCGCCACTCGGCAATCAGGGCGGCGATCCGGGCGAAGCGCCGGTCATTGATCTCCTCGGCGATCGTCTCCAGCGGGTGCGCGGTCCGAGTCTCCCAGTCGCCCACCGCCACGCCGATCCGCTTCAAGCCGAAATCGAAGGCCAGCACACTGCCCTTCAAGCGTGCCCAGCCTCTTCCGAAAGCATGGATGGATCGATCCCCAGCAGATGCATCGCGGCCGCGAAACGCTCCTCCGGCGGCAGGCCGAAGATCACCTCCGGGTCGGCCGGCACGGTCAGCCAGGCGTTCTGCTTGATCTCGTTTTCCAGTTGCCCCGGCCCCCAGCCGGCGTAGCCCAGGGCCACGATGATCTGCTCCGGCCCGTTGCCATGACCGGTCGCCTCCAGAATGTCCTTGGAGGTGGTCAGCCCGACCCGATCATTCACCGACAGGGTCGAACTCCAGTTGCCGACCGGCTGGTGCAACACGAAGCCGCGCTCGATCTGGACCGGACCGCCGAAATAGGCGGGCTGTTTGCCGATCGCCTCGTTTTCCATCGAGATGCCGATCTGTTCGAACAGCTTGTCGAGCAACATTTCGATCGGCCGGTTCACCACCACGCCCAGCGCGCCATCCGGATTGTGGTCGCAGATATAGGTCAGCGCCCCGGCGAAATTCGGGTCGGTCATGTTGGGCATGGCAATCAGAAAATGGTCGGTGAAATTGGCGTTTTCCATGGCCACGGATTGTACCTCTCCGGGCCCCGCCGCAACATGACGTTACAATCTTGACGATCAACCATTGCCCAGTCTTGCCCCGCCATGACTGGCGTACTGCCCGAGGACCGTCGTCACCCATGCGTCATGCCCGCCTTAGCCCTCACCCCGCCACCGCGTGCCCGGACCTGGACGGCATCGAGGTCAGCATCTCGGCCGGGGCCGATCTGCTGATCCTCACCTACACCCTGTCGGGCGACCTGGCCGGCCTGATCGTGCCGCCGCCCTCAAGCCCGCAGCGCCGCGACGGGCTCTGGCAACACACCTGCTTCGAGGCCTTCGTCATGGCGGGAAACGGTCCGGGCTACCGCGAATACAACTTCTCCCCATCGGGCGAATGGGCGACCTACGCGTTCAGCGGCTATCGCGACCGAATCGACCTGGACTCCGTTGCGGAGCCGGTCATCCATTGCCACACCGCCGACAACGCAGTTCAGATCAAGGTTCATCTGGCCCGATGCGCGCTCCCCGACGGCATGCGGTACCGGCTGGGCCTCTCGGCGGTGCTGGAACATGCGGATGGCCGGCTGAGCTACTGGGCGCTGCGCCACCCGCCCGGCAAGCCCGACTTCCATCATACTGACGGCTTTGCGCTGACCCTCGAACTGCCATGAAATTCGGACTCGACCGCCTGCTTGAAGAACCCGGACTGCGCGCCCCGCTCAAAGGCCGCCGCGTCGCCCTGCTCGCCCATCCGGCCTCGGTTACCGCCAACCTGACCCATGCCCTCGACGCCTTGGCCGTGCTGCCGGACATCACGCTTTCCGCCGCCTTCGGCCCGCAGCACGGCCTGCGCGGCGACAAGCAGGACAACATGATGGAGTCGCCCGACTTCGTCGACCCGGTGCATGGCATCCCGATCTTCAGCCTGTATGGCGAAGTGCGCCGCCCGACCGACGCCATGATGGCCACCTTCGACGTCCTGCTGGTCGACCTGCAGGACCTCGGCTGCCGCATCTACACCTTCATCACCACCTTGCTCTACATGCTCGAAGCCGCCGCGAAGCACGGCAAGACGGTCTGGGTGCTAGACCGGCCCAACCCCGCCGGCCGGCCAGTCGAAGGCCTGACCCTGCGTGCCGGCTGGGAGAGCTTCGTTGGCGCCGGCCCGATGCCGATGCGCCACGGCCTGACCCTGGGCGAGATGGGCTACTGGTTCATCCGTCAGTTCAGGCTCGACCTCGAATACCGCGTCATCGAAATGCAAGGCTGGCAACCCGAAGCCGCGCCCGGCTACGGCTGGCCGCTGGGCGAACGCGACTGGATCAACCCCAGCCCGAACGCACCCAACCTGAGCATGGCCCGCTGCTACGCAGGCACCGTGATGCTCGAAGGCACCACGCTGTCCGAAGGCCGCGGCACCACCCGACCGCTGGAACTGTTCGGCGCGCCCGACCTCGACGCCCGGGCCGTCATCAAGGCCATGCATGACCTCGCCCCGCACTGGCTGGCCGGCTGCCGCCTGCGCGAATGCTGGTTCGAGCCGACCTTCCACAAGCACGTCGGCAAGCTCTGCTCGGGCATGCAGATCCACGTCGAGACCGGCTACGACCACCATGCCTTCAAGCCCTGGCGCGTCATGGCACTGGCCTTCAAGGCCATCCGTCTGCTACAGCCGGATTACCCGCTCTGGCGCAACTTCCCCTACGAATACGAACGCGACCGGCTGGCCATCGACCTGATCAACGGCAGTCCATTGTTGCGGGAGTGGGTGGACGATGCGGCGGCGGTGCCGGGTGATCTCGACGCATTGACCAAACCGGATGAAGCGACCTGGCGCGAAACCTGTAACCCCTTATTACTTTATGCCAAGCGAACAGATCTCGATTGAGTTTCGCCTAGCCGACGAAAGCGATACGCCTACCATCGCGCATCTCGTCAATCAGGCATATCGACCTGAATCGTCCCACTCCGGTTGGACCCACGAGGGGCACTTGCTCTCGGGAACACGAACCCATGCCGCCAAGGTGCATGAGTTGATCTTGGCGCACGATTCCGCCGTTATCGTTGCATGTAGGGAAAGAGCCATCGTGGCCTGCATTCATGTCCAGAAAAGGGAGCGCCATTGTTATCTCGGCCTGTTCGCGGTTCATCCCTCCGAACAAGGGAAGGGGCTGGGCAAGACCATGCTGGCTTACGCCGAGAACCATTCCATCCAGACATTCGGCGTCGAGAAATTCGTAATGCACGTTATCTCGCAAAGAGCCGACTTGCTGTCATTCTACGAACGACGTGGGTATCGGAGAACAGGCCAGACTGAACCTTATCCAATCTCATCCGGCGTTGGAACGCCAAAGCTTAAAGGCCTTTCAATAGAAACACTGGAAAAACCCGCGAGTAGGTTGGGCTTGTCAGCCCAACCTACTCGCTATATTGGCCCATGCAGTCTGACAATATTGATAACCAACAGAGGGAGCCA
>JBBIJC010000019.1:0-12744 GCA_037446165.1 Hydrogenophilales bacterium | reverse complement strand
CAACTGTAAAAAGAATTTACGGTGATTTCACTTCTCCAACCAGTTCATCCTGGAAGAAGGTATTGCAGCGCTATGCAATTAAGCCGGTCCAACAGTTCGCATACACGACAGGCAAGAATGCCACCGACAGCACGTTGATAATCGATGCAATGGATTTGCTTTACACCCGTAAATTCGATGGCTTCTGCCTAGTCACCAGTGACAGTGATTTTACTGGCCTAGCTATGCGCATACGAGAGGAAGGACTGACAGTACTTGGTTTCGGCGAGAAGAAAACACCGGATGCTTTTCGAAATGCCTGCCACAAATTCGTATTCACCGAGATACTTCGCCCTGACACAGCAATTGAAGTGGCCAATTCATTGCAGCAGAACGAGATAACACAAAAGATTGTTTCTGCTTCAAGCAACCCCAAATCAACCGAACTCACTGGCCACAAACAATCGTTCCCCAAACAATTTGTGCTTACTGCGCTAGAGCAATCAATTGATGACACCGGCTGGGCCCATCTTGGCACCTTTGGAAGCTATCTCACCAAGCTGCAACCGGATTTTGATTCGAGGTTATATGGCTACAAAAAACTCTCCGATCTGGTAAAAGCCAAAACTGATTTGTTCATAACAGAAGAACGGCAAGCGACAGGACAAAACCAGAAGGTTCTTTATCTCCGTGCAAAATAATCAGTTACATTCCCGCTTCAAACCCTGATCACAGGCCCGGGATACTCGGCAACCCGTATGTCGGAAGTCAACAGCGCGATGCCTTCCACCATCGCCTGAGCAACCAGTATCCGGTCGAACGGATCCTTGTGGATGGCAGGCAAGCTGCCTACTGCAATGGTGTGTTGGCTGCGGATGGGTAACTCGTTGTAGCCGTTATCCAGCAAGCCCCGGTACAGCAACCTGACGTCGACCGCAAAATCATGGCGACCCAGGCCGTGTTTTATGGAAATTTCCCACAGACTAGCCGCACTGAAGAACAACTCATTTTCTGCCGCATCAATCAGGGCACGCGCTTTGGTGGGAAGCCGCTCCGGTACCCCGGCTGTCCAGAGCAGCAAATGCGTGTCCAGTAGCAGTTTCATTGATCGCCGCCGAATAGCTGCTCGATCTCTTGGTTGCCCATGTGATCGAAGTCATCAGGCACGGCAATCCGTCCGGCCATGAATCCCAGCCGCTTTTGTTGCTCAGCCTCCGGTGCGTTCAGGGCCATCACCTTGACCAAAGGCTTTCCCGCTTTGGCGATGATAAATGGCTCGCCACTGGCGGCCTGTTCAACCAAGCGCGAGAGATGAGTTTTCGCTTCGTGAATGTTGACAGTTTGCATAGAAAAACCTTGTAGACTAAGTTTTGTTAGTCTACCTCAATCAAAGATAATGGACAAACCAAGCCCCGAGGGCAAGTTTCGCAGATTGTTTTGATACAACTGGTTTGGTGCAATGCGCTTTGCTTATTGCCCCCTACACCAACCCCTCCCGCACCGTCGGATAGCGCAGCCGGTATTTCAACTCCCGCTTGATCCGCCCGTTGGTCAGCCGCCGCGACTCCGACAGGAAGCTGCGCATGGCCGGCGTCACCGCCGCCATGACCTCGTCCTTCGACTGGCGCGGCGGACGCGCCAGGCCGAGGTGGTCGGCCACGACGTCGAACCAGTCGCCCATCTTCAGGCCACTGTCGTCGACGGCGTTGTAAAGGCGGTTGCGGCCACCACGGAACAGCGCGGCGACCGCCAGGCCGGCCAGGTCGTCGGCGTGGATGTGGTTGGTGTGGATGTCGTCCTCCGGGCGCAGCGCCGGCAGGCCCTTGCGCACCCGTTCTTCGGGCATCCGGTCGCGGGCGTAGATGCCCGGCGCGCGCAGGATGGCGAGGCCGACGCCGGTGCGTGCCGCCCAGCGGCGCAACTGCCGTTCGGCGTCCTGGCGCCGTTTCGCCCGTGCGTTCCTGGGCCGGACCGGCCAGGTCTCGGGCACCACCGCGCCGGCACAGTCGCCGTAGACGCCGCTGGTGCTGACGTAGATCAGCGTCCGGGGTAAACTCGCCGCGCTCAAGGCAGCGATGAGGCGGCGGGTACGCGGGTCGAGTTCGCCCTCGGCCGGCGGCGGCGCGAAGTGGAAGACGACATCGGCCAGGCCGGCGATGCGGCGCAGGCTGCGGCGGTCGTCGAGGTCGCCGATGATCGGGATCACTCCGGCGGCGCGCAGTTGCTCAGCCCGATCCATTGAACGCAGCAGGCCGTAGACGCGGGCCTTGCCGCGCAGTGGTCGGGCGGCGCGCAGGCCTACGTCGCCGCAGCCGACTATCAGAATTCGTAACATGTTCAGTCTTCAGAAGGAATTAACGATGTCTCACCAGGTCACCATCCAGCCCAGCGGCCACCAGTTTACCGTGCATGACGGCGAAACCGTGCTGGAGGCCGCGCTCCGGGAAAACCTGGCCCTGCCTTATGGCTGCCGCAACGGCGCCTGCGGGGCCTGCAAGGGCAAGGTGCTGTCGGGCTCGGTGGACCATGGCGCGCATCAGGCCGGCACGCTGCCGGACGAGGACAAGGCCAAGGGCCTGGCCTTGTTCTGCACCGCCAGGCCGACCAGCGATCTGGTGATCGAGGCCAAGGAGATCGGCGCCGCCAAGGACATCCCGGTCAAGACCCTGCCCTGCCGGGTGGAGAAAATGGAGAAGCTGGCCGATGACGTGATGGCGTTATGGCTCAAGCTGCCCAGCAGCGAGCGGCTGCAGTTCCTGCCCGGCCAGTACATCGACTTCCTGCTCAAGGACGGCAAGAACCGGAGTTTTTCGCTGGCCAACGCGCCGGAAGAGGACGAGCTGCTGGAACTGCATATCCGCCACGTCCCGGGCGGCCAGTTCACCGACCAGGTATTCGGCGGCATGAAGGCGAAGGACATCATGCGCATCAAGGGTCCGCTGGGCAGCTTCTTCCTGCGCGAGTCGGACAAGCCGATCATCTTCCTGGCCGGCGGCACCGGCTTCGCACCGATCAAGAGCCTGCTCACCCACCTGTTCCACCACGGCACCGACCGGGAGATGGTCCTGTACTGGGGTGCGAAGTCACTGCCCGATCTGTACCTGCCCGGCCTGCCGGCGAAGTGGCAGCAGGAGCACAAGAATTTCAGTTTCATCCCGGTGCTGTCCGAGCCGCAACCGGCGGACAACTGGCCCGGCCGGACCGGTTTCGTGCATCAGGCGGTGCTGGCCGATTTTGCCGATCTGTCGGGTTACGAGGTATACGCCTGCGGCGCGCCGCCGATGATCGATGCGGCCAGGCGGGATTTCATGGCCAGAGGACTGCCCGAGGATGCGTTCTACTCGGATGCGTTCGCGTTCCAGTAGCTCGCGCACGTCACTCCCGCGCAGCCCGGATTTTCGTCTACGAGGGAGTGGCGGTATTGGTTTCAGCCAGTTTTTTCTCGACCGCCAGGCGCGCGGCGGCGAGTTCGCCAACGTCGCTCCTGACCCTGCCCAGATAGGCCTCTGCGCCCTGACGATCGCCTTCGGCCAGGGCGGCATGGGCCGCCAGAAGGGCCGCCAGGGGGACCTGCTGATTCAATAGGGCGCTGTCGGCCAGGGTGCGGGCCTGGGCCATATGGCCAGCGAGGTAGGCCGCTATGGCGCGAGACAGGTCATCCTCCGCCTTGTCGCTGCGCCGGCGGTGATGCCAGGCCCGCACATCGGCCGGCAGGCGCAAGGCCAGCCGCGCCAGCCGCACCCCGAAGTAAGCGATACCAAACATCATCAGCATCGCCACTGCGGCCAGCATGAAGGACATCTCGAGCCGCCAGGGCGGCAGCACCACAACCACATAGCCAGCATCGAAGCGGGCCAGCAGGGTGATCGCCACCGCCAGGACGAACAGCAGCAGGAACCAGACCACCGCGCGCATCAGCGCGTCACTCCGGCCATGGCATGGAGGACGCCCAGGCTATCGTTCAGATTGGCGTTCTGGAGTGCCACCGGCATGGCCGATAACTCTTTCAGATCCTGCAACACGCCGCGGGTCAGTTCGTCGTTCTGATTGAAGTACTGACCGATCCATTGCCGGCTCGACGCGATATCGGAACGGAAGGTGGACTCATCCCGCTGCAATACCGCCAGCCGCGCCGACAACAAGCGCAGCTTGAGGTTCTGGCGCAGGAAATAGGTCTGCGAGGGCTCCAGCAAGGCCAGGTCGGGGTGGTCCAGACGGCGGATGCGGACCAACTGCTTGATCTCGGTCCAGGTCTCGGAGCCCAGCCGCCCCATCCAGTCCATGGCGCCAGAGCCGGTTCGGGGTTTGATCAAGACCGGGGTTTCCTGGTCGGATTCCAGCTTCAGCTTGTCGACGTTCTGCAACAAGGCATCGAGCCGGGCGTTGATGCCGACCACGTCGGCCGCGGGCAGCAGCTTGAGCCGGGCCGAATCGCGGCTGATCGCGGCGCGCAGACGCTCGAACTGAGGCTTCTTCATGCGCGCCAGTCGGCCGGCCGCAGCGTCCAGACCAAGCACCGCGGCGCGCACATTGCCCGCCATCTCCAGTTGCTGGTCGGCAAACAGCAGGGTCTGCTCGATGTCGGCCAGAAGCCGTTCGTCCTGCCCCCGCGCCAGTTCCTGATACATGGCCCCCAGCGCCAGTTGCTGGTTCTGGGCCTCCATGGCCTTGGCCTCCAGCGCCGCAGTGCGTGTCGTCAGATCGTCGACCGTGGCGCGCACTTCCTTGGCCGCGCTGCGCGCCTCCTTGCTGGAACTGTCAAACTCGCCGATGCGCCGGGCCAGTTGCACTTCCAGGTCCTGGATCCGTGTCTGCATGTACCAGAAGATGGCGCCGGTGGTGGCGAAGGCCAGCACCGAGAGGATCAGGGCCAGCGGCAAGATCCATGCCGTGCCGCGCGACGCGTCGGGCAAGGATGAAGGGGCAGGAGTTTCAGTCATGTCGGGCATTGAACCAGTCCAGCAGACCCGAGACAAGGCCGTCGTCACCCGGCGCAGTGGTGATGACCGTTGCCACGCCGCGCGCGCGCGCCGCATCGGCGATGCGCTCGTGTAGTGCAAACAGTGGCGTGGCGCGCAACAGCAGCGCACCGTCTTCACCCAGCAGATCGAACAGGTTGGCGAGGATTTCCCGGCTGGTCACGGTCACCGCCTGGATGCCGCCCCGGCGCCACAAGGCCAGCAAGGAAGCCGGGTCCACTGCCGGTTTAACGCGCCGATAGGCCTCGGCATAATCGATCTCGGCGCCGCGCTGGCGCAGGGTATCGGCGAGCAGTTCCCGGCCGCCTTCACCACGCACGATGAGGATGCGTTTGCCGGCCACGTCGTGCAGTGCATCCAGGCCGAGCAGACTCTCGCTGCCGGCGCCCTGTTCCGGCACCAGGACATGGCTGGTCTCATATCGCGCCAGCATGCGCGCAGTACCCTGGCCGACCGCCGCCAAGGCAAAGCCGCGCGGCCAGTCGCCATGCCGCTCCCGAATGAACGGCCAAGCCTGTTCCACCGAGGTCGGGCTGATGAAGATGATGAGGTTGTAGTCGCGCAGATTGCCGATCACATGAGCCAGCGCGATGGTGTTTTCGGGCGGGGTGATGACCATGGCCGGGAACAGGACCGCGCTGCCGCCCAGACCTTCGATCCGCGCCGCCAGCCCGTCTGCCTGAACGGCGGGACGGGTGATCAGGATGCCGCGCCCGGCCAGGGATTTTGCGTTCATGCCGGGCGCTGGATCAACTCGGCCAGCAGACTGTCTGCGCCCTGGTCGCTCAAGGCCTGAGCGACCCGATCACCCAGCGCTTCGGGATCGTCCAGCGCGCCTTCGGCCTCGGCCCGATACATGCGCACGCCTTCCAGGTCGGCGACGAAACCGCGCAGATGCAAGCGGCCGCTCTGCTCCACCGCATAACCGCCGATGGGCGCCTGACAGCCACCTTGCAGTCGCCGGCTCATGGCCCGCTCGGCACGAACGCAGGCCGCGGTGGTCGGATCGTTGAGCGGCGCCAGCAGTTTGGCGATTTCAGGCTGATGGGTGCGAATCTCGATCCCCAGCGCGCCCTGCCCCACCGCCGGCAGGCTTTCCTCCGGCGACAGGATGGCGGCGATGCGTTCGGCGAAGCCCAGCCGCTTCAGACCGGCCGAGGCGAGAATGATCGCGTCGTACTGATCCTCGTCCAGCTTGCGCAGACGGGTGTTGACGTTGCCGCGCAGGGTATCGACCAGCAGATGCGGAAACCGGGCACGCAACTGGGCCTGACGGCGCAGGCTGGAGGTGCCGACCTTGGCGCCGGCGGGCAATTCATGCAGCGACTTGAACCGGTTGGAGACGAAGGCATCGCGCGGGTCTTCACGTTCCGGAATTGCGGTCAGTTCGAATCCGTCGGGCAGATCCATCGGCACATCCTTGAGCGAATGCACCGCCAGATGGGCCTGGTCGGCCAGCATGGCCTGTTCCAGTTCCTTGACGAACAAACCCTTGCCGCCGATGCGGGACAAGGGCGAATCGAGGATCTGGTCGCCCAGCGTGGTCATGCCCAGCAGCTCGACCGTCAGGCCAGGGTGCAAGGCCATCAGGCGGTCGCGGATATGGTGTGCCTGCCACAGGGCAAGCTGGCTTTCTCGGGTGGCGATAATCAGTTTTTCGGGCATGTGCATGAACCGGCATTGCTCTAGAATCGAGCACGTTAAATGGAGTGACAAAGAATGAAGCAAGTAGTTGCTTGGTTGTTCGTAATACTAGCATGCGCCCTGACGCCCGCCTTCGCCGACGACGGCGTGCCCCCGGTCAGCAACCTGCAGCAGGACGCCGCCACGGCACGTTCCCTGCACGGCGCCATCCTGCTGGTCCTGGTCGCCGACGGCTGCATCTATTGCGAACATGTGCTCAACGACTACCTGATCCCCATGAGCAGGAACCCGTCCTATCAGGACCGCGTGGTCATGCGCCAGGTGCGGGTCACCGGCCTCGACGACGTGGTCGGCTTCGACGGCAAGATCACCACACCGACCGAACTGGCCGACCGCTACGGCGCCCATTTCACGCCGACCGTGGTCCTCCTCGACAGCGCTGGCAACCGCCTGGTCAAGCCGCTGATCGGCTTCAACGGCGCCGACTATTACGGCATGTATCTGGATGAGGCCATCGACGGCGCCGTGGCCAAGGTGCGCAGCCCGACGCCGAGCCCCTAGCTCGATGGCATAATTCGGCCTCCCCTTACTTACGCCCTGCCATGACTACCGACAAAACCTGGTCCGAACGCTTTTCCGAACCCGTCTCCGAACTGGTCAAGCGTTACACCGCTTCCGTGTTCTTCGACCAGCGCCTGGCCCGGCACGACATCAAGGGTTCGCTGGCGCACGCGAAGATGCTGGTCAGGCAGGGCATCATCCCGACCGGCGACCTGTCCGCCATCGAGGATGGCATGGCCACCATCCTGGCCGAGATCGAACGCAACGAATTCGTCTGGAACCTCGACGACGAGGATGTCCATCTCAACATCGAGAAGCGCCTGACCGCGCTGATCGGCGACGCCGGCAAGCGCCTGCACACCGGCCGCTCGCGCAATGACCAGGTCGCCACCGACATCCGCCTCTGGCTGCGCGACGAGATCGACAACATCGTCGGCCTGATCGGCGATTTCCAGGCCGCCCTGCTCAACCTGGCCGAACGGCACGCCGACACGCCGATGCCCGGCTTCACCCACCTGCAGGTCGCCCAGCCGGTCACCTTCGGCCACCACCTGATGGCCTATGTCGAGATGAGCCAGCGCGACAAGGAGCGCCTGCTCGATGCGCGCAAGCGGCTGAATCGCATGCCGCTCGGCGCCGCCGCGCTGGCCGGCACCAGCTATCCCATCGACCGCGAATTCGTGGCCAAGGAACTGGGCTTCGACGCGGTCTGCGGAAACTCGCTCGACGCCGTGTCCGACCGCGACTTCGCAATCGAATTCACCAGTGCCTGTGCCCTGCTGATGACCCACCTGTCGCGCCTGTCGGAAGAACTGATCCTGTGGATGAGCCCGCGCTTCGGCTTCATCGACCTGCCCGACCGCTACTGCACCGGCTCGTCGATCATGCCGCAGAAGAAGAACCCGGACGTGCCCGAGCTGGTGCGTGGCAAGACCGGCCGGGTCAACGGCCATCTGATCGCGCTGCTGACCCTGATGAAGTCGCAGCCCCTGGCCTACAACAAGGACAACCAGGAAGACAAGGAACCCTTGTTCGACACCGTCGACACCGTGGTCGACACCCTGCGCATCTACGCCGACATGCTGGCCGGCCTCTCGGTCAAGGAACACGGCGTGCGCACCGCCAACATGCGCGCCGCGCTGACCCAGGGCTACGCCACCGCGACTGACCTGGCCGACTACCTGGTCAAGAAGGGTCTGCCCTTTCGCGATGCCCATGGCGCCGTGGCCAAGGCGGTGCGCGTGGCCGAGACCACCGGCCGCGACCTGCCGCAACTCTCCCTGGACGAACTGCGCACATTCTCGCCGCTGATCGAGGCGGACGTGTTCGAGGTGCTCACCGTGGAAGGTTCGCTGGCGAGCCGCGATCACATCGGCGGCACCGCGCCGGTACAGGTCCGGGCGGCGATCAGGCGGGCACGCGAACGGCTGTAATCGCTGCTGGTGCAACGTGCAGATCGGAAACATGCAGTGCCTCCCGCCCTATGCGTGCCCTTGAAAGGGAACATGGCGCATAGAAAGGTGTCCATCCATAACACCAGCCTGATTCAGGATGACAATGTGTTTTCGATTGAGAGGAATGAACGATGAATAAGTCGATGATTACGGGCATCGTGATCGGTGGCGCTGCTGCAACAGCCATCGGTGGCATTGCGGGTTACCAAATGCTGGATAGGAAGCCGACCTACGCGGAGGTGCTCAAGGTCGACCCTGTGTATCAAACAATCAAGACACCGCGTCAGGTGTGCAAGGACGAACTCGTCACGCACAAGGCACCGGTAAAGGACCACCAGCGGATTGCCGGCTCGGCGATCGGCGCTGTCATCGGCGGTTTGGTCGGCAATCAATTCGGCAGCGGCAGCGGCAAATCGCTTACCACAATCGGGGGGGCCGTAGCCGGCGGCTATGCAGGCAACCAGGTGCAGAAGGGAATGCAGGACCGGGACATCCAGACCACGCAGGAAACCCGCTGCAAAACAGTTTACGACAGCCACCGGCATATCATCGGCTACAAGGCGACCTACCGTCTCGGCAAAGAAGAAGGCGTGGTGCAGATAGATCATGATCCAGGCACCCGCATTCCGGTGCAGGACGGCAAGCTCGTGCTGACGCCACCAGACAAGGCGGCCAGGTCCTGATCAATCAGCGGCAGGCGGCCCTGCTCACCCGTTCCAGGTACAGCGCCACCAGCCCGCCGACCAGGCCCAGGCTGACGACACCGGCCAGCCAGAAGCCAGGCGCACCGCGGGCCGGGCCGAGCCGGTCGGTCAGGCCGAGCAGTACGCCACCGCCCAGGCCAATGCCCCACAGACAAATGGTGTAGATCAGCATCGGAATCGCCGAGCGCTTGTAACCACGCAAGGCGTTGACTGCTACCGCCTGGAGGGCGTCGGCGAGATGGTAGAAGCCAACCAGCATGATCAACCCCACCGCCATGGCCTGCACCCGGCTGTCCGTGCTGTAGAGCGCCGCGATCCGTCCAGCACCGAACCAGAAGATCATGCTGAGCACGACCCCGAACGTCATGCCGAGGCCGATGCCGCGCCAGCAGATTTGCCGTGCACGCTGCGGTTGCCCGGCGCCGAGAGCCTGGCCGGCGAGTATCGCTGTGGCGTTGCCAATGGAGAGCGGCAGAATGAAGGCGAAGACTGCCAAGCTGGCCGCGATCTGATGCGCAGCGGAAGCGACGGGACCGAGCCGCGCGATGAACAGCGCCATGAAGGTGAAGGCGGTGACGTCGGCGATGAAGGTCAGGGCGATGGGCACGCCCAGCTTCAGGAACGCGACGATGGCGGCCCGGTCGGGCGGTGCGATCGGCGCGCGCAAACGCAACGGCTCAAAACGCGGATTGTTGAGGCACCAGCCCCAGGCCGCCAGTGCAATCAGCCAGTTGTCGATCGAGCTCGCGACCGCGCAGCCGGCTGCGCCCAATGCCGGCACACCGGGCAGGCCGTACATGAAGACCGCGTTCAGGGGCAGCTTCAGGGCCAGGGCGGCAAGGTTGAACAGCATCACCGAGCGCGGCTGGCCGATGCCGGTGAACAGGCCGAAGTAGATGCGGAAGGCGATGGCCGCCGGCACACCCCAGACCGAAGCGTCGAGATAGGCACGTACCTTGGTTTCGACCGCAGGCTGCAGATTGGATATGGCGAGAAAAGGTTCGGGATTGTGGAGCAGCAGCACGGCGATGACGCCGAGCACCAGCGACACCCAGATGCTCTGGTGGATTTCCCGGCCGACCTCCGCATGCTGCCCGGCGCCGTGGATGTGCGCGACCAGAGGCGGCAGTGCGAGCAGCACGCCCATCAGCGACATGAGTATCGTCACCTGGATCGAACTGGCGATGCCGACCGCGGCCAGATCGATGACCGACAGGCGCCCGGCCATGACGGTGTCGATGACGCCACTGGCCATCATGGCGATCTGCGCGACGTAGACCGGCCAGGCGAGGCGGATCAACTCGCCAGTAGGCGATGCCCTCTTCATGATCAGGTGCTGTGGTCAGCGTCGGCTGCGACGCCGGACGCTGCATCAGGTCAGACTGACCTTTTCGCCCGACTGCTGCGACACCATCCGTTCCAGTGCGCTGAACAGTTCATTACCGCTGCGCGTGTCCAGCCACTGGCCGTCCTGCCAGCGATAATGAAAACCGCCGCTCTTGGCCGCGACCCAGATCTCCTGCATCGGCGCCTGCCGGTTGACGATGATCTTGGAGCCGTCGTCGAACTCCATTTCCAGAATGCCGCCGGCGGCCAGTTCGTAATCGATATCGGCGGCCTCCAGGGCCTGATCCAGGCGCTGGAAAAAGGCATCGGCTTGCTGAGCATATTCGCGCTCGGTCATGGTCATCCTCTCGCGTGATAGACTTGATTCATCCCATTGTATCCAGATTCCAATGCGCCTGATTTCCCTCCTTATCGTCACGGTTTTCCTGCTTGCCGCCTGCGGCAAAAAGGGCGACTTGTATCTGCCCAGCCCAAGCCATCCCACCGCTACTCAATCCTCCACCAAATGAATCCGTTTCCCCGCCATGACGGCCTGCTCCATTGCGAGTCGGTCGCCCTCGACAGCATCGCCCGTGAATTCGGCACGCCCTGCTACGTCTATTCCAGCGCTGCGCTGACCGAGGCCTATCGCGCCTACGACGACGCCTTCGCCGCGCACGATCACCTCATCTGCTACGCCGTGAAGGCCAACCCGAACCTGGCCATCCTCAACCTGTTTGCAAAGCTTGGCGCCGGTTTCGACATCGTCTCCGGCGGCGAACTGGCGCGCGTGCTCGCCGCTGGCGGCGACCCGAACCAGGTGGTGTTCTCCGGCGTGGGCAAGACCACAGTGGAAATGGCAGCAGCGCTGAATGCCGGCATCCACTGCTTCAACGTCGAATCGGAAAGCGAACTGACGCGACTGAACGAGGTCGCGGAGCGGCTAGGCAAAATCGCGCCGGTGAGTTTCCGGGTCAACCCGAACGTCGACGCCAAGACCCATCCCTACATCGCCACCGGACTCAAGAAAAACAAGTTCGGCATCGCCTACGACGATGCGCCGCGACTCTACGCACAAGCCGCAAAGTTGCCGCACCTGAAAGTGGTCGGCATCGACTGCCACATCGGCTCGCAACTGACCGAGGCGTCACCCTTTGCCGAAGCGCTCGACAAGGTGCTCGACCTCGTCGACCGACTCGCCACCAACGGCATCGGACTGCAGCACATCGACCTCGGCGGTGGTCTCGGCGTGCGCTACCAGGACGAGACGCCGCCAGCGATGAGCGAGTACGCAGCAATGCTGCTGTCGCGCCTGCAAGGACGTCCGCACAAGCTGATTCTCGAACCCGGCCGTTCACTCGTCGCTAATGCCGGGCTGCTGCTGACCAAGGTGGAATATCTCAAACACGGTGAAGCGAAAGACTTCGCCATCGTCGACGCGGCGATGAACGACCTCATGCGACCCGCCCTCTACGATGCCTGGCACGACGTGCAGCCGGTTCGTCTGCGCGAAGGCGAAAAACGCAGTTACGAAATCGTCGGACCGGTCTGCGAAAGCGGTGATTTCCTGGCTCATGATCGCGACCTCGCACTGGCTGAAAACGACCTGCTGGCGGTGCTTTCAGCCGGAGCCTACGGGATGAGCATGAGCTCGAACTACAATACGCGGCCGCGTGCAGCAGAGGTGTTGGTGACCGACGAAAACGCCTCGCTCATTCGGCGCAGAGAGACGCTGGAAAACCTGTACCGCGACGAAATCGTCGATCACCCGCAACAGCGCTGAACCGCACTCCAAAAATATGTACACACGCCTTGCTATGTTGCAGATTTTTTGCTCTAGAATTACGAGCAACACGCAAACGCGTGGAAACACTTGAGGCATAAGGCTTTCCGGCCTTCCAACCATAAGGAGTGAGACAATGCCCGCCGCAAAATCCACCAAGGCGAAAGCCGCTGCAAAACCCGCCGCACCCGCCACGGCAACTGCTGCTGCAACACCCGCTGTGAAGAAGGCCGCCGCTCCTAAGGCTGCCGCCGCCAAGCCCGCTGTGAAGAAGGCCGCCGCTCCTAAGGCTGCCGCCGCCAAGCCCGCTGTGA
>JBBIJC010000018.1:0-30634 GCA_037446165.1 Hydrogenophilales bacterium | reverse complement strand
GGAACTGGCCGCCCCAGTTCGGGCCGGCCAACCATTCGGCGACCCGGACCCAGGTGCCCGAGCGATTATCGCCCGGGGCGTTGCCGGGATCTTTCGAGGTGCCCGGTGCGGCGTCCAGCCCGCCGGGATTAGGCGCCTCGCCGCGCTGCCAGGGAAACTGGATCTTGACCCGGTGATCGCGCTCGGTGGTGAGCGGGGCGTCGGGCAGGCCGACCACCAGGGCGGTCTGGGCGCCAGCCACCGGCCGGGAGCGGGGCAGCGGCACCATGGCAGTGTCGGCGGTCTGGGCGACGAAGTGATTGCGATAGGTGCCGGGTTCGATGTCGGAAGCGTCGAGCAGGTGGGCCACTTCCGAGCCCAGATTGTTCGCGCCCCGGTGTTCGACCGCGAGGACGGCGAAGCGCTGGCCTTCGTAGTCCCCGTGCTGGGTCAGGGTGAAGGCCCGGCCTTCGGCCAGGGAGCGGACGCTGCCTTCACCCGAGAATCGGCGATAGCCGGATTCGTGGGCGGCGAGCAGGAGATCGGTGCGCAACTGGGCGGCGTCACCGGTTTCGAAGCGGTAGGCCAGCGAACCATCGTAGATCTCCAGGCTGGGGAGCTGGCCGTTGTCGAGGGTGGTGTCGGCCTCGGCGGAGGTTGCGATCAGAGCCTTGTAATCCCAGCCGGCAAGTTGGATGCGGTTGGGCAGGACCTGACGCGCTTCGCGGAAGACCTGGACGGTGTCGTCGGCTTCGGGGGCGTCGGCGCGGTGGAAGCGAATGGATGCTTGCGCCAAGTCGGGGACGACCGCTGTGCGGTCGAAGACCACCAGCGTGTGGCGGGCCTGGGTGGCGCCGTCGCCGGCCGCGGCGTTCTGGTCGTGATCGAAGCGGAAGGCCAGGCCTTCGTCGGCCAGCACGCGGCGGATGAAGTCGAGCTGGGTTTCGCGGTATTGGGTCAGGCGGCTGTGGTTGCGCAGGGCCTGGGTCACGTCGTGCGTCCAGTGGGCTTCGGGGTAATCGGCGAAGACCGTGCCGAGGATGGCCAGCGCGTCCAGGTCCTGGAACTGGCGGTTGTCCCAGCGCTTGCCCAGGAAGGCGAGCCAGGGCTCCATCACCAGGCGATAGCGGGCCAGGCCGCCGTCGGCGCCGAGCTGCATGGCCTCAGTGACGTAGCCGTGCCAAGTACGCTGGTCACCGTTGGCGAGCAGGATGCGCAGGGTGATTTCCTCACCCATGAGGTTCTTGAGTTCGAAGAAGGCGTTGGTGGAGACGCAGTCGATTTCGAAGTGGAACAGTTCGGAGACGGCTTCTCGGCCGTGGAAGCGTTCGACCACCAAGGCGGCCCCGGGCAGCGCAGTGACCAACTCGAACAACCGGGTGTCCTGCGAAAGGAAACCGTCGTACAGGGTACGGAGAGCTGAAGCCGATGGTAACGGCATGTTTTACCTCAAATTTTTTGAATTTTTTTACTGAAAATGCGCACGGAATCCTAAACAAATTCGATAAACAAGTCTAGCAAGCGGCGCACCCGTCATGACAGATGATCGCCGCTCTTAATAACGTGGCTCTGCTGCAATGGCAGACTGATGTTCGGCGCTTTGCAGCCGGATGCGGCAACCAGAACGACGGCTGCAACGGTTTAGGTTTGTTCGATGTTTGCCCTCATTCATTCGATAAACGGACTCAACAGCAGCCCACCATTGACCTGGTTCGCATTGAAACCGCGTTCCAGTTTAAAGGGGGATCGATTGCCCAGATTGCGTTCGTATATCTCGCCATAATCGCCAACCCCCGCTACCAGCCGCTGCTGCCAGTCCTTGCCGAGGCCGAGTTCCGGCGCGGAAATAGGCATTGCCCGGATGCCGCCGGTATACCACTTGGTTTCCGGACGTTCCGCGCTGATCAGGGTGTGGATAGTCCAGATGACCAATGCGGACCACTGACCGTCCAGGGTGCTGGTGGTTGCCATCACCGGGAAGACCGTGAGCGGTTCCGGCAGAATGCGGCTGCTGCGGCTGTCGCCACCTTGCAGGCGAGTCGCCGCCAGGGTGGTGACCTCGCCGGCAACGGCATGGCAATGCTGAACGTTATAACTGTCGTTCATCTCGCCGTCCTCGGAAAAGGCGCGGTGATCCCAGGTCCTGTGAATCGAGTCGAAATAGGCTTCCAGGCTGCGTTCTCCGGAACTGGCGATCATGTAGCAGATACTGTCACCGGCGAGATCACCGACGTGTTGGATGGGTGAGTTGGACTTCACCATCACGCCATCAGATTCAATGAACACGGTCGGGCCGGGCACGAGCTTGCCTGCCAGACCATGCTCGATGATCTCGGAGGCGGTAAGGAAATAGAGATCGTCCCGGCCCGTGGACACAGCCTCGAATTGCTTGGGGGATTGGTAACGGTGGAATTCGATTCGTTCAGGAGAACCTAGTACCGCAGTGGCGACGGCGCGGCAGATGTCTACGTTGAGTCCGTGCCATTGCCCGTCACCACCCAGGTGGGCGAGTCCGGGCCGCTCCACGCTGCCGCATAGGACAACACCCCGAGCCTTGACCCGGTCCAGGACGGAACCGGCCTGAGCGGCTGAGACAAAGCCGATGGCCAGCATGAGGGTCAAATACCTAGCTGCTAAACGCATGATTTCTCCAATCGAACGCCGGATCGATGTCATGAAATAAATGTGGGCCGCAGAACGGCCCGTGAATTGATGCGGGAAGCACCCGAAGGTGCCTCCCGATACTCGCTTAGTTGGCAGCGGGCCAGGTGCTGGGCAGGTTGTTGAAGCCTGCCGGAATCGTGTTGACGATGCCCTGGCGCTGATCCTCAGGCGTGACGCCGATAGCGGAACAGCCCATCTTGTTGTAATGCGGCAGGCTGTTCACAGTTGTCGCCGGGATCGTGGCGAAGGAAGCCGGCAACATCGGGGAGATGCCCAGCAGTCGCTTCGGATCGAAGCCCGACAGCAGGCTGTCGGTGATAGGCGAGTTGATGTCGCGCGGACCCAGGTACTTCTGCTGGAAGCCGGCCGGGCCGAACTGGTTGAAGTAGGGCGAGTTGCCGTCCTTGAGGGCCTGGGCTTCGTCCGGCAGGCTGGCCAGCGGGGGCAGGTTGAAGATCGTGTTGAGGGTTTCGATAACCGAGTTGTGATCGCCCTCGGCGTGGGACACCGCATGGGTGCGGGCATAGGGAGAGATCAGGATCAGGGGTACGCGCACGCCTCGCGCCAAGGGCAGGGAGTCGGGGCCGTAGGACAGGATGCGCGGCGGCACATGGTCGTAGAAGCCATCGGACTCGTCATAGGTGATGATGATCGCGCTCTTGCTCCACAGATCCCGATTGCCGGCCACGGCGTTGATCACGCGGGCCGCCATGGCTTCGCTGATCTGACGGTCGCTGTAGCCGGGATGGTCATCGTCGCCGGCCTTGGCCTTGATGATGGCTGCGGCTTCAGCGGCAGGCGTATTCGGATTGGTGATGGCTGGGCTCAGACCCATCTGGTTGCCGTAACCGCCGCGGATGTAGAACACGCCACCGTTGGGCAGGTTATGGGTGGCGATGTCGGTGAAGAAATCGGTCTCACCCTTGAGTTTGGCTGCCTGGGAAGGTGTGTTGGCAAGGTAGCCGAAATACTGCGGGCCCTGGTGGTGGCTGATGAACGCAGCGTGGCTGGCGGTGCTGCCGGTGTCAGAGGACTCGAGGCCATAACCGGCCTGATACCAGCGCCAGTCGACCGGTTTGCCATGTAGCTTCTGGATATAGGGGATGTCCTGCTGGATGTCGGGCAGGTCGAAGTCCGGATTCAGGTTGCCGCTCATGGCGCTGGTCACGTCGCGGCCGAGCAGGGTCAGGGGCACCGTGGCGGAGGTCAGGTTGGAGGCGATGTTGGTCTTGGCGTAGCTTTCGTTGATGCCGTAGGGTTGCCGGCCACCGGAAACAATACCGTTTGCGTCCAAGGTCGGGGTGTTGTCGAACTCAGAGCCGTACCAGGGCTGCGGATCGTTGACCAGGGGCGGGCCCTGGGTGGTGCTCGCTGCGGAAGACTCGTCTGTCAGGACGCCGCCTTGCAGGAACTTGCCGCTCGTCGGCGCGGTCGTGCCGGTGGCAGTGGCAACGGTCGTGGTGCTGGGGTGCTTGACCCACTGGGTCTCGCCCGCCTGGCCGGCGATCATGGCGATGGCATTGGGGGTGGAGGGGGTGTCTTCGGTAGCGAAGATGTTGTCGAAGATGGTGAAGTGGCTGGCCCAGTCCCACATGAACGGGATGGTGTCACAGTCGATGTGCTGCATTACCACGTTGGCGAACTGCTTGCCCTTGGCCTGGTTGGCCGCCGTCGCTGGCGCGGTGGTCGTACCGGCATAGCGGGAGTACTCGCGGTAGGCGAACTGGTCCATCTTGGCCACGTTGGTCGCCGGGTCGACGTCGATCTTGATGGCCAGACCACCATGCGAGTGATCCACGCTGTCGACCACGTTGGAGTTCTGGTCCGGACCCATCAGGAACGGCTGCACGGTGACATCCATGCCCGTGGCCACATCCGTGTAATGCTGGGTGAAGCCTGGGGTATGTGCGGCGTCACGGGGATGCCGGCCATCGGAATAGAGGCCGTTCACGCCCGGGAAGGTGCCGAACTCGCTATCAAAGGAGTGGTTCTCATTGAAGATCACGAACACATACTTGATCTTCTTCTGCAGCAATTCGGCCATCGCTTGCGGAGACAGTTTGGGATCGTGGTCGGGATTGGAAAGATAGGGACGGATGTCGGCATTGGCATCCGGCTGGAGGGTGACCATATCGGCCGCCCTGGCATGTTCATGCCCGTTCTTCCAATGACCGTCGTTATCGTCGTCGCCCTGAGGGGAGGCGATGGCGCAAGCTGTCTGCATGAGTGCGGTTGCAACTGCGATGGCTAAAGCGGTTTTGTTGAATCGTCTCACGATGTTCTCCTGAGTTTGTTCACGCTGTTCGGAAGTGGGGGCTTGAACGGCTTTGCCGCGCGCGCAGGTTGGTCTTTTTCGCCAGATCAGATATGGAATGAACCTGACACACTAGCCGTTTGAAACACGCTAGCATTGCCTTGTGACACTGATGTGATGAATAGATGACTGGCTCGATACCGATCTCGAATTGCGGTTGAGCTGGGTATAAGAAAAGGCCTAAACCATATAAATAAAAAGGTTATTGCCCTGTTGTTTATGAGTCCTGTACAGTTTTTCCTCTGTACACAGAGGAGCAAGGCAATGCGGCGTCTAGTTCATTCCGAGAAGTACCTTCTGGCGGCTCTGATCATCGGTTGTACTGTGGCTGTGATTATTATTGGACTGGCTAACTGGTTGGGCAAACTGGCCATCCAGTGAGCTGGTAACGGCAGCTTCGAAGCGACTTGCTGCCTGAAATGAAGCGCTTGTCTTCCCGCTGACCCTCAGGATGCGCGGCTTTTAGTCTTCGATTCCGCAGGCCAGCTTGAACAGGTTGCCGGCCACGGTGCCGGGTTCGACCGGTTCGCTTTCCTGTCGGCCTTTGCTGGCCAGAACCGTGCCCTCGCCCATGTTGCCGGAATGGAAGGAGGATGAGATGGCCCGATATTCCTCACCCTCGCAGTCGAATTCGGCCTCGGACTTGAATGACAGGTAGTGCTTGCTGGCCAGCTTCTGGGGCTTTCTGTAATCAAGCAGATAAGTCATGGTGACCAGCTTGTCATGGGTCCGGATACTGGGTTTGTCGATGTAGCCGGTCCGGCCGTCGTCGCTGCCGAAGGCAATCCATTCCGCTGCTGCACTGCCGCTGAAAATCACCAGCAGCATCGTCAATACAGTTTTATGCATCTATTTCCCCTGGGTCGCCGGGGCGCTTATTCGCCCTGAGTGCGCCGGGGATTGTACATGGCCGCCGGTCCGATGCTCCTGGCGGCAGCGTTAGTTGTAGGGCAACTCCAGAACCTCTCTGGCCTCGCTCTGGCGAAGCACGTCGAGCCAGGGCTGAACCTGATCCTCGGCTTCCCTGAGCAGCAGCACGTAATGTCCATCCACGATGGCCTGATGCAGGTGGTCGAGCTGGTCTTGCGGAATGCCCATGCGATGCATGACCGAGGCCAGATGGGTCAGGGCGGCGGCGCCCGCCATCCCGGCGCCGCCCACCGCGCCGCCGACGGCCGCGCCGGCCACTCCGCCGCCCAGTGCAGCGACGATGGCTTCGACGATCGGGCCGGCGGCGAATACCGGTCCGACCGCGGGCATCACGAACAGGGCCGCAGCCCCCGCCAGCACGCCCCAGAGGGAACCCCAGAGCGCGCCTTGTTTGGCCCAGGCCTGGACCCGGGAGCCCATGCCTGTGTAGTAGATGCCGAGTACGTCGTCACCCGATGGATGAACCTGGCCCAGGACAGAAAGCATGTCCAGTGCGACACCCTTGTCGCGCAGTTGCTCGATGGTGAGTTGGGCTTTGGCTTCGTCGTCGTAGACGGCGACCAGCAGGACTTCGCCGGTTGGGTTTTTTTCAGCCTGTTGAGACATTTTCGACTCCTGAGTTTGGTTTTCTGACTATAGGTTGGAGCGCGCTTTGTGGTTTTCGTTCTGATGTTGGGGGAATATGCCCTTTGCGAGGATGTTCCAAGCTGATCATGATTTTGGTCAAAGCCGGAAATGAAGGATGCCTGTAGATTGATTACCCGGATAACCATTCCGATTCATCAACGTCACGGAGGATGATCTGCCACAAACCAACGAGATCGGCTCCGAACGGTCGTAGCCATGCTCATCCCCCTGCTTGCCGCCACCATGGCGCTACTGGTCGCTGCCATCGCCCTGCCCAAGGTGGTGGCCATGTCGCCGTTGTTCTGGACCCATCTGGTGGTTGCGGTCGGTATCGTGACCCTGATCACCGCCGCGATGCAGCATTTCGTGCCGGTGTTGACCCGTAGCCGGAGTCCTGGTCTCTGGACCGGACGTCTGCCTGGCTTGATGCTGGCGGCGGGCCTGCTGGCGCTGGCGGTCTTCGCCGGCTGGCTGGACTACGGCCTGATCTCCGTCGCGGCCGGCCTGGGGCTTACAGGAAGCATTGCCATGCTGGTCTGGATGCGACGCAGGTGGCGCGATACCCTGGGTCGGCCTCATCCCGGGCTGGACTGGTATCTGGCGGCCATGGCCTGCCTGGCCCTGGGCCTGACGGCGGCGGCGCTGATTCCTTGGCTGCCGCAATGGCACGGTCCGCTGCGTGCCTTTCACAGCCACATCAATCTCTATGGCTTTGTCGGGTTGACCGCCATCGGCACCTTGCAGGTGCTGATGCCGACCGTGGCCGGGCAGGCCGATCCGGGTGCCGCCCTGCGTCTGCGGCAGGACCTGAAATGGGCGCTGGCAGGTTCGGTGTTGCTGGCCCTGGGCGAGGCCGGCATGCCGTTCGCGGCCTGGGTTGGCCTGGCCGCCTGGGGCTGGCCCTTGCTGCATATGGCGCTAGCCTGGTGGCGTTTGCATCGTGCCCGGCTGTTGAAACTGCACGGCAGCGAACCGGTGCTGCTGGCAGCCTTGCTCGGCTTCGTGCTGGCGCTGGCCGGGACGCAGCTCGATCTCGAATATCCGCTGACGGTGTTCCTGCCTGGCTTTCTGTTTCCCCTGGTTTCCGGCGCGGCCGGGCAACTGGCGCCGGTGTGGGCACGGCCAGGCGTGGCCACAGCCTGGCATGCCGAATCACGGCGTTTCCTGGGGCGTTATGCCGGCGTTCGCGCCATCCTGTTCCTGACCTCGGCGCTGCTGCCGGTGCTGGGCTACCGGTGCTCGGGCATGCCCGGTCTGACCGCCTTGCTCTGGTTTGTGATCCTGTTCGTGGCCTGGCTCTGGCGAGATTGATCGGATGGCATATGCTGAGAGGGTATACGACGATCAGGAGTGGCTATGAGTCATAAACATGAACATCTGTTGCATAACCTGTTTCAGGATCCGATCAGCGGCAATATCCACTGGCGGGAGATCGAGTCACTGCTGACCCATCTGGGGGCCGAGGTGGAATCGCTCTCGGGCGCGCGCATCCGGGTGGTGCTGAACAAGGTTGAAGGCATCCTGCATCGGCCGCATCACAGCAGCGTATGCGGGCGACAGGAGATCAAGCACATCCGGGAATACCTGGCCTCGGCGCGGGTGACCCCGTCCCTGTACGAGGAGACAAAACACTCCGGCGCTTAGGGTCGGCCGCCCGCCGGCGGCAAGGTAAAATGCCGCATGGGCCGCATCCAACTCCTCCCCGACCTCCTCATTTCCCAGATCGCCGCGGGCGAGGTGGTGGAGCGTCCGGCGTCGGCGCTCAAGGAACTGGTCGAGAACAGTCTCGACGCCGGCAGCCGGGAGATCCGGGTCGATCTGGAGGAGGGCGGCATCAAGCTGCTCCGGGTCGCCGACGACGGTATTGGCATCGATGCCGATGACCTGGGCAACGCCCTGGCCCGCCATGCCACCAGCAAGATCGGCAGCCTGGCCGAACTGGAATCGGTTGCCAGCCTGGGGTTCCGCGGCGAGGCCCTGGCCAGCATCGCGGCCGTGGCGCGGGTGACGCTCACCAGCCGGGTCGGCGCCGCCGAGCACGCCTGGCGGATCGGCGCCCAGGACGGGACGCTGACTGCGACCGAGCCGGCGGCCCTGAACAAGGGCACGGTGGTCGAGGTGCGCGACCTGTTTTTCAATACCCCGGCCCGGCGCAAATTCCTGCGCACCCCCGCCACCGAGTATGCCCATTGCGAGGATGCGATGCGCCGCGCTGCCCTGGCCCGGCCGGAGGTGGCCTTCGAGCTGCGCCATAACGCTCGCGTTGCCTGGCGTTTCCCGACTCAGGATGCCGCCAGCCGTGCTGTGGCGCTGTTGGGCGATGATTTTGAAGCGGCGGCACGGACCGTGGACGAAGTGGCCGGCGATCTGCGCCTGCATGGTCTGGCCGGGCTGCCGGCCTATAGCCGCTCCGGCCGGGATGCCCAATACCTGTTCGTCAACGGCCGTTTTGTGCGCGACAAGCTGCTCAGCCATGCGGTGCGCGAGGCGTATCGGGACATCCTGCATTACGACCGGCACCCGGCTTACGTCCTGTATCTGGAGTTGCCGCCTGAACAGGTGGATGTGAATGTGCATCCGGCCAAGACCGAGGTCCGCTTCCGGCAGTCGCAGGCGATCCACCAGTTCGTGTTTCATACCCTGGAACGGGCCTTGGGCCGGCTTGTTTCGGTCCCCGCCGCGGGCGAAGGGCAGGCCGAGGCGGCCAGCACGTTGGCTGCGCAGTCCTGGCCCGAAGCCACTTTCGCACCGGCCCGCTTTCCGCAGCAGGCGGGAGGAAGTGCCTGGTCGCAACAGGCCATGCCCTTGCGTGCCGCCGAGTCCCAGGCCTATTACGGCATGGTTGCCGATGCCTTGGCCGAGCCGTCAGAGCATGCCGACCCGATGCCGTCCATGGGCTACGCGCTGGGCCAGGTGGCCGGCATCTACGTCCTGGCCGAGAATGAGAACGGGCTGTTGGTAGTGGACATGCACGCCGCTCACGAGCGCATCCTCTACGAAGGCCTGAAGACAGCCCTTGATGAGCAGCGTCTGGCTGCTCAGCCCCTGCTGATTCCGCTGGTGTTTCAGGCTACGGCGCTGGAGCTGGCGACCGCCACCGAAAACCACGCGGCGCTCGGCAGCATGGGGTTCGAGATCACGGCCGCATCGCCGACCCATCTGGCGGTGCGTGCGGTACCGGCCTTGCTGGTCAAGGCGGATGCCGAGCAACTGGCGCGCGAAGTGCTGAAGGATATCCACGAATTCGGCGCCAGCGAGGCCTTGGCCGGGCGGCGCAACGAACTGCTGGCGACGATGGCGTGCCATGGTGCGGTACGGGCCAGGCGCAAGCTGACCGTGCCCGAAATGAATGCCCTGCTGCGTGACATGGAACGGACCGAGCGGGCCGATCAATGCAATCATGGCCGGCCGACCTGGTACCAGCTCACGGTGGCCGACCTGGACCGAATGTTTATGCGAGGAAAGTAATGACAAGCGAGAAAAAACCCTTCCCCATCCCGGTACGCATCGCGCCCGACGCGCCTCAGAGCGAGGAGGACCTGGCGGTATCCGCCTGCGCCACGGGTGAGCCATACGCCCTGATGGTGCTGGGCGATTCCATGGCCCCGGAATTCAGCGAGGGCGAAGTCATCGTGGTCGAGCCGGACGGCATCGCCAGGGATGGCACCTATGTGGTGGCCTGGGCCAACGAGGAATACATCTTCCGGCAATTGGTCAAGCATGAGGAAGGCTGGATGCTCAAGCCGCTCAACCCGCTCTATCCCAACATCCCGATCGATGATGTCAAGGAAACAGTTAAGGGCGTGGTGGTGCTGAAGAAGAAGCCGGGTCGACGCAGGGAAGCCAAGCGCTACGACTGACGCGATGCACCTGCCGCCCGCCATTTTCCTGATGGGCCCCACTGCCTGCGGCAAGACCGATCTGGCGGTGGCGCTGGCCGCGCGGTTTCCATTGGAGGTGATCAGCGTCGATTCGGCCCTGGTCTATCGGGACATGGACATTGGCACCGCCAAGCCGGATACCGCGACCCTGGCGGCCTGCCCGCATCATCTGATCGACGTGGTCGATCCCACCGAGGCCTACTCTGCTGACCGGTTCCGGACCGACGCCCTGGCGCTGATGGCCGATATCGGCGCGCGTGGCCGGGCGCCCCTGCTGGTGGGCGGGACCATGCTCTATTTCAAGGCCTTGAAGGATGGCCTGGCAGTCCTGCCCAAGGCCGATCCGGCCATCCGCGCAGAACTGGAGGCGCGAGCGGTCGAGGCAGGCTGGCCGGCCCTGCACGCCGAACTGGGGCGGCTGGACCCGGTCTCGGCGGCGCGCATCGGGCCCAATGACAGCCAGCGTATCCAGCGGGCGCTGGAGGTGTGCCAGGTATCCGGTCGGCCCATGTCCGAGCAGTTTGCCGAGTCCGAAAGCGGGTCCTTGCCCTATCGGCTGATCGAGATCGCCTTGTTGCCGTCCGACCGCGCGCAGCTGCACAAGCGCATCAATAGCCGTTTCCGGACCATGCTGGCGGCCGGTTTCGTGGACGAAGTGCGCCGCCTGCGCGCACGCTATCCACTGGCCCCGAACCTGCCGGCCATGCGTTGTGTGGGCTATCGTCAGGCTTGGCGCTTCCTGGACGGCGAGATCGATGAAGCACAGCTGTATGAGACCGGAGCTGCGGCAACCAGGCAGCTGGCCAAGCGGCAAATGACCTGGCTGCGCAGTTGGCAGGGCGCGGCGGAGTTCGATTGTTTGCAGGCTGGACTGGGCGATCAGGTGTCCGCCTGGCTGGCAGAAAAACTGACTGCCTAAACCAGCGCCGCCTGAAGGGAGGCCAAGTCTTCCCTGGCCTGTTCGAGAATCTCGGTCTGTTCTTCGGTACTCAGCACGGTTTCAGGGAGGGCGTGCGGGGTCTGGGCACGCAATGCCTCGGGCGCCCAATCCGATAACTGCTGGCCGAGCCAGTCGGAACAGGTCAGCAGGGCCGTCCAGTTGCTGATGCTGGTGATCGACGTGGTGGCCTCGTGGTCCTGCACCGCGGTGAGGACATCGTCCGGTTGTCCCATGGCGGAGAGCAGGGCATGGCCGATGCCGTCGTGCCACTCGAAAACCAGATCCACCAATTGTTCCCTGTCCTGCGCGAGTTCGGCATCCTCCGAGCAGCGGAAGATCAGATAAAAGGCGCCCAGATCATGGACCATGCCCAGGAAGAATGCCTTTTCTACGTTCATGCGGGCGCGCTTGGCCAGGATTCTGGCCACAGCCGCAACAGCCAGGGAGTGTTCCCATATTTTTTTGGACAGGTTCTGGAACGGCATCATGTGCTTGGAGCGGATGATCTGCTCCACCGCAAGGGTGTAGGACACGGTGCGCACCGCGTCCAGACCGACCCGCATGACCGCCGAGTGCAGGTCCAGGGTTTCCTGGCCGATGCCGCGCAGGGCTGCCGAGTTGGCGTAGGCGATGAGCTTGCTGCTCATCAGCGGTTCGGTGCGGATGTACTCGGTCAGCTTGTCGATCGAGACGTTCGGGTCCTTGAGCAGGGCCTGCACGCGTATCGTCAGCTCGAACGAGATGGGAAACACCACCTCGGGCGCCGATAATTCACGTGCAATCCGCTCAAGAAGCCGCTTGGCGACTTCATTGAACATGACTGCACTTCCTGGTAGGTCAGTGAATCGGGGTCGGGGTCGGGCCGGATTGCCGCAGAATATCCCGCAGCAGGAGAATATCGCGAACGAGTGGCAACGAGAAGCCATGCCGCTGACCGCCGCGATTGTCGGCCAGCAATTTATCCAGGTAGCTCAGGCAATCGGCGGATCCCCAGAACGCAGTCAGCCGTTCCATGATGTGGGGCAGGGATTCCAGGGTCAGGGGACTGTTTTCCAGCCCCAGCTCCTTGGCCGACTCGAACTCTTCCCAGTCGGCGATCGCGACATTGAACCGTTGGTGCAGGTCGGAGGCCAGGGCTTCGAATTCGTTGCGCTGGTTGGCCTTGAAATACAGGTCGAGCAGCTTGAGCCAGGGCTCCAGGGACTGCTTGGGATTGTTGCGTATATATTGGCTCAGCGTGTCGATGGCCTGGTTGCTGCGGCCAAAGGCCAGCATGACCTCTGCCAGTTCCAGCACATGTTCGGTCGAATCGAATTGCTCTACGGTGAAATCGCTGGGCGGGGGCGGTTGGGGAGTGAAGGCCGTGTTGTCCGGAAAGCCAGAGGGCGCTTTTGCCGTGACTGGCCTGGATTCAAACGTATCGTTCAGCTGAATCTTTACCTCGGCCGGTTCTTCAAAGGTTTTATGAACAGGAGGAAGCGTGCGCGATAGCAGGGGAGACGATTGCTGATCGTCCTGATCGATGGACAGGAGCGTGTTGAGATCAGCGCTGGACTGGTCCTGAAAACGACTGGACGAAGAGCGCTTCTTCAGCCACAACGCGATCAGCAGAACGATAAACAGGGTCAGCAACAGCAGGTTGAGTGACGAAAAAATACCGTCATACCAAGGCTTGGCGCTCTGGGTCGGGCCAGGCAGTTTGCTTGTGATGCCGCGTTGCGTCGTAGCGGCCGGGCTGCCTGGGCTGTTAGTGGCAGTCACGCCGTTGGCGGCAGGAACTTGAGAACCCGATGCGCTGGCAGTGCTCCCCTCATTGCTGGCGGGTTGGGCGGGCTGGCTGACGTTATCGGTGGTGGATTGCAAAACCAGCTTGTCGCCCTGATTGGCCTGTCCTGGCTGGCTGTGAATCTGCGGAGCGGATTGTGGCCGGGCCGGATTCACCGGCATGGGTTTTACTGCGGCGCTGGTCTGTATCTGCTGTTTGCGCCTGGCGATCTGTTCAGCGTATTGATCCAGCGAGTTGAAGCCATAATCCAGTCGCAGCGCGAAACCGGAGGACAGACTCGACACCGCTTGCCGGTGACTGGGCGCGCTGGGCGGTGCAACACGATGGGTTTTGCGCGGGTGTGGGTGACGCTTCCGTACCGGCGACTTTGTGCGTGGACTGAGCTGATCCGGCCGGGCAGCGGGGAAGGCCTGGGAGGGGGCCAAGACCGGTGGCGTCACGGCGTCGGTGTCAGTCGCTGAAATCTTGGGCGAAAGAAGGACCACAAAGTCCTTCTGCATGGTCGCGCCACACCCCTCCGTGCGCAGGGTCAGATCCAGAATCGGGTCGTTGACCGGAGTGCGCGTGCTGATGCTGATGTAGCGCTTGCCGCCGATCCTCACCAGCTCAACGCGGGCAGTATCGAGCGGAGCGATCCGGCTCGACGGACCGGACAGGCGGAAGCATTCTTCATGCAAAGAATCATCGTCGTCGGTGCTGATGGCGATTCTTGCACTTAAAGGGTCACCCATATTACTGGTGACATTGACATCGCCTATGAGCATGGCGAAGGCGGGTGAGGCCGGATTGAGTAGCAACGCTGCCATCAGGAGGCTTGAACGGGGGCGGTGCATAATGATTTTTGGAGGTGTTCCCGAATAGTTAAATAGTTTCGCGGAATATTAACGCAATATGCTGAATTGTCTAGGTATTCATGCACTACTGCACGGATTTATCAGGGTTCGTGTTTGAGTACGCTTACTTCAAGGCTGCCTTTGGCCAGAATGACTGCGATTTCCTCGCCCTTCGATACCTGACGGCTGTCCATCAGGATGTCCCCGGTTCTGTTCCGGACGATGCTGTAACCCCGTTCGAGCACGGCTTGCGGGTTCAGGTGCGAAAGTTGCGAGGCTAGGGAATCCAGCCGATTGGCTTGGCGCTGAACGGCGGCCCGGCCAAGATAACCCAGGCGGCGCTGCAATTCGGCGATCCGCGCCAGCTGATGGCCGGGGCGCGGCGCGCTGGCCAGCAGTCGATCGCTCTGACGTTCGACATGCAGACGGTAGCGGGCGAGCCGGGATTGCTTGGCCAGCACCAGGCGCTGGGTCAAATGGTTGAGGTGTCGGGACTGGTTGTCGAGGCGCGATCGGGGATGTTCGAGTCTGCGGCTCAGGCCATCCAGGCGCTGGCCGAGAAGGTCCAGGCGGCGGCGCAAGCTGGTCTGTACGCTGCGACTGAGCTGATCAATGCGATGCAACACTTCATCTTGATCCGGCGTAGCCAGTTGCACCGCGCCGGTGGGCGTCGGGGCGCGCACATCGGCAGCGAAATCGGCGATGGTGAAATCGGTTTCATGACCGACTCCCGAGATCACCGGCATCGGGCTGGCGGCGATGGCCCGCGCCACGCTCTCGTCATTGAATGACCACAGGTCCTCGATGCTGCCGCCACCACGCACCACCAGCAACACCTCGCACTCGCCCCGCATTCCTGCCGTATTGATCGCCTGGGCGATCTGGTCAGCCGAGCTGGCGCCCTGGACCTGGCTGGGATACAGCACCACCCGCGCCAGCGGCCAGCGCCGTTTCAAAGTGGTCAGCACATCCTGCAACGCGGCGGCCCGGGGCGAGGTCACCACGCCGATGCAGCTCGGCTGGATGGGCAGCGGACGTTTTCTGGACAGGTCGAACAAGCCTTCCAGTTCCAGTTTCTGCTTCAGGCGCAGGAAGGCCTCGAACAAGGCCCCAAGTCCTGACTTGCGCATCGCTTCGACGCTGAGTTGAAATTCGCCGCGCGGTTCATAAAGGGTGGCCTGGGCGCGGACTTCCACCTGCATGCCATTCTCGGGGCGCCAGTCCAGGAACTGGTTGCGATTGCGGAACATCGCGCAGCGCACGGCCGCACCGGCATCTTTCAAGGTGAAGTACCAATGCCCGGAGGGGGCACGGGTCAGGTTGGATATCTCGCCGCTGATCCAGGCGATCGGCAACGCGCGCTCGACCGCCAGCCGGGCCAGGCGATTGAGGTCCGATACGGAAATGACGGGCGGTGTGGATTCGGGGCTGAACATGGCTAGGGTGCGGTGTCGATCATCGCCAGAATAAGGCCGGAAGGCGCTGTGCTCAAAGTGGTGGCATCAATATTTCGGCACATCCAGTTCTTTCAGCAGGGATTGGTAGCTGCGCCAGCGTTCGGTCAGTATCCCGCCGGATTCCACCGCGGCCAGAATGGCGCAGTTGGGCTCTTTCAGGTGCCGGCAGTTGTAAAAGCGGCACTGGCCGATGAGTGCACGGATTTCAGGAAAAGCTTGTTGCAGCTCCGCGGAGTCCAGGTGCTGGAGACCGAATTCCTGCATGCCAGGCGAATCGATCAGCGTGCCGCTGTCCGGCAGCTTGTAGAGGCGGGTGTTGGTGGTGGTGTGCTTGCCGGTGTCGAGGGCCTCGGAGACTTCCCGCGTGGCGATTTCGGCCTCCGGGATCAACTGGTTGATCAGCGTGCTTTTGCCGACCCCGGAGGCGCCGATCAGGATCGAGGCCTTGTCCGCCAGCCAGTGTCGCAATGGTTCGATATCCTGTTTGGCGGCCAGCGCGATCAAGGGGTAGCCCAGCGCCTCATAAGGCTGCAGTCGGGCGAGCAGGGCAGCGGTTTCCGGCAGGTCGGTCTTGTTGACCACGATCCGGGCCGGGATGCCGGCTGCTTCGGCGGCGACCAGGCAGCGGTTGAGCAGGTCGGGATTGGGGCTGGGCACGGCGGCGGTGACGATGAAGATCTGGTCTACATTGGCGGCCAGCAGCTTGGAGCGGAAACGGTCGGAGCGGTAGAGCAGGTTGTCGCGCGGCAGAGTCCTTTCGATGACCCCGCCCGTCGAGCCGGTCAGTTTGATCTCGACCTTGTCATTGCAGGCGATGCCGCCCTTCTTGCCGCGGGTGACGCAATCGAAGGTGCCTTCGGCCGTGTCGACCAGAAACCGGCTGCCGTGGACGGCGGTGACGCGGCCCGTGAGCAGAGCCGTCATCCGCCGTGTCTCATCTGAATTTGTAATAGGTCTGGTTGAGGTAGGCCCCGATGTCGGCCTCGTCCTCGGGGAACAGCTTGTTGCCCAGGTTGGCATTGCAGGAGTCGATCCGCTGGGCCAGGCTGGATGGATTCTTGATCGTGTGGTCTTGTCGGGTATACATGGCCGAGCCGTCGCCACCGAAGCGGCTGGCATGGCAACCGGCACAATCCTTGTCGTGCAGGGCCTTGCCGTGGGCAAAGTTGCCATCGGCAAACGGTGCGGCCTGGGCGGCGCCGGCCAGGATCATCAGGGTGAGCAAAAGCAGGTTCGATTTCATGAGCTTCCTCCTTAGATTCAGGCCCCGACAGGCTGGGGCTCGGCAACGGCCAGGGCCTGTAGCCGGGCGATGCGTTCTGCGGCCCTGGGATGACTGTCATAGAAGATGGAGTGGATCGGGTCCGGCGTCAAGGTCGAGGCGTTGTCCCGATACAGTTTGACCAGGGCCGAGACCAGGTGTTCCGGGCGGCTTTGCTCGGCGGCGAAGGCGTCGGCCTGGAATTCGTGCAAACGCGAATAGAGGCTCATCAGCGGGGTGACCGGGAACAGGAACACCGGCAGCACCAGGAAGAACAGGGCCAGGGCCGCCGCGTCGGTCGGGCTGCTGACGTGCAGGCCGGCATAGAACCAGGCGGCGTCCTTGAGCCAGGCCAGGGCCAGGAGCAGGACCAGGCTGAAGCCGAACATCAGGACGATGCGCTTGAGTACGTGGCGGTGCTTGTAGTGGCCGAGTTCATGGGCCAGCACGGCTTCGGTCTGGTCCGGATCGAGCTGCTCCAGCAGGGTGTCGAAGAACACGATGCGCTTGGATTGGCCCAGGCCGGTGAAATAGGCGTTGCCGTGGCTGGAACGCTTCGAGCCGTCCATGACGAACACGCCGCTGGAGCGGAAGCCGGCCCGGTCCAGCAGGCGCTCGATCCGGCTGCGCAGGTTCATGTCCTGCAAGGGGGTGAACTTGTTGAACAGCGGCGCGATGAAGGTGGGGTAAACCGCCAGCACCAGCAGGTTGAAGCCCATCCACATCAGCCAGACCCACAGCCACCAGTCGCCGCCCATCCGTGCCATCAGCCACAGGGTCAGCAGGATGAGGGGGATGCCCAGGGCCAGGCCGAGCAGGCCCTGCTTGATCATGTCGACGAAAAAGCTGGCCAGGGTCTGACGGTTGAAGCCGAACCGGGCCTCGATACGGAACTGGCGGTACAGGGACAGGGGCAGCTCGCCGACAGCGGAAACCAACATCAGGCCAAGCAGCAGCAGGGTGCCCTGCCAGATCGGGCTGGCGGTCAGGTCGGCGGCACGGTCTTGCAGCCATTGCAGGCCGCCGCCCAGGGTGAAGAGGAACAGCAGGCCGCCTTCGAGGCTCAGGTTGAGCAGTGACAGACGCCCCTTGGCCAGGGTGTAGTCGGCGGCCTTTTGATGTTGGTCCAGACTGATGCTGCCGACGAACGCGGCCGGCACGGCGCCCCGGTTTTGCCAGACGTGGCGCATCTGGCGCAGGGCGAGCCACAGCTTGAGGCCGAAGGTGAGGATAAAAGCTGCAATAAAAACACTGGAAAATGAGGGCATTAGCTTGGCGGAATGACGTTGTGCAATTGATTATGCCACAATTAAAAACTGCTCAATTTTGGAATGCTCATGGCAAAAAATGATACCCATCTGGTCTGGATCGACATGGAAATGTCCGGCCTGGACCCGGATAAAGACCGCGTACTGGAAGTGGCCCTGGTGGTGACCGACAAGGATCTGAACCTGGTCGAGGAAGGCCCGGTGCTGGTGGTTCATCAGCCGGATGCGGTGCTGGATGGCATGGACAACTGGAACAAGGGCACCCATGGCAAGTCCGGCCTGATCGACAAGGTCAAGGCCTCGACCCTGACCGAGGCCGCAGTCGAGGAGGCCATGATCGCCTTCATGAAGAAGCACGTCTCGGCCCGGACTTCGCCCATGTGCGGCAACTCCATCTGCCAGGATCGCCGGTTTCTGGCTCGCCATCTGCCCCAGATGGAGGCCTATTTCCATTACCGCAATCTCGACGTGTCCACCTTCAAGGAACTGGCCAAACGCTGGAAGCCACAGATCATGGACGGCTTCAAGAAGGCGAACTTGCATACCGCGCTCTCGGATATCCTCGAATCGATCGAGGAACTGAAGTACTACCGCGAGCATTTCATCCGGCTGGATTGAGCGCCGCCGACCTCACCCCAGATTGCCGCATGGCTACCGACTATCGTCACCCAAGGGATATCGAACAATGAAACCAGGCACTCCGTTCACCATGGAAGTTAATCCGCGCATTCCAGAGCGGCTTGCGCGCCTCAAGGAGTTGTCCGAAAACTTGTGGTACAGCTGGGATCGTCCCAGCCGGACCTTGTTCGCCCGTCTGCATCCCGGCCTGTGGGGGGCGGTCGGCAATAATCCAAAATCGTTCCTGAAACGGGTGGATGAAGAGCGTCTGGTCGAAGCGGCCTCGGATCACATCTTCCTGGGCAGTTACAACCGGGTGCTGTCGGCCTTCGATACCTACATGAGCGAGCCGTTGCACCGCGATACGGCGTTGCCGTTTGCGGCGGGCGATCTGGTCGCCTATTTCTGCGCCGAGTTCGGTTTCCACGAGAGCTTCCCGATCTATTCCGGGGGTCTCGGCATCCTGGCCGGCGACCATTGCAAGGCGGCCTCCGACCTGCGTCTGCCGTTCATCGCGGTCGGGCTGCTGTACCGTCAGGGCTACTTCTACCAGCGCATCGACAACGACGGCAACCAGATCGCCAACTATAGCGATTCCGATTTCGATGACCTGCCCATGCATCCTGCAATGCGCCATGACGGCAGCGAGGTCCATGTCGAACTCGACTTTCCGGGGCGCAAGGTCATCGTCAAGGTCTGGGAAGCCCGGATCGGATTTGTCCGGATGCTGCTCCTGGATACCGATCTACCCGAAAACAATCCTGAAGATCGCCATATCACCCATCAGCTCTACGGTGGCGACAAACTGACCCGGATCCAGCAGGAAATCGTGTTGGGCGTGGGCGGAGTGAGTGCCCTGAATGAAATGGATATTCAGCCCACTGTCTACCATATCAATGAGGGCCATGCCGCCTTCCTGGTCCTGGAGCGGACCCGTCGGATCGTCAAGGAACGGGGTCTCACCAGCCAGGCGGCACTGGAAGCGGTGGCCGCCAGCACGGTGTTCACCACGCACACGCCGGTGCCGGCCGGGCATGACCACTTCGCCGAGGGCATGATGTGGGAGTACTTTGGCCACTGCATCGATGATCTTGGTGTCAGCCGGGCCGAGTTCATGCGGATGGGCGGCGCTGAACATGGCCAGGATTTCAATATGACCAAGCTGGCGCTGGCCGGCTCACGTCACCACAACGGCGTATCCCGTATTCACGGCAGCGTCTCATCCCAGATTTGCAGCGACCGGTGGCCGCAGATCGCGCCGGAAGAGTCGCCCATGGACTACATCACCAATGGGGTCCACGTCTCCACCTTCCTGGCCCAGGAATGGCAGGATCTGTTTGATACCAAGCTCGGCTACGAATGGCGCCGGCGCATCACCGAGCGGGACTTCTGGCTCAAGGTGGAGGGCATCCCCGACCACCATTTCTGGTCGGTGCACCAGACCATGAAGACTCAGATGCTGCACTCGATCCAGCATCGCGTGCGGCAGCAACACCTGCGCAACCACGGTTCCGAGGCTCACCTCGACCGCATGCTCAAGCTGGCCAATCCGCTCGATCCGAACGTCCTGGTGATCGGTTTCGCCCGTCGCTTCGCCACCTACAAGCGGGCCACCCTGCTGTTCGAAAACATGGACTGGCTGCGTCAGATCATCAACGACTCCGAGCGTCCGGTGCTGTTCATCTTTGCCGGCAAGGCCCATCCGGCCGACAAGCCGGGTCAGGAACTGATCAAGCGCATCCACGAGATTTCCCGCTGGCCCGAGTTCGAAGGCAAGTTCCTGATGGTTGAAGGCTACGACCTGAGTCTGGCCCGTCGTCTGGTGTCGGGCTGCGATGTCTGGTTGAACAACCCGATCTACCCGCTGGAGGCTTCCGGCACTTCCGGCATGAAGGCAGCGATGAACGGCGTGCTCAATCTCTCGGTCACCGATGGCTGGTGGGACGAAGGCTACGACGGCACCAACGGCTGGGCGATCAAGCCTGCGCCCGAGTACTTTGACGACGCCCGGCGCAACCGGGAAGACAGCCAGACCTTGTATGAACTGCTCCAGGATCAGGTCATCCCGATGTATTACCGGCGCGGCTCGCTGGGTTTTTCGCCCGAGTGGGTGCACATGGCCAAACGTTCCATCGCGACCCTGCTGCCCCAGTTCAACTCCAACCGGATGGTGCGCGAATACATGGACAAGTTTTACGGCCCGGCCAGCCTTCAGTGGCACCGGTACAGTGACAATGATTTCGCGGCGGCCCGGAACCTGGCCGAATGGAAGGCGCGGGTCCAGCAGGCATGGAGTGGCGTCACCATGCGCCGCCTGGATGAGGCCGCCAAGCGGATCACGTTCAGCGAAAAGGTGAAGGTCCAGGTTGCGGTCGACCTGAACGGCCTGTCGCCGTCCGATGTGCGAGTCGAAATGCTGGTCGGCCGCGCGTCGAAGGAAGGCCAGGAACACGAGTTGCGTCTGTTGACCTTCAGCCCCACGGGCAAGGACGGCGCGGAAAGCGTGTTCACCCTGAAAATGGTGCCGGAGCACTGTGGCCGGCTGATTTACCGGATGCGGGTCTATCCGCACCACGAACTGCTGACCCACCCGTTTGAACTGGGGCTGATGCTCTGGTTGTAAGCGAGTGAGCGGCGGGGCGAGACGGCCCCGCCGATGGTAAGAATTCAGGCCAGCAGACGGTCGTACAGTGCGGCGTACTCGCGAGCGCTCTTTTCCCAGCTGAAATCCTGTTTCATCCCGGCCAGCATCATCTTGCGCCATGCGGCTGGTTGCGCAAACAAAGCCAGCGCGCGTTCGATGGCGACCCAGAGTCCATGGGCATTGGCCTCGTGGTAGACGAAACCGGTGACTCCATCCTCCACAGTATCCTTCAGCCCCCCCGTGGCGTGCACGATCGGCACCGAACCATAGCGCAGGCTGTACATCTGGTTCAGTCCGCAAGGCTCGAACCGCGACGGCATGAGGAAGATGTCGATGCCGGACTCGATCCGGTGCGAAAGGGATTCGTCATAGCCGATCAAGGCAGCAACCCGGCCCGGATGGTTATGGGCCAGGTTATGCAAGGCAGTTTCGATGGATTTTTCACCCGTGCCCAGGACCACCAGCTGTCCGCCCCGGTCCAGTATCCCGCCGGCAACCTGGAGGATCCAGTCCAGCCCCTTTTGGTCCGCCAGGCGTGATACCACGCCGAACAGGGGCGCGTCGGGCTTGATGTCGAGGCCCATTTCCTCTTGTAGCGCCTGTTTGCAGGCAGCCTTGCCAGCCGGGGCACGCACCGAGAATTTGCCTTTCAGGTGCGGGTCGTCGGCGGGGTTCCAGTCCGTGGTGTCGATGCCGTTGAGGATGCCGGTCAGGTGGTCACGCCGGTCAGTCAGCAGACCCTGCATGCCCATGCCCAGATGGGCGTGCTGGATTTCCTCCGCATAGCTCGGACTGACCGTGGTGATCCAGTCCGCGAAATAAAGGCCGGCCTTGAGGAAGGACAGGTTGCCGTAGTATTCCACCCCTGAAATTTCGAAGCTCTCGGGCGGCAGTCCCAGTTCCGCAATGGTTTCCGGCGGGAAAATGCCCTGATGGGCCAGGTTGTGGATGGTCATGACACTGGGTGCGGGGTAGCCGGCATAGTGCAGATAGGCCGGCGCAAGGCCGGTTTGCCAGTCATTGCAATGCAAAACATCGGGCCGCCAGTCGAGCGGCGAGTTGGGGCTGGAGAGCAGCGCGGCCATGTAGGACAACAGGCCGAACCGCTCGGCGTTGTCGGGAAAATCCTGGCCCAATGCGTTTTGATAGGGACCACCGTCGCGCAGAAAATGCCAGAACGAATCGATCACATAGACCGGAGTTCCACTGCCCGGAGTGCGGCCCTCTAGCAATCGGACGCTGCCGTAATTTGCCAGTTCGCGGAAGCGGGCGACCTCGTGCAGGTCGGGCAGCGCTTCCAGGACCTTGCGATAGCCGGGCAGCAGGATCCGGCAGTCGACGTCGATCGCCCGGAGTGCGGCGGGCAGGGCGCCTGAAACGTCGGCCAGACCGCCGGTTTTGATGAGGGGATAGGCTTCCGAAGTGGCGAATAGAATCGAGGTCATGGTGAGGGTTCGGGCTGCGTCAAATAAGGTCAAGTATAGGAGCTATGGCGGACAGTTGGGTATGGTCCTGCGGCTTAAAACACAAGAAAGACGGGCCGCTCGGCGTTGCAAATCCGGTTCCGATTGTGAAATTTATCTGACTCGATGCAGCCAGGCTTGTACTTCGCCCCGTTCAGGTCGATATTCATTGCCATGACGACAATCTAGGAGACGGTCATGGACAAAATTGGTTTGTATGGGCTGGGCCGGATGGGCGGCAATATGGCGCGCCGCTTGAGCCGGGGCGGGGTAAGCGTGCTGGCGCTCAACCGCAGCTTGGAGGTGACCGAGAAACTGGCGGCGGAAGAGGCAAACGTCGTTGCCTGCACCAGCCTCGATGACCTGGTTGCCAAGTTGCCCTCGCCGCGCATCGTCTGGTTGATGCTGCCGGCCGGCGAGGCCACCGACGCCGCGCTTGATGCGCTGGCCACGCGGCTTGCGCCGGGAGACATGATCGTCGACGGCGCCAACGGTTATTACAAGGAGGCCCAGCGCCGTGCCGCGGTCCTGGCGGAAAAAAATATTGCCTTCGCTGATGTCGGCGTTTCCGGCGGCATCTGGGGCCTGGCCAATGGATATTGCCTGATGGCCGGCGCCGATGCGGCGGCGGCGGCGCGGGTCGAGCCCTTTCTCAAGGTGCTGGCGCCGACGCCGGAACAGGGCTGGCTGCACACCGGGCCGGTCGGGTCGGGCCACTTCACCAAGATGGTCCACAACGGCATCGAGTACGGGATGATGCAGGCCATGGCGGAGGGCTTTGCGCTGATGGAGGCGAAGGAGGAATTCGAACTCGACCTGGCCGCCGTCTCGGAGCTTTGGCGGCACAGTTCCGTGGTCCGGTCCTGGCTGCTCGATCTGACCGCCGATTTTCTCAAGCAGGACCAGAAACTGGAAGGCATCGAGCCGTTCGTTGCGGATTCCGGCGAAGGCCGCTGGACCGCCGCCGAATCGATCGAGCGCGGCGTGCCCACGCCGGTCATGTCGCTGGCCCTGATGATGCGCTTCGCCAGCCAGGGCAAGGCCGACTACACGTCCAAGCTGCTGGCCATGATGCGCAAGGGCTTCGGCGGCCACGCGGTCAAGGAGGGCTGACATGTTCGACCAGGAAGTGCCGCTGCCGCCGTGCAATTTCGTCATCTTCGGGGCGACCGGCAATCTCGCCAGCATCAAGCTGCTGCCCTCCCTGTATCGGCTGGAACTGGCCGGAAGGCTGCCGGATACCCTGAATTTCGTGGCCTTCGGGCGGCGCGAGTGGGACGACGATGGCTGGCGGGAAAACGTCAAATCCCTACTCGCCAAGAGCATGAAGGCCAGTGGCGAGGCCCTGGACAAGTTCGCCAGGCGGTTCGATTACGCGCGCGGCGATCTGGATGATCCAGCGGCCTACCAGGGATTGAAAGCGGTTCTGGCCAAGCCCAAGCTGGGTGTCTGTTCGAACGTGGTGTTCTACCTGGCGATCAAGCCCAGCGATTTCCAGTCGGTGATCAAGAATCTGGATGCAGTCGGGTTGTCCAAGCCGCGCGGTCTGCACCGGATCGTGGTGGAAAAGCCGTTTGGTGTCGATATCGAATCGGCGCAGATGCTGAACCAGTTGCTGCACCGTTATTTCGACGAAAGCCAGATCTTCCGCATCGATCACTACCTGGGCAAGGAGACGGTGCAGAACCTGCTGGTGTTCCGCTTTGCCAATACCCTGATCGAACCGCTCTGGAACCGCAATTACATTGATCATGTCCAGATCACCGTGGCCGAGCAGGTCGGCATCGAAAACCGGGCGGATTATTACGACAAGGCAGGCGCCTTGCGCGACATGCTGCAAAATCACCTGATGCAACTGATTACCCTGGTCGGCATGGAACCGCCGCCAGCACTGGAAGCGGATGCCCTGCGCGACGAAAAGGTCAAGGTGTTGCGGTCGATCCGGCCGATAGCGAAACGTTCGGTGCATGCCCATGCCTTCCGTGCCCAATACAAGGCCGGTGTGGTCGATGGAGTCCAGGTGTCGGGTTATCAGGATGAAATGGGGGTCGAGCCCAATTCAGTCACGGAGACCTATGCCGCCGCGAAGTTCTATATCGACAACTGGCGCTGGCGCGGCGTGCCCTTCTATGTCCGGACCGGCAAGCGGCTGGGCAAGCAGTTGTCGGCGATTTCCATTCGCCTGCGCCACCCGCCCCAGCAATTGTTCCGGGAGACGCCGCTGGAGACCCTGGAGCCGAACTGGATAGTGTTGTCGATCCAGCCCGATGAAAGCATGCACATGGAGATTCACGCCAAGCAACCGGGGCTCGGCATGGAAACCCGCGTGGTCAGGCTCAACGCGAGCTACCGCAACGAAGCGGATGAACTGCCGCTCGACGCCTATGAGGCCTTGCTGCTGGACGTGATCGAGGGTGATCGCACGCTGTTCATCCGCTTCGACGAAGTCGAATGGGCCTGGCGGGTGGTGGACCCGATCCTGAAATACTGGGCTCAGGAACGGGACTTCATTCATGCCTACCCGGCCGGGACCTGGGGTCCGCTGGAAGCAAACCGCCTGTTCGATGCTGAGGACACGGAGTGGCGCAATAGTCTGTGACGGCGGCGCGCGCCTCAGTTGTCTTCTTTTTGCTGCTGGGGCGGGCGCCGGTCGACCCGGACATTCAGGTTCAATTCGGTTTGCTGGCGCAGCAACTTGAGCTTCGCGCTTTCCCCCGGTCGGATGGCCGAAATGAGCTCCAGCAAAGCGCTGGAGTTGGTGACATCGTGATCGTTCACCGCCAGCAGGATGTCGCCGGGACGAATCCCCGAGCGTGAGGCAGGGCCATCCTGCAATACTCCGGCGATGAGCGCGCCTTTGGTGGATTTGATGCTGAACGATTCGGCGATATCCGGCGTAATGTCCTGTACTTCAACCCCGATCCAGCCCCGAACCACGCTGCCGTGGCTGATGATCTGTTCCATGACCTTGGTCAGGCTGGAGACCGGAATGGCAAAGCCGATGCCCATGTTGCCGCCGCTGCGGGAATAAATGGCGGTATTCAGACCGACCAGGTTGCCCGAGGAGTCGACCAGCGCACCACCGGAGTTGCCGGGATTGATGGCGGCATCGGTCTGGATGAAATTCTCGAACGCATTGATTCCAAGATGATTTCTGCCCAGCGCGGAGACGATGCCCATGGTCACCGTCTGGCCGACTCCGAACGGATCGCCTACCGCCAGCACCACGTCGCCAACTCTCAGGGTGTCGGGTTTGGCAAAGGTAATCGGGTGCAGGGTTTCTTCCTTGATTTTCAGCACGGCAATGTCGGTGTCGGGGTCGCTGCCGACCAGTTTGGCCTCGACCTTGCGCCCGTCCGGTAGCGCGACCTGGATTTCATCGGCGGCCTCTACCACGTGGTGGTTGGTCAGAATGTAACCATCCTTGCTGACAATGACCCCTGAGCCCAGGCTGGTGACGGTCTGCGATGGGTTTTCAAAGGCCCGGCCGAAGAATTGTTTGAAGAACGGGTCGTTCATCAGCGGGTTGGCGGGCGTCCGGACCTGTTTGCTGGTGAAGATGTTGACCACCGAGGTCAGCGATTTCTGGGCGGCGTCGGCAAACGAGGCGATATTGGGCGCCGACCCGCCATGCGCGACTTCCTGAACGACGACATTGTCGCGGTGAAATGGCAACAGGCCAGGCAATGCCTTGTCCAGTGCGAGCAGGGCAGCGAGGACGATGACGATGGCGGTGACGATTTGAGTGAAGGTGAGCCAGTATTGTTTCATCGGGGTGTCTCGGTAGTGTCAGACGGGGGCGCAAGCAACAGAAACCTGGAAAATTCTAGCGCATGTGCCTCATCTGTGGCGGATGGCAATGTTGGCGGTTTAAGTCGGCCCGGTGTTTCATGTACAATATTGAGGTTTTATTGCCATGGCTTCGCCATATGGGCTTGTGTCCAGGCGGATAGTTTAATGGCCAACGGTTCGCGACCACTCTTTAATGTAGGGACTGGAATATGAGCGAGATGAGTGTAGATGGTTCAAAACGCCGCTTTCTGGTGGCGATGAGCGCAGCAGTTGGAGGGGTCGCGGCAGTCGGTGGCGTCGCTCCGTTCGTGATGAGCATGATGCCCAGTGCCAGGGCGCTGGCAGCGGGCGCCCCGGTCGAGGTGGATATCGGCAAGATCGAACCTGGCATGATGTTGACCGTGGAGTGGCGCGGCAAGCCGGTCTGGGTGGTGAATCGCACCCCGGAAATGCTGGCTATGCTGGCGAAGCATGACGATAAGCTGACCGATCCGAATTCGGATGTCGATCAGCAGCCCGAATACTGCAAGAACCCGGCCCGCTCGATCAAACCCGAATACTTTGTAGGCGTGGGTATCTGTACTCACCTGGGTTGCTCGCCGACCTATCGTCCTGATATTGCTCCCGCAGATTTAGGCCCGGAATGGTCCGGTGGCTTCTTCTGTCCCTGTCACGGTTCTCGCTATGATCTGGCCTCCCGGGTTTTAAAGGGTTCTCCAGCTCCCAAAAATATGGTCGTCCCGCCATACAAGTACCTTAGCGATAGCAAAATCCTGGTCGGCGAAGACCAAAAAGCCTGATTACTGGGGGAGATTGGTAAATGGAGAAAGTCATTAACTGGTTGGATGCGCGATTCCCGCTGACCGCATCCTACAAGGCGCATCTGTCAGAGTATTTCGCGCCGAAAAACTTCAACTTCTGGTACTACTTTGGTTCTCTGGCGCTCATGGTGCTGGTGATCCAGATCGTGACCGGGATTTTTCTGACCATGAACTACAAGCCGGATGCCAACCTGGCGTTCGCCTCGGTCGAATACATCATGCGTGATGTGCCGTTGGGCTGGCTGATTCGCTACACCCATTCCACAGGTGCATCGGCGTTCTTTGTCGTAGTCTATCTGCACATGTTCCGGGGCCTGATTTATGGTTCCTTCCGGCAACCGCGCGAACTGATCTGGATCTTCGGCATGCTGATCTATCTGGTCCTGATGGGCGAGGCCTTCTTTGGCTACCTTCTCCCGTGGGGGCAGATGTCCTACTGGGGCGCGCAGGTGATCGTGAACCTGTTCTCGGCCGTGCCATTTGTCGGCGATGCCCTGTCGACCCTGATTCGGGGCGATTTCGTGGTGTCCGATGCCACCTTGAACCGTTTCTTCGCGTTGCATGTCATCGCGATGCCGCTGGTTCTGGTCGGTCTGGTGGCGGCTCACCTGGTCGCGTTGCACGAGGTCGGTTCCAACAACCCGGATGGCGTCGAGATCAAGAAACTCAAGGGCGAGGACGGCCACCCCCTGGACGGCATCCCCTTCCACCCCTACTACACGGTGAAAGACATCCTGGGCGTGGTGGTCTTCCTGATCGTGTTTACGGCCATCCTGTTCTTCGCGCCGGAAATGGGCGGTTACTTCCTTGAAGCCAACAACTTCATCCCGGCCGACTCGCTGAAGACGCCGATGCACATTGCGCCGGTCTGGTACTTCACGCCGTATTACGCCATCCTGCGCGCCGTGCCACCGATGTTCGGCTCCCAGTTCCCCGGCGTGGCCGCCATGGGCGTTTCGGTGATGATCTTCTTCGCCTTGCCCTGGCTGGACAGGTCACCGGTCAAGTCGATCCGCTATCGCGGTCCCAAGTTCAAGATTGCGCTGGCCTTTTTCGTCGTTGCCTTCCTTGGTCTTGGTTATCTGGGAACCCAGCCGGTTACGCCGACCTTCACCCTGCTCTCGCAGATCTTTTCCGTCATTTATTTCGCGTTCTTCCTGTTGATGCCTTGGTATACCAAACACGACAGCCATAAGACCGAACCGAAAAGGGTGACCGACAAATGAAATCGATCCGCGCGAGTTTCGCAAAAGTATTGTTGATGCTGTTGCTGGTTGTGCCCATGACGGCCTTTGCCGGCGAGGAATCCATCAAGGTGGATCATGCTCCGGTCAACATCAATGATAACGAGTCCCTGCAGCGCGGGGCGCGTATCTTCGTCAACTATTGTCTGACCTGCCATAGCGCGAATTACATGCGCTATTCCAGAATGGAAGACATCGGTTTGACTGAGGCGGAGATCAAGGACAACCTGCTCTTCGCCTCAGAGAAGCCGGGCGACACCATGCATGTTGCCATGGACACGAAACTGGCCAAGGCCTGGTTTGGCGCGCCGCCACCCGATTTGACGGTGATTACGCGTTCCCGTGGTGCTGACTGGGTTTATACCTATCTGCGTAGTTTCTACCGTGACGATACTCGTCCGACCGGCTGGAACAACACCGCTTTCGACAAGGTGGCCATGCCTCACGTCCTGCATGAACTGCAGGGTGAAATGGTGCCGGTGTATCGTAGCGAGAAGGATGAACAGGGCAAGGAAACTCAGGTCATCGATCATCTGGTGCTGGCCAAACCGGGCAAGATGACGCAATCCGAATATGACGGCGCAGTGGCGGATCTGGTTAATTATCTGTACTGGATGGGCGAGCCGGCGCATGGTGCGCGCCTGCACATTGGCTTGATCGTCGTGTTGTTCCTGTCAGCATTCGCAGTTGTGGCCTTCTATCTCAAGAAGGAATTTTGGAAAGACGTGCATTAATCCGGCTGGACCGGTTGTTAGGGGTTTGTTAAATGATGATTCTGTATTCGGGTACTTCCTGCCCTTTTAGCCATCGCTGCCGGATTGTGCTGCATGAAAAGGGTATGGACTTCGAGATCAAGGATGTCGATCTCAGGGAAAAGCCCGAGGAAATTGCTGTGATGAACCCCTATAACCAGGTCCCCATCCTGGTTGAGCGCGACCTCACGTTGTATGAATCGAATATCATCAACGAATATATCGACGAGCGTTTCCCGCATCCGCAGTTGATGCCGGCCGATCCCGTCATGCGGGCGCGCACCCGGTTGTTCCTGTTCAACATCGAACGTGATCTGTTCAATCACATTCCTGATATCGTCAACGGTACGGGCAAGGTGGCGGAAAAGGCACGGGGTATCATTCGAGATAACCTGGCCCAGATTGCGCCGATATTTGCCAAGCAGAAATACATGCTGGGCGAGGAATACAGCATGCTGGACGTGGCCATCGCGCCCCTGATGTGGCGGCTTGATCATTACGGCATCCACTTGCCCAAACAGGCTGCTCCGTTGCTGAAATACGCCGAGCGGATATTCAGCCGCCCGGCGTTTATTTCGGCACTGACCCCGATCGAAAAGGCCATGCGCAAGTGATATTACGCGTGCCGTTTTGCCCTTCATCCTGAAATGAATGCCACCACGCCTCCCCAGCAGCCATACTTTCTGCGAGCGCTGTATGAATGGTGCGTGGACAATGGATTCACGCCCTACGTCACAGTCAAGGTGGACAAGTCGACCAAGGTTCCCCAGGCCTATGTGAAAGATGGCCAGATCGTGCTCAACATTGGCCCGGCAGCGGTTCGCAATTTGAACATGGATAACACCTGGTTGAGCTTCTCGGCCCGTTTTGGCGGTGTGTCGCAGACCATCGAGGCCCCGATCGGCAATGTCCTGGCAATCTACGCCAAGGAAACCGGCGAGGGTATGTCGTTCAGTGCCGCTATTGAGTCCGGGCTTGGTGATGCCTCCGGCCAGACACCGGAAACCCAAGGCGATCCATCGTCCGGCCCTGATCGGCCAAAGGGGAAACCTAGTCTGCGCGTCGTCAAGTAACACGTGTCGGAACAAGCAACTGTCTAGTAAAATCCGAGCAATGCCCACTTAGCTCAGTCGGTAGAGCACTTGCCTTGTAAGCATGAGGTCGTCCGTTCGATTCGGACAGTGGGCACCATCAAACAGGTTGCTGCTGCAACCAGCAGAGGCCGCACCCGTCAAATCACCAGAGATGGAAGCAAGTCGACCCTAAGCAGGGCGTTTCGCCTTTTTCTCTTCGGTATGCTTGAAAGGGCAATCCGCTTTCACGCAATCCACATAGAGGTAAAGGCAGTGGTCGTGGATTT
>JBBIJC010000017.1:27402-30668 GCA_037446165.1 Hydrogenophilales bacterium | reverse complement strand
AAACCCAGCAAGCGCCGGCATATGGCTATGGCCCAGGACCCGGATACGGCTACGGCCCCGGCCCGGGTTATGGCTATGGTCCCGGCTGGGGCAATAACGGCTGGGGCAATAACGGTTGGGGTAATGGCTATGGCAACGGCTATGGCGACGCTTATGGCAACGGTTATGGCCGAGGCTATGGGCGTGGTTATGGCAATGGCAACGCCAACGGTAATGCCAACGGCAATTTCGGCTTTGGCTTCGGTGGCGGTGGCAACGGTGGCGGTAATGGCGGTGGCTGGGGCAACGGCAACGGCTACAACGGCTACAACGGCAACGGCGGTGGCTGGGGCAACGGCAACAACGGCTGGGGCAACAACGGTGGTTGGTGGTAATCACTAAATGCCACATCGGGCGGCTACCCCCGCCTGATGTGGCAAGCCAGTCAATTCATCGAGGTTGAGGAGGACAGCATCATGTTGAGTAAAGTAGCTACTTGGATAGTCTGGTCAGCACTCGCCTTGTTTATCGTGTTTCTGGTCTATCGCAACAACTCCAACATCAAACCGGCTGCCGATCATGCCGTCAGCCGGGTTAAATCCGTCATCAGTCATGTCATATCCGATGGCGATGCCTCCGAACAGTCCTTGAATCAGGCTCGGGATGCCTACGCCAAGGGCAACATCGAGGCGGCCATGAATGCATACCAGGCATACACCAGACACAATTCGGACAATGCCGACGCGCGTGGCGAACTGGGCAATGTGTATTACTCGGCGGGAAGGCTCCCGGAGGCGGCACAATCCTACTATGACGCAGCCAATCTTCTGATCGAGCAGAAACAGATGGACAAGGCCTCGGCATTGATCCCGACCATCGGTCAGATCAATACCGCCCTGGCCAGCGAACTGACCGCGAAGATCGCTCAGGCCGAAGCACGGCAGCCCTCTGGCCAGGAACAATCCAGCCTGAATCAACCGGCTCCGGTCCTGCCGCAAAGCGCGCTTCGCTACTACTGAACCGGCGCAGTTGCCGCTACCCGGATCAAGATATTTGAGTACGGCTGTTCAACAGTTGAATTTTTTAGCAACGTGAATCCAAAGAGGGCGATATGAAAAAAGCATTGAATCGGCTTGTACCCCTGGTCCCAGGCATGATCTTGCTGGCCGGATGTGCTGGTGCACCAAATGCACAGGATGCCAACACCGCCAAGGCTCAGACGACTGCAAGTGCGCCCGCCACCGTTGCCAAAGCGCCCGAGCAGCCCGCCGCACCGGCCAAGCTTGACCACTACACCGTGGTGAATGGCGATACCCTGTCCAAGATCGCAGCCAGACCCGAAGTCTATGGCGATATGGATCTCTGGCCTTTGCTGTACCAGGGCAATGTGAGCCAGATCAAGCCAGGCGGTCTGATCTATCCGGGACAGGTGTTGAATATCAACCGCAATTACACTGAAGCCGATATCAAGCAGCTCAAATCGCATCGGCACGCCAGATCCAAAATTGCCAGGCAAGGGAACGGGCCCAATCAGCCTGTGGCTCCGAATTTTAAAGGCAAGCCCAACGACACCTCTGGCACCGCCTATCTGGATGCGGCACGCAATGCCTTTGAGGCAGGCGATATCGAGTGGACCCTGAGTTACTACAGCACCTATCTCAAGAGTCACCAGAAGGATGCCGATGCCTGGGGTGAATTGGGCAATGTCTATTTGTCTCAGGGCATGACGACCGAGGCCGCGCAGAGCTACTACAACTCAGCCAACATTCTGATTGACCAGGGCGAGATAGCACGTGCCCAGGAGATCCTGCCGGCGATCGAGGATGGCGCCCCTGAACTGGCCAAACGTATCTACAAGCGCCTGCCCTATCTATAACCCATAGAGGGCGTTCGATAGCCCCGGTGTCCCGATGATGGACACCGGGGCTTCGTCTACCTCGACCTACAGCGTTGTCACCAAACAAGACCCGGCACATTTCGCCAGCAGCACGGAGCAGACAAACATGGCACACATCATCATCATCGGCGCCAGCACCGGCGGCCTCCCCGCCGCCTACGACATCAAGAGTGAACTGGGCAGCGGTCACCAGGTCACCGTGGTCTCGGCTGGCCCCAATTTCCATTTCGTTCCCTCCAACCCCTGGGTGGCCGTGGGCTGGCGCTCGCGCGACGACATCAGCTTCGCCCTGGAAGGTCCGCTGAAGCGCAAGAACATCGATTTCATCGCCCAGGCCGTAACCGAGATCAAGCCTGACGATAACCAGATCATCCTGCGCGACGGCCGCACCCTCCATTACGATTACCTGGTCATCGCCACCGGCCCCAAGCTGGCCTTCGAGGAAGTGGAAGGCCTGGGTCCGAAGGGGCACACGGTCTCGGTCTGTACCGTCGACCATGCCGAAGAGGCACATGACAAGTGGAAGGGCTTCGTCGCCAACCCCGGTCCGATCGTGGTCGGCGCGGCCCAGGGCGCCTCCTGCTTCGGTCCCGCCTATGAATTCGCCATGATCATGGACACCGACCTGCGCCGACGCCAGATTCGCGACAAGGTGCCGATGACCTATGTCACCTCCGAGCCCTACATCGGCCATCTTGGCCTGGGCGGGGTGGGCGATTCCAAGGGTCTGCTGGAGTCGGAGCTGCGCCAGCGCCACATCAAGTGGATCTGCAACGCCAAGGTGACCAAGGTCGAGGAAGGCAAGATGTTCGTGGCCGAGCACAACGACAAGGGTGAAGTGATCAAGGAACATGAACTGCCGTTCAAATACTCCATGATCCTGCCTGCCTTCAAGGGCGTGGAGTGCGTGGCCGCGGTCGGCGAGGACCTGGTCAACCCGCGCGGCTTCGTCAAGGTCGACCAGTTCCAGCGCAACCCCAAGTGGAAAAACATCTATTCGGTCGGCGTCTGCATCGCCATTCCGCCGGTCGAGGCTACCCCGGTGCCGACCGGCACGCCCAAGACCGGCTACATGATCGAATCCATGGTGACTGCCGTGGCGCACAACATCAAGCATGACCTGAAAGGCGAAGAACCCGAATCAGTCGCCAGCTGGAACGCCTTCTGCCTGGCCGACATGGGTGACATTGGCGCCGCCTTCATCGCCCTGCCGCAGATTCCGCCGCGCAACGTGACCTGGGCCGGCAAGGGCAAATGGGTGCACTGGGCCAAGGCCTTCTTCGAGAAGTATTTCATCTGGAACATGAAGCGCGGCGCGACCGAGCCTCTGTACCAGAAGCTGGCCCTGCGGATCATGGGCGTCGGCCGGTTGAAGGACAAGTAGCGCGGC
>JBBIJC010000017.1:0-27302 GCA_037446165.1 Hydrogenophilales bacterium | reverse complement strand
GTTACTCATCCGCATCAGGCCAGCGTGGCCGGCAATTGCTGGCTGTAGTACAGGCGCTGACCGGTTTCGCCGCCGGCCAGGGCGAAGCCGAGCAGGTTATCCGGGCCATCCAGGAAACGTGCAACCAAACCCTTCTCGGTACGTTTGACCTGCCAGTCACCATCGGCCCCCATCGGCGGTGGCGCAACGACCAGTGGGCTGGCCGGGGTCTTCACCACCACCGGCATGGCCGGGTAGCTGAGGCTAGGCTGCTCGCCAGCCAGTATCGCCGCCAGCACCCTGGCCTGGACCAGCAGGGGCTGGACGAAGGGCAGGACCAGGCCTTCGACCTCGGCGCAATCGCCCATGGCATAGATATCCGGATCGGAAGTGCGCAGCTGCCGGTCAACCACGATGCCCCGATTGACGGTCAGTCCGGCCGCCTTCGCCAGACCGGTGCGGGGGCGCAGGCCGATAGCGGACAGCGCCAGATCGGCTTCAATCTGGCTGCCATCGTCCAGGATCAGGGCGATGCCCTCCCCTGCCTGTTCCACCGATTTTGCGGTGCGGCCGAAATGCCAGATCACGCCCAGTTCCCCAAGTCCAGAAGCCAAGGCCTGGCCGAGCTGCTCGGGCACCAGCCGTTCCAGCGGCCAGGCGCCGAGATGGACGACTTCAACCTGGCAACCGCTGGCCGCAAGGTCATTGGCAAACTCGCAGCCAATCAGGCCGCCGCCGATGATCGCGACCCTGTTTTTGCCTTCCAGCGCAGTGCGAAAACGGCTGTAATCGTCCAGGTCGTTGACCGCATGGACCTTGCCCGCGGCATCACCGGCCAGGCCGTGTGGAATCGGGTCGGCGCCCAGCGCCAGAACCAGACGTCCGTATGCAATTTCGCCCTGATCGGTAATCAGCCGCTTGCCGGCCCGGTCGATGGCTGTGACCCGGGTATGGGTCAGGATCGTCGCCTTCAACCGGGTAGCGGCCTGCTCGGCCGTTTCGGAAAACAGTTGCTCTGGGGCGCGGCCCTGGGACAGCGCGTTGGACAGGCTGGGCTTGGCGTAGACCTGACCCCCATCGGCGGTGATCAGCGTGATCGGCGTGTCGATGTCCCGCTTGCGGAATTCGCGGGCCAGGCCGTAGCCGGCCAGGCCGCTGCCAATAATGACGATGGAATTCATGCTGCTCTCCTGATTAAGGGCAAAGCGCCCTCTCCCCAGCCCCTCCCCCGCCTGCGGGGGAGGGGTCATGATCAGACTTCGATCATCTCGAAGTCGGCCTTGGCCACGCCACACTCAGGACATTCCCAGCCCTCGGGAACATCGGCCCAGGCGGTTCCGGCCGCGATGCCGTGCTCCGGGTCGCCCTTGGCTTCGTCATAGATGAAGCCGCATACAATGCATTGATAAACCTTCATTTGAATCTCCTTTTCTCTCGATTGACTGGATTTAAGCTGCAATGCTGTTCAATTGCGCCTGGTAATGATTGGCGTGTTTCTCTTCAACCCTGGCCAGCGCCGCAAAGCGTTTGGCGGCCTTTTCGAGCACGGCCTTGAACATTTCGGCGTGCTCCTTCGATTCGGCGATCTGCTCGTCAATCTCGGCCACCGCAGCGTCATGACCTTCCTGCACCGCCTCGTGGCGGAACTTGGGGTACATCTCGGTGTACTCGTAGGTCTCGCCCTCGATGGCGTACTGGAGGCACTTGGCCGGGGTCATGCGCTCGCCGGCGAAGAGCAGCTCGGCATGGCCGAAGGCGTGCTGCACTTCCTGGGCGGCGGTGTCCTCGAACACCTTGGCGGTGGCCTCATCGCCGGCGGCGCGGCAGAGCTTGGCAAACCACATGTACTTGATGTGGGCCATCGACTCGCCGGCGAACGCGGCTTCGATGTTCTTGATGGTGACGGACTGGCTGTCTTGCATTTCGATCTCCTTGAGTGGGCTCCGTGGGCTCACGGCATGGACTGCATCTTACGGAGCGGAGGTCGATAGCTCTAATTGATTGTAACTAAAAATACGATAGCATTAAACAACATCTACCTCTGTCCAGGTATGAACTTGCTCACGCAGCCCAGATCGGTCGCCAGCACGGCCTGTCGCACCGCCTCGATGGCCTTGGGCCTCGGGAAGCTCTTGCGCCAGGCGATGGAGACCAGGCGCGAAGGCGGCGCATCCTTGAATGGCCGCAAGGTGAGCAGGTCGTCGTCGACGTAGTGCATCCGGGTCGCGGTACAGGGCAGCACAGTGACGCCCACCCCACTGGCGACCATATGCCGGATGGTCTCCAGCGAGGAGCTTTCCAGCGTCTTGGCCAGGCCGCCACTGGCCGCGCGATTGAGGCAGGGACAGGCCTGCAGCACCTGGTCGCGGAAGCAGTGACCGGTGCCAAGCAGGAGCATGTTCTCGACTTCCAGATCGGCGCTGGTGACGGACGTTTTCATGCGCAAGGGGTGCGCTGCCGGCAGGGCGACCTGGAACGGCTCGTCATACAACGGCAGCGACAGCAGGCCGGGATCTTCGACCGGGGTGGCGATCAGCATGGCATCGAGTTCGCCCTTGCGCAGCTTCTCGGTCAGCACCTTGGTGTAGTTTTCTTCCAGCAGCAGCGGCATCTGCGGCGCGAGCTTGTTCATCTCCGGGATCAGCCACGGCAGAAGGTAGGGCGCAATGGTGTAGATGACGCCGAGTTTCAGCGGACCAGACAGATCATCTTTGGCCACGGCCGCCGTATCCTTGATACCGTCGACCAGTTCGAAGATGCGGGAGGCCTGCTCGGCCACCCGCTCACCGGCCGGGGTGACGCTGATTTCCCCGCCCCCGCCGCGCTCGAACAGCATGACGCCGAGTTCTTCCTCCAGCTTCTTGATCGCCACCGACAGGGTCGGCTGGGCTACATAACAGGTCTCGGCGGCGCGGCCAAAATGGCGCTCGCGGGCGACGGCGAGGACGTACTTGAGTTCGGTCAGGGTCATGCGGTCATTGAATCATGCCCGCTCGATTCAGGCGAGGTCGGCGGCGAGCGAATCGCGCACCTGGGCCGGTACTTCAAGGTCGATGGGATACTCAGGGTGGTCAATGCCGGCATGGATCGCCGCACCTTCCTTCACTGCCGCACACATCGCCGGCGTCAGCTCGAAACGCATGAAGTGGACTGAAGCGGTCTTGTCCGGCGTCGAACGATCGAGGTCTTCGTTGGCAATCGGGAACACCTTGTCGTAGCCCTGTACCCGCAGCCAGACCGTATCTTCGATGCCGACCAGCCTGGCCAGCATGGCCTTGCGCTCCTCGGCGTCGGAATATTCCACCATGAAGGTGGCCTTCCAGTTCTGGCCGTCGGGGATCAGCGGGTTATAGACGTCCAGCTCTTCCTGGATGGCCTCCGGCTCGAACATCCGTTCCAGGCGCAGCATCTCCTGCACCTGATACTGCATGGTCAGCAGATCTTCGAAATACAGCGCGGCGTGCTCGCCCAGAGCCAGGCGGCGATTCTTCTTGTGCTCGATGACCTTGGCGCGGAACGCTGGCCGCATGCGCGCGTACTGCTCGAGGCTGTACAGATTTTCGTGGGTCAGATGATTCATTGGGCAGTACCTCTTTCCTTATCCATGGGCGATGACCTTGTCGGTAAACAGGTAGTCGCGCAGTTCGTGGTCGAAGCGTGGATCCTTGCGCCGGATCCACTCCATCACCATGGCGGCGTGCTCTTTTTCCTCGTCCCGGTTGTGGGCCAGGATGGCCTTCAGTTCGGGATCGGTGCAGGCATCGACCCGCTGGTTGTACCAGTCCACTGCCTCCAGTTCCTCGATCAAGGAGGTGATGGCGCGGTGCATGTCGCGGGTTTCATCGCTCAGTTGTTCGGCGGGTTCGTGATAGGTCGTCATCGTATTTCCTTTGCAGTCGTTGAATTACAGACCATACGCCTTGCGGATCAAGGTGATCGGATGTTCCGGGGCCGTCCCGTCGGCGCGGGCATGGCCGATGTGATGGCCGGCCATGGCGCAGTCAGAGCCGTAATGATCCGGATTGGCCTGATTGACCCGGGTCACCACCGGCTTGACGATCTTCATGGCGAATTCGTGGAACTCTTTCTTCACCGCGTAGGTGCCGTCATGGCCGGAGCAGCGCTCGATGATGTCGATCACGGTATCGGGCACGAGCGACAGCATTTCCTTGGTCTTCGGGCCAATGTTCTGCACCCGCTGATGGCAGGCCGCATGGTAGGCCACCTTGCCCAGGCCGCGCTTGAAATCGGTCTTCAGCTTGCCTTCCTTCTGGCGAATCATCAGATATTCAAACGGATCGTAGAAGGCATTCTTGACCTTGATCACGTCCGGATCGTTCGGAAACATCAGCGGCAGTTCCTGCTTGAACATCAGCACGCAGGACGGGATCAGCGCAGTCAGATCCCAGCCCTGATCGACCATCCTGGCCAGCACGGGGATATTGACTTCCTTGGCCTCGCGCACCGCCTCCAGATCGCCCAGTTCCAGTTTGGGCATGCCGCAGCAGCGTTCCTTCTCGGCCAGGGTGACCGGAATGCCGTTGTGTTCGAACACGGCGACCAGATCCTCGCCCGGACCGGGTTCGTTGCGGTTCATGTAGCAGGTGGCAAACAGGGCTACTTTGCCCTTGGTCTTGCCCGCTGGCTCGCCGACGGTATTGGCTGGCAGTTTCTTGAGCCGGCCGCGCAGCGGGAAACTGGTGAATTCGGGCAACCAGGCGTCGTGATGGATCCCGGCCACGGCTTCGAGCGCCTTGCGGGCCGGGCCGATCTTGTTGACGGCGTTGACCACCTGCGCCACCACCGGAATGCCGGCGAAGGAGCCGACTGCATCGGTGCTGGTCAGAATCTTGTCGCGCAATTTGGTTTCACCGATGCGGAAATGTACCGCCTTGGCGCGCAACATCAGGTGCGGGAAATCCAGGTTCCACTCGTGCGGCGGCGTGTAGGGACACTTGGTCATGTAACACAGGTCGCACAGATAGCAGTGATCGACGACCTGCCAGTAAGCGGTCTTGGCGACGCCGTCCACTTCCATGGACTCGGACTCGTCGACCAGATCGAACAGGGTCGGGAAGGACTGGCACAGGCTGATGCAGCGGCGGCAGCCGTGGCAGATGTCGAATACCCGTTCCATTTCCTTGAACAGGGATTCTTCGTTGTAGAAATCGGGGTTTTGCCAATCCAGCGCGTGGCGCGTGGGGGCTTCCAGGTTACCCTCTTTGACGGGTGTAGCCATTATCATCTGCTCCCAAAAAACAGGTGCAGGAGCCAACCCCGGCCGACCAGCCCGAGCGTGCTCCTGCAGGGTCAAACTCAGGCGTTCAGTTCGTTCAACGCCTTTTGATAGCGGTTGGCGTGCGAGCGCTCGGCCTTGGCCAGGGTCTCGAACCAGTCGGCGATCTCGTCAAAACCTTCGCTCCGTGCATCCTTGGCCATGCCCGGGTACATGTCGGTGTACTCGTGGGTTTCGCCAGCAACAGCGGTCTTGAGGTTGTCGCCTGTGGGGCCGAAGGGCAGACCGGTGGCGGGGTCGCCGCACTGCTCCAGATACTCCAGGTGACCATGAGCGTGACCCGTTTCACCTTCGGCGGTGGAACGGAACAGCGCAGCCACATCGTTGTAGCCTTCAACGTCGGCCTTTGCTGCGAAATACAGGTAACGACGGTTAGCCTGGGATTCACCGGCAAAGGCGTCTTTCAGGTGCTGCTCAGTCTTGGAACCTTTCAGTTGCATGAGTCTTCTCCTTGAGAAATTGTAGCCACCGGCATGCGCTGCCGGGCTGACGTCAGCCTAGTCCGCCCGCCCTCGGCATCCAAATTGATTATTCCAATCACCTCGATAGACATTCCCTATGCACACACTATAGCCAGTGACTATGAATTCGATAGTTTTTACCTTATTGATTTATTTTTGCTTGTTTATGGATACTGGTATCCGGATAACCTATTTCAGGACCATCCGCCAAAACCAACCGACAAAAGGGGCTTATCATGCGATTACGTATCCTGGTTTCTGCTCTCCTCACCCTTGCTTTTCCCATCGGCGCAGCCTGGTCTGCCGAACCGATCCAGCCCATCCCGGCCGCCAAGATCAAGAACCCGGCCATGGTCGAACTGGGCAAGAAGTTGTACTTCGACCCGCGCCTGTCAAAGTCCGGCTTCATTTCCTGCAACTCCTGCCACAACCTGTCCATGGGCGGCACCGACAACCTGCAGACCTCAATCGGCGATCACTGGAATCAGGGGCCGATCAACGCCCCGACCGTACTCAATTCCAGCATGAACCTGGCCCAGTTCTGGGACGGCCGGGCCAAGGACCTCAAGGCTCAGGCCGGCGGCCCAATCGCCAACCCGGGCGAAATGGGTTTCACCCATGAACTGGCGGTCGGCGTACTCAACTCGATCCCGGCCTACCGCGCCGAGTTCAAGAAGGCATTCGGCAAGGACACCGCCAACATCGACATGGTCACCGACGCCATCGCCGCCTTCGAGGAAACCCTGGTCACGCCGGACTCACGCTTCGACAAGTGGCTTAAGGGCGACAAAAAGGCCCTGACCAAGAACGAACTGGCCGGCTACAAGCTGTTCAAGGACAGTGGCTGCACCGCCTGCCACTATGGCCCGGCGGTCGGCGGCTCGTCATTCCAGAAGATGGGCCTGGTCGCCGCCTATGACACCAAGAACAAGGCTCAGGGTGTGGCCGCTCTGACCGGCAAGGACGCCGACCGCATGAAGTTCAAGGTACCGACCTTGCGCAATGTCGAACTGACCTATCCGTACTTCCATGACGGCGCCGCCGCCACCCTGGAAGACGCAGTCGACACCATGGGCAAACTTCAACTCGGCCGCACCTACAGCCATGACGAAATCGAGCAGATCGTCGCCTTCCTGAAGACCCTGACCGGCAAACAGCCCGACTTCAAGCTGCCCATCCTGCCGCCATCCACCAACGACACGCCCGCGCCGAAGCCATTCGGCTAAGCATCTTCTTGCAAGGCATCACGGCCTCCTGAGGGAGGCCGTTTTTTGGGGACCCGGGATCGGGTTTGTTGCATCCACAGGTTGAATCCGTAGGTCAAACCTGTCTTGGGGGCGTAGCGTCAGCACAGTGAGTAATATGGAATAATCCACTTGAAAGCCATCTGCCATTTGCACGCAGGTCAAATCTCAGCATTCAAAATTACCGAAACCACGGTGGAAAAGCATGATCGAAGGACCCGGGATTCTTTCAAGACGTGATTTCCTCTTCCGAATTATCCCTGCGATTGCGCTCGCTGGATGTTCAACCCAGCCAGTCGATATCAATGAGACGTTCAGTGAAATCAAGATCGGTTGCGAACCGACTGAAGACCCACGCTATAAAATTTGCGGTGTTGGCTTCTCCATGGCGGAGTTGCGGCGTATCCGCGCGGAAGCATTGCAGAAAGAGCCTCAGTGGTGCTGGGCGGCATGCATCCAGATGGCCTTTCGCTTCCATGGCTATGAAGTGTCGCAAGAACGGATCGTAAGCGAGACTTACGGGCGAACCGTCAATCTGCCGGCCTTTTCATGGCAGATTCATCAGCAACTCTCCCGCGAATGGATTGACGATACCGGCCGTGCGTTTGAGGTCGGCAGCCAGAACCTGGTGGATTGGCAACAAGGCATCCGGGGCACGAATCTCACCGGCAAGCAAGTTCAGGACGAGTTATCGGCAGCCAGGCCACTCATCATCGGCACGGGGGGACACGCGATGCTCCTGGTCGCCCAGGAAGCCATTCTGGAGCTAAACAGTGACAGCCCGATCGCCATAAAACGTGCGACTGTCATTGATCCATGGCCTTTCCGGCTCGATCACAACCAGTTCAAGACAATCCTGGCGATGGACGTCATGATGACGCAGTTCATGTCCTCGATTGAGGTCACCTCGGCCTAGGCACCCGGCGGCGGTTTTTGGCTGGAACCAGAGTCAGCACGACAGGAAGCCACTGAATTCAAGCCGGACGCTGCCTGGATGACCGCGTCCGGAGGTTAAAATTCGCCCATGCCGACACTTTCCCATCGCACATTCTGGCTCAGCACCGGCTGGACCCTGGTCCTGCTGGTGGTCTGGCTTTCGCTGACCACGAATCCAGACCCGCTGAACATCCAATACAACGACAAGGCAGGACATCTGCTGGCCTATGCCACCCTGACCTTCTGGTTCGGCCAACTCTACTCGCGTCGCCTCGTCGTCGTTCTGGCCTGCCTGGCATTGGGTGGAGGCATGGAACTGTTGCAAGGCCTGACCGATTATCGTGACATGAGTCTGGCCGACATGTTCGCCAACAGTTGTGGTGTCGGTCTGGGCTGGCTGCTGACCCGCCTGGCGCCCGGTTTCTTCTCCCGCCTGGAAAAACTGCTGCCATGAAACTGCATGCCCAGGCCAGGGCCGTGCTGGTCGAAACGGACATCGAGGCCAAGCTGAAGGCCACGGCCCAGCTATGGCAGGACTGGCAGACTGGCCGCGTGATAACCGGACCATTCGCTGACCCCGCGCCATTGACCGAAGCCGGCCGCCCGGAACGCCCGTTTCTGGCCCAGCCCAAGGACATGCCGCAGCGTAAATTGAACGGTCCGGAAGGCCATGCCGCGCTGATCCATGCCCTGACCCATATCGAGTTCACCGCCATCAATCTGGCGCTGGATGCGGTCTACCGGTTCCAGGACATGCCCGCGCAGTTCCACGCCGACTGGTTGCGCATCGCCGCCGAGGAGGCCTATCACTTCAGGCTGTTGCGTGACCATCTGCGCACCCTGAACCACGACTACGGCGACTTTCCCGCCCACGGCGGCCTCTGGGAAACCGCCATGGAAACCGGCCACGATCCGCTGGCCCGGATGGCGGTAATTCCCCGCTACTTCGAGGCACGCGGGCTGGACGTGACCCCGGGGATACAGCACAAGCTGCGGGCATTCGGCGATCAGACCGGGGGCGACATCCTGGACATCATCCTGCGCGACGAGATCGGCCATGTAGCCGCGGGCGACCGCTGGTTCCGATTCCTGTGCGAACAACGTGGCCTGGACCCTGAAGCCGCCTACCGTGAACAAATCGATGCGGCGGGCCTGCCGCGCCCGCGCAAGCCGTTCAATCAAGAGGCAAGAGAACAGGCCGGCTTCAGCCAGCGCGAGCTGGCCGCGCTCTAAAAATGCCCTGATCCATAACAATTCAGTCGTTCCCACGAAAGCGGGAACCCAAATGAATCAAAGCACTGGATCCCCGCCTACGTGGGGATGACGAAAGAATCGATTCCCCGATCAGTCGCCGGATTGGCCCTGAGCGGGGATAACCACCTCGGCCCGCAAACCACCGTCTTCACGCGCCTTCAATTTGACATTCCAGCCATGAGCATCGGCCAGTTGCCGGACAATGGCCAGGCCCAGCCCCGAGCCGCCGGTATCCCGGCTGCGTGAATTCTCCAGCCGATGAAAGGGTTGGAACACCGTTTCAAGCGCGTCCTCCGGAATGCCCGGACCACGGTCCTGAACCCGGATTCGCCAGGCCGACCCGTCGTAGACCAGTTCCAGATCGACCGGCTGGCCCTCGCCGTAACGCAAGGCATTCTCCAGCAGGTTGGCCAGGATGCGTTTCAGCGCCCCCGCGCTCAACCGCACCAGACCGGGCGGACCGGACTGGAAGCGCACCCGGCCCGGATGGCTGCTGGTGGCGACCAGTTCAGCCAGCAGCGCATTGAGTTCCACCTCGACCGGCTCTTCACCCTTGAGCGAGCGGGCAAAGTCCAGCATCCCGGAGATCAGCCGATTCATTTCCGCCAGATCACCCTCCATGCGCGCGACCAGCTTCGGATCGGCATCGTCGAGCATGGCCAGGGCCAGTTTCATGCGGGTGATCGGGGTACGCAGATCGTGCGAGATACCGGACAGCAACACCGTGCGGTTTTCCAGCAAGGCCTGGACCTCGTCCGCCATGCGGTTGAAAACGCGGGTGAGGGTCTGCAATTCCTCGGCCCCGGTTTCCGGCAAGTGCTCCGGCGACCGCCCCTGGCCGACCTCCTCCGCCGACCGGGACAACAGGCGCAACCGGGTCGAGGTGTTCCGTGCCATCAGCAGGGCCGCCAGCAGGGTCAGCAAGGCGCCGGCGAGAAAGACCGCACCCGCCTCCCAGGGCGCATCCAGTTCATACCGGTCGCGCAGGAAACCAACGCGCAGCAGATTATCGGCCAGCTTGACTTCAATCCATTCCCAGGCTGGGTCAGGGCCCTGTTTGAGATGGATGTCCTGGCCGGTACGTTGCTTCAGATCACGCTCCAGCAAGGTGCCGAACGGGGTCGGTTTAACTTGATTCGGCAGCGGCTTGTCGACCTTGCCCAGTTCCAGGTTGTGCTGAAGAAACAACTCGATCTCGTAATCCTCGCGGGTCTCGGGCGGCAGTTCGACCCAGGTCTGGGCGGCCAGCACCATGTGGGCGGCCAGCGAATCGGCCGAGTTCTCGGTCAGCGGAACCACCACCGTTTTCCAGACCGCATACATGGCCGCACCCTGGGCCAGCAGAAAGATGCCGAGCAGGATCGCCGCCGTGCGGCCGAACAGGGTGGCGGGCAGAAGTCTCAACCCGCCTTGCCCTTGGGCGCGAACAGGTAACCCTGGCCCCAGACCGTGCGGATATAGACCGGATTGGCCGGATCGTCTTCCAGCTTCTTGCGTAAACGGGTCACCCGGACGTCGATCGAGCGGTCGAACGGGTCACGCTCATAGCCTTTCAGCCAGTCCATGATCTGGTCCCGCGACAAGGCCCGGTTGGGGTGCTCGACGAAGATCTGCAACAGGGTGAATTCGGCATGGGTGATGGTGATCTCCTCGCCATCGCGCAGCAGCCGTTGCGCCGCGAGGTCGAGCGTGAACGGGCCGAAGCCAGGGTTATCGGCGGTCTCGCCGTCCTTGGCTGCGCCGGGGCGGCGCAACACTGCCCGGATCCGGGCCAGCAACTCGCGCGGGTTGAACGGCTTGGCCAGATAATCATCGGCGCCGACTTCCAGCCCGACGATGCGGTCGATGTCCTCGCCCCGGGCCGAGAGCATGATGACCGGAATATCCCGCTCCGATTTCACCCGGCGGGTCAGGCTCAGCCCGTCCTCACCCGGCATCATCAGGTCCATCACCAGCAGGTCGGGCTCGAAGCCGGGCAGAAGTTCATCCATCTCCCGGCCATCGCGCGCGGTTCTGACCTCCATGCCCTGCTTGACCAGATAGTCGCCGAGCAGATCGCGTATGCCGGCATCGTCATCCACCACCAGGATGCGGGGTTGTCGTGTGGGCTCCATGGCTATAGTTCCTGAAACATTTCGTTACAAATTTACCGGATGAGGAAACGCATGGGAAACCAGCGGGTCCTAAGCTGTGCAGCATGGAAAGGAGACACGCCATGCATCTCACTCAAAAACTGATCCTCGCTACAGCCGTCATGTTAGCCGCTGGAACGGCAATGGCGAATGAACGCGGTGCTTTTTCTGGGCCATCGGTCGGCCCGGTGGCCGAGTTGACCCCGGATGAGCGGGCCAGGTTCCGCGAGCGCTGGCAGGAAATGCCGCCGGAGCAACGCGAGGCCGTCCGTGACCGTTTACGCCAGGACTGGCAAAAGCTGCCTCCCGAAGAGCGCCAGAACCGCCGGCAGGAACTGATGGAACGCAGGAATGATCGCGGTGATGGGCCATCGCCCCGCGACCGACGCAAACGCGACGAAGGTTTCGGGCAGGGCTATGGCACACGGCAGTAGAACATTTACTTTGTATGAATCTGGAGATTGAAATGAAAGTCACAAATCGCATTATCCCCCTTGCCCTGAGTTCGCTACTGACGCTGGCGACAGCCGCGGCCTGGGCCGATGGCCCTTACCCGCCTCCTCCCGGCCCGGTCAGCTACACCGACACGGCCCGGGTCATCTCCAGCACCCCGATCTACGAGCAAGTCAACACCCCGACGCGCGAGTGCTGGCACGAACGGACCGGCTACACCACGGTACCGAGCGATCACTCTTATGGCGGCGCAGTACTGGGCGCCATCGTGGGCGGCGTGGTCGGCCACCAGATCGGCCGGGGCGGCGGTCGCGATGCGGCCACTGCGGCCGGTGCCGCGATCGGCGCCCTCACCGGCGACAACATGGACAACCGGGATCGCACCGTACAGACCCGACCGGTCGAAGAAGAACGCTGCCGCACGGTGGACCACTGGACCCAGCGGGTAAGCGGCTACAACGTGGTCTACCGCTACAAGGGCGGCGAGTATTCGACGATCATGCCCTATGACCCGGGCGCAACCGTGCGCATCAACGTCAGCATCAGCGTCATCAGCCGTTAACCGGTGCAAGGTGTCAGCCCCTGCCCTTTTCATGGAAGGGCAGGGGCATTGTTGTTAAAGTGGCAGCCATTCCTAAAACCATGAATTCGAATCAACGTGCATCATTTCCTCAGCAGTCTGCTCTGCGCCGGCCTGCTTGTCGCTGGCGTGGCTTCAGCATCGACCGACTCAACCTTCCTGGCGGCCCGCGACGCCTACTCGCGGGGCAAGATCGACCAGTTTGAAAAGCTGAGCGCCAAGGTTCCCGACAGCTACCCCCTGCAGGTTTATCTGGATTATTGGCGGCTCAAGAGCCGGACCACAGCCACCACGGAGTGGGCAAAATTCGCCGACGATCATCCCGATACACCGCTTTCCGAGCGGGTGCGCCAGGATCTGGCCCGTTTTTACGGCAGCAATGGAGACTGGGACAGCTTCCGCCAGGTCTCGGACAAACTCGGTAGCAAGGACCGCGAACTCACCTGCTTCGATCTCCACGCCCGTCTGGCCCGTGGCGACAAGACGGCAACCAATGAAGGCCTCGGTCTGTGGCTCACCGCGCAGGACCAGCCCTCCGGCTGCGCCCCCCTGTATGCCGCCCTGGCCGCCAATGGCGCGCTGACCGATGGGATCCGCATTGCCCGCCTGCGTCTGGCACTGGAAGCGGGCAACCTGTCCCTGGCCAGGCAACTCATCGCCGCCGTAACTACCAGCAACAAGACGGATACCGATCTTCTGACGCAGGCCAGCCGCTCTCCGGACAAGGCCCTTGCGACAGCGGCGACTTCACAAGTGCAAAGGGAAATCGAGCTCTACGCCCTGTCCCAGGTCGCCCGCAGCGATCCGGATCAGGCCGCACGCCTGTGGAAAACACGGCTTGTCGATTTCCCCGAATCCGAGCAGCGCTATGGTTGGGGGGTCATCGCCATGGCTGCAGCCCGGCAACTGAACCCTGAAGCCGTGCCCTGGTTCCTGAATGCAAAGGACCAGCTCAGCGACATGCAGACCATCTGGAAGGCGAGAACGATGCTGCGTGCCGGCCGCTGGCTGGATGTCTATCAGAGCATTGCCAACATGCCGGCCGACACGCAGGAAGAACCCGCCTGGCGCTACTGGAAGGCCCGCTCGCTTGCAGGCATGGGCCTGCCCGCCAAAGCCAACCCGATCTTCGCCAGGCTGTCACACGAGATTCACTATTACGGCCTGCTGGCCAACGAGGAATTGCCGGAAAAGCTGGAAACCGAGCCGACCAACTATCGCCCCAGCCCGGATGAAATCAAGCAGGTCAAAGCACGAATCGGCCTGAAGCGCGCCTTGCTGCTGCACGACCTCGATCTCAATGTCGATGCCGCAAATGAATGGAACTGGGCCACCCGCGGGTTCGACGACCATCAGTTGCTGGCTGCGGCCGAGCTGGCGCGCGAGGCACAGTGGTATGACCGGGCGATCAAGACCGCCGACCAGACCCAGTTGACCCACAACATGGACTTGCGTTATCTCACTCCCTATCGCGATCTGGCCGAGTCGTACTCCAGCAAGAACGGCCTCGACCCGGCCTGGGTCTATGGCCTGATGCGGCAGGAATCCCGGTTCATGGATTACGCCCGCTCCAGTGTCGGCGCCCGCGGCCTGATGCAGATCATGCCCGCCACCGCCCACTGGATCGCCCAGCACATGGGCCTTGGCCGCAAGGCGCATCCCCAGATCGCCGATCCGGACGTCAACATCAAATTCGGCACCTTCTACCTCAAGCGTCTGCTCACCAGCCTGGACAATTCTGCCGTCCTGGCCACGGCGGGTTACAACGCCGGCCCGGGCCGGGCGCGGCGATGGCAGACGAACAGAAGGCTGGAGGGGGCCGTCTACGTCGAAAGCATCCCCATTCCGGAAACCCGCGAATATGTAAAAAAGGTCCTGGCCAACGCCATGTACTACAGCCAGCGACTCGGTCTGAAGGGCGACTCGCTGAAGGCGCGCCTCGGCGTCATCCCGGCCCAGGCTTCAGCGCCGCCAGTCGAACCGGACACCGCCCCCGACCCGGGCGGCTGACCTCTGCCCTGGCAGAGCAGACTAGAATCAAACTTTACGGAGAAGACATCCTATGACCTCTATCTGCATATTCGGCGGCGGCGGGTTCGTCGGTCGCAATCTTGCCAGCCGACTGGCCCGGTCCGGTCACCGCGTCACCGTACCGACCCGGCAGCGACAAAGGATCAAGGATCTGCTGGTCCTGCCCGGGATCGAGGTGATCGAGGCCGATATTCACGACCCCGCCGCCCTGGAGCAGCTTCTTGCGGATCAGGACACGGCGATCAATCTGGTCGGCATCCTGCACGGCAGCCGCAAGGCATTCGAACGCGCCCACGCCGAACTGCCGGTCAAGATCATGGACGCCTGCCAGGTCAACGGGGTGCGCCGGTACTTGCACATGAGCGCGCTGGGCGCTGACACCGGTTCGAAGAGCGTCTATCAGCAGACCAAGGCCGAGGGTGAACAACGCGTCCTGTCCGCCAGCAAGAGCCTGGATATCACGATCTTCCGGCCCTCGGTCATCTTCGGCCCGGGCGACAGCTTCCTCAACCTGTTCGCCGATCTGCTCAAACTGGCTCCGGTGGTTCCCCTGGCCAATGGCCACACCCGCTTCCAGCCGGTGCATGTTGCCGACGTGGCCCGCGCCTTTGCCCTGGCCATCGACGATCCGGCCAGCTTCGGCCAGGCCTACAACCTGTGCGGTCCCCGTGCCTACGAACTGCAGGAACTGGTCCGGATCGTGGCCGACGCGCTCGGCCTGAAACGCATAGTCATTCCGCTCAACCCGTCACTGTCCTGGCTGTTTGCCCGGGTGATGGAACTGAAACCGGGCACGAAACTGATGACCCGCGACAATCATTACGCCATGCAGGTCGACAACGTCTGCACAGAAGGTTTTCCTGCCCGTTTCGGTGAGCCTGCCCCTCTGGAAGCAAATCTCGGCTATTTGCTCGGCGACGGGATCAAGGGGCGCTACGACCTGTTTCGCGACGCGGCCGGGCGCTGATGGTTTTTCCCGACCATATCCAGGTCTATACGGTCGGCGGCGCCGTGCGCGACGGTCTGCTCGGCCTTCCTGTGCAGGATCGGGATCATGTCGTGGTCGGCGCCACGCCGGAGGAGATGGTCCACTTGGGCTTCCAGCCGGTCGGCAAGGATTTCCCGGTTTTCCTGCACCCCAGGAGCCACGAGGAATATGCCCTGGCCCGCACCGAGCGGAAAACCGCGCGCGGCTACAAGGGTTTCCAGGTATACAGCAGCCCCGACGTCACCCTGGAAGAAGACCTCATCCGGCGCGACCTGACCGTCAATGCCATGGCCATGGGCGCGGATGGCCGGATCGTCGACCCCTATGGCGGCCGGGCCGACCTGGCAAACAGGATACTGCGCCACGTCAGCCCCGCCTTTTCGGAAGACCCGGTGCGCATCCTGCGGGTGGCCCGCTTCTCGGCCCGCTTCACCGAGTTCGATATCGCGCCGGAAACCATGACCCTGATGCAGACCATGGTCGCCGACGGCGAGGTCGACGCCCTGGTGCCGGAACGGGTCTGGCAGGAACTGGCCCGTGGCCTGATGGAAAACCGGCCGTCCCGGATGTTCATGGTATTGCGCGAATGCGGCGCCCTGGCCCGGCTGATCCCGGAACTGGACCGGCTGTTCGGCGTCCCGCAACCGTCTCAATTTCATCCTGAAATCGATACCGGCATCCACACCATGATGGTGGTCGACTGGGCCGCAGGACAAGGCTGGCCGCTGCCGGTCCGGCTGGCGGCCCTGCTCCATGATCTGGGCAAGGGCACCACCCCGACTGAGTTCTGGCCACGCCATCACGGCCATGAAGGCCGTAGCGTGGCCTTGGTCAAGGCGGTCTGCGAACGCATCCGCATCCCCGCCGACTGCCGCGATCTCGCCGTACTGGTGGCCCGCGATCACGGCAATGTCCATCGTGCCGAAGAATTGCGCCCGGCCACGGTACTGGAACTGCTGGAACGAACCGACGCCTTCCGCCGACCGGAACGCTTCGCCGAATTCCTGCTCGCCTGCGAGGCCGATTTTCATGGCCGCACCGGTTTCGAAACGCGGGCCTACCCGCCAACCGCTTTGTTGAAAACTGCGCTGATGGCCGCACAAAGTGTCGACGCCGGGGCTGTCGCACGCATGGCGCCAGAGGACATCCCGGGCGCCATCCGCGCCGCCCGGCTGGCCGTCATCTCCGCCGCATTGGGAAAAAACCGGATGACCGTGCATCTCGATACCGCCCACCATGATCGCGATGTGGTCGGCATGACCTATGTCTACCCGGTCGTGTCACGCCGGTCAGACGGCGTCTCGGTCGGGATCAACCTGAATACCAACAACGCCTGCAACTGGCGCTGCATCTATTGCCAGGTGCCCGATCTCAAACGCGGCGGCCCGCCACCGATCAACATCGAGCAATTGGCAGACGAGTTGCGCCGCATGCTGACGGCCATCATCCACGGCGATTTCATGGCGAACTCGGTCCCCGAGGACATGCGCCGGCTCAATGACATCGCCCTGTCCGGCAATGGTGAGCCAACTTCCGCCCCCGAATTTCCTGCCGTCGTGGCGACCATCGCCCGTCTGCTGGCCGAATTCGATCTGGTTGGCCAGGTCAAGGTGGTCCTGATCAGCAATGGCAGCTTGATGCACCGTCCCTATGTGCAGGCCGGTCTGGCGCAATTACGCGAGATCGGCGGCGAGGTCTGGTTCAAGCTCGATCGTGCCTCGGCGGAAGGAATGCGTCAGGTGAACCAGACTGAAACCACGCCGGACAAGGTGATGCGCAACCTGAGTCTGTGCGCGAAGCTATGCCCGACCTGGATTCAGACCTGTCTTTTCACCCTGGACGGACAACCGCCCAAAGCAGAGGAGTCAGCCGCCTATCTGGCCTTTCTCGGCCAGGCAATGGCGGCGGATGTACCGCTCAAGGGTGTGTTGCTTTATGGCCTGGCGCGCGCCTCCACTCAACCTGAAGCCTCGCGCCTGGGTCGGCTCCCCGCCGACTGGCTGGACTGCTTTGCTACACGTATCGGTCAGGCCGGATTGGCCACCCGGATTTTTCCTTAAAGCAAGCGCAGTTCGCCGCTCCGCAGCCGCTCGACCACCCGGGCGCGGGTCAGCGATACGGCGTCGAAACCGTCGCTGTCCGCGAACAGATACATGCCCCCCATCGGACTTGCCCATTGCAGATACAGCGTCTTTCCGCCCCCCGGCGTCTTCAGGTAGACCGCGTCGCCAACCTTGATGGTGTCGAGACCGGGCACAGCCGAAGCGGCTGTGGCGCTTTCGGGCACGACGACCAGCGGGGTCTGCTCACCCAGGCCGGACAATTCTTCGTCGCCCATTTCCAGGTCGGCATCCAGGGCCAAGTGGGTGACGGGGCCCGACTCGTCATGATCAGCCTGAAGGCCAGGACGGGCGACCGCCGCATGCAGCAGGGCCAACTGTGAGAACAGGGCATCCCGTTCCGCGCCGTCCATGTTCATGGCATCACAGCCGTCCTGGATGCGGCCCAGCAAGGTCGGCAGCAGACGCAGCAACTGCTCGGTTTCTTCCTGATCCTGCTTGGGCACCAGGCTCCAGAGCAAGGCATTCACAGTCTGCCAGCCCGCTTCCCAGTCGGGATGCTGATCGCCGTGACTGAAATAGATCCCGGCCAACAAATAGGACCAGCGATTCAATAAAAAGTCGCTGACCTCAAGCGCCGCGCCCGTCCTGGTCAGCCGGTTTTCAATCTCTTCCCGGATATGTTCGTAAACTTCTCGCTCACGGCTCTTGAAAAACATCATGGCGTTGGGATCAGGCCTGGAACAGATGTAGAAGCCGGCATTCTAGCCGCATTTCCAGTCGATTCTAGCCAACACATTGATAGTGCTGACTAAATGGGTTCCCCAATCGGGTATTTCTGTTAAACTTGCTTATCGTTTAAGCAGGATCAAATCCTCCGCATGCACTATTTCCAGCCCCTTCTTGCCTTCCTAGCCCGCCACAAACGGTGGTTGCTGCCAGTAGCCCTCATTCCCCTGTTCGAAGTTGTAACCGCTTTCGGTGTAGCCCCCGGCACGGTCACTCAGGATATTCAACAGGAAACCGTGGTCTCTGATCTGGCGCTGCCTACCCCGGCCGCCACGGACACAGGCAGCTTCGATTTCTGGCGCGAGGAACGTATCCAGTCAGGCGAGACCCTTGCATCACTGCTAAATCGACTGGGCGTCAATTCAGCCGAATCGGCCAGCATCATCGCCGCCAGCCGTGGCCACAACGCTGTTACTCACTTCACCGCCGGGCACTCGGTCATGGCCCGTGTCACCTCCAACGGCCGCCTGATCCTGTTGCGCTATCTGGTCGGCAACCAGCAGTTGTTGTCAATCGAGCGGGCGGGGGAGACCTTCCAGGTCAAAGAAGAAACGATCAAGCCGGAAACCCGTCTGACCATGCGTTCAGGTTCGGTCAGCCATTCCCTGTTCGGCGCAACAGATGATGCAGATGTGCCAGATTCCATCGCATCAGAAATGGCCGATATTTTTTCGAGTGACATCGACTTTCACCGTGACCTGCGCCAGGGTGATCATTTCTCCGTCGTTTATGAAACCCAATATGATGGCGGCCGCGTGTTGAGCACCGGTCGGCTACTGGCAGCGGAATTCGTCAACCAGGGCAAGACTTACCGCGCAATTTATTTCAAGGACCCCCAGGGCCACGAAGGCTATTACACCCCGGATGGCAAGAACCTGAAGCATGCCTTCCTGAAATCGCCCTTGCCCTTTACCCGGATCACCTCGTTCTTCACCAGCGCACGATTCCATCCGATCCTGAACATCTGGCGTGCGCACAAGGGCGTCGATTACGCCGCCTCAACGGGGACACCGGTGCGGGCCGTAGCTGATGCCGTCGTCTCTTTCGAAGGCCAACAGACCGGTTACGGAAACCTGGTCGTCCTCAAGCACCAAGGGCCCTACAGCACGGCTTACGGCCATCTGTCAGCGTTCGCCAAGGGAATCCACAAGGGTTCGCATGTCCAGCAGGGTCAGGTGTTCGCTTATACCGGTGCGACGGGTTGGGCTACCGGACCGCACCTGCATTACGAGTTCCGGATCAACAACGTTCAGGTCGATCCGCTAAAGGTAAACATGCCGATGGCCTTCCCCCTGGAAGCACGGTATCAGCGCCAGTTTGCAAGCACTTCGGCACCGCTCACCGCCCAGCTTGATCAATTGAGCGGCCACAATCTGGCCTCTCTGGACTGATGGCCACCCCACATCCGGACAAGTGGGCAAGTCCTGTCAGGCTAGACGCTGCAGCCGGATAGCGAACAGAACACCAGTTCGAAGGGCACGTCTTCATCGTAGGTTCGGGCCTTCTGGCTCGTCCCTACTGTCACGAAACGCAGATTAACCGCGTATTTGTTGGCGCTAACCTCGGGCACGCAAGCCCAATTTGCCGCGATACCCACCCGCAGCAGTTGAGCAACGCGGCCACCCAGCATGAGTTGGAACAGCCCGTTTTCAGCCACGTAACGAGTGATATTTCCACTCTCCCGCAGCAGCTTCAAAACAACGTCCACTCCGCGCTTGATCGACAACATGGGATTTAGCCATGCCTGCAGGTCGTCCACCCGGCGCTGGGCCAGCTGATTCAGCCAATAGTGATAGCCGGGCAGATCGAAACCGCAGGCCCCGCCAGGAATCCCGGTCCGGCTTTTGATGCTGGACAGCCAATCGTTGTCCCGTACATGCTGGCCAAGCTTACCAACCTGGTCGTGTAATTCAGCCAGCGTCAATGAAAGCTGGTCCAGCACAGCCTCCAGACGGTCGGCATCGACTGCAGGATTACCGCGCAGTGGCTCGAATGATAGTTTCTGCCGTTCCAACTCCTGGATCAACTCACTGCGCAGTTCGGAGCGGGTCATTACATCGACGAGTTCGAAAATGGCCAGTAGCGCGGCATGATGGGAACGCTGATCACCGGCTTCGATGAAAAACAAGGCCTTGCCGAACAAATCCTCCAGACGCAACCAAGTGCGGATGCGCTCGTTCAGCGGATATTCGTAAACAATCACCAAATAGGCCTGTGTAGTGGATGGCTTATAACAATCGGTTCCAGGAAATGCCGGCATTGCACTGGGTCGCGACGCCAACGCTCAGCCGAGCCTTGAAATTCGGGGGATTTTGCAGCAATCCCAGTCACGATTGCAATGGTGAATTCATATTTTGCTCCTATTCCCGGCCAGACGCAGATAAACCTCATGCAGACGCAAAACTTCGGCCTCGATATCAGCAACATCGCCACGATTGTCGATGACGTCATCCGCCAACGCCAACCTCTGTTCGCGGCCAACCTGGGCTGCCAGCATTGCATTGGCCATCGCCTCCGTGACGCCATCGCGGCGCACGACACGTTCAATTTGCTGGCCGGGATCGCAATCCACCACCAACACCCGATCGGCAAGCTCATGGTATGAGCCAGATTCAACCAGCAAGGGCACGACGAGGAGCACATAAGGTGCGCTTGATTCATGCAATCGTTGCCTGGCGCTGGCGCGGATCCGCGGATGCAGGATGGCCTCCAGGCGCGCGCGCGCCTCCGGATCATTAAAAACCGCTTCACGCATGCGCCTTCGATCGAGACTGCCATCAGCCAACAGGTACTCGTCGCCGAAGGACTGGCTGATCGCCCGCATGGCCGCACCATCGGGTGCGGTCAATTCGCGCGCGATCAGATCGGTATCGACGACCTCCACACCCAGGCCAGAGAACAGGGCGGCAACCAGACTCTTGCCACTGCCGATACCGCCGGCCAACACCACGCAAAAGGGGCGCTTCATGGCCCCAGATAGAGTGCCAGCAGGGCTTTACCCCAGAACAGGGCGACAATGCCGGCCAGGGCCAGATAAGGCCCGAAGGGGATCGGCTTGGCGCGATCATGCCCGGCGAACACAATCATGCCGACCCCGATCACGGCACCAATCAAGCTGGATAACAGGATGATCAAGGGCAGCAGGGTCCAGCCCAGCCAGGCTCCCAGGGCGGCCAGCAGCTTGAAGTCGCCAAACCCCATGCCCTCCTTGCCGGTCAGCAGGCGGAACAGGTGATACACCGACCAAAGCGCAAGATAGCCAGCCACGGCCCCGATCACAGCGGAATCCAGCGAGGTGAACACGCCAGTCAGGTTGAACAGCAGCCCAAACCAGATCAAGGGCAAGGTGATGTTGTCCGGCAGGTAGAAGGTATCCAGATCGATGAATGTCAGTGCGATCAGCGCCCAGAGCAGCAGGAACGCGCCGCCGGCCTGCCAGGAAAATCCGAAATGCCAGGCTGCATAGGCGGTGAGAACGCCGGTAATGGCCTCAACGATGGGATAACGCGCAGAGATGGCTACCGCACAGGCAGAACACTTGCCACGCAACAGCAGCCAGCTCAGCACCGGGATATTCTCGTGCCAGCGGATTTGGTGGCCACAGGCAGGGCAGGCCGAGCGCGGCAGCACCAGATTGTAGGGCGCCAGTTCGGTGGGGGTTTCGCCCCGGAGTTCGGCGCACTGGCTTTGCCACTCCCTTTGCATCATCACCGGCAGCCTGTGCACCACCACATTGATGAAGCTGCCCAGCAGCAAACCCAGCAAACCTGACACGACAGCCCATAGCACGACGTGCTGGCCGAACAGTTCGATCAAAACGCGGAACCCATTTTGAAAATGGGCAGATACATGGCAATAACGATGGTACCGATCAATGAACCAAGGACAACCATGATGAGCGGCTCCATCAGGCTGGAGATACCCGCCACGGCGTCATCGACTTCCCGTTCATAGTAATCCGCCACCTTGTCGACCATGGAGTCGAGGGCGCCGGATTCCTCACCGATCGACACCATCTGGATCAGCATGGTGGGGAACACCTTGGCTGCCTGCAGCGACGAAGTCAGACTGGCCCCGGTCGCCACTTCGGTCCGGAGTTTCATCGTCGCGACTTCAAAGACGGAGTTGCCCGATGCCCCTGCCACCGACTCCAGCGCTTCCACCATCGGAACACCGGCCGAGAACAGTGCTGAAAAGGTCCGCGCCCAGCGCGCCACGGTAGCCTTCTCGATCAACGGGCCAAACACCGGAATCTTGAGTGAGAGTGCTTCAAGTTTAGCCTGCAGGGTCTTTGAGCGTCTGAGCGCCTGCAAGAACAGGACCACCGCAGCGATGATCGCCCCAAAGATTGCCCACCACCACTTGACGAATATATCCGAGATGAAGATCACCAGACTGGTCAACGCGGGCAGTTCCGCGCCGCTACCTTCATATAATTGCTTGAAGGTGGGAATCACGAACATCATGATCCCGGCGGTGATGATGAAGGCAATGACCAGGACGATGGCCGGGTACATGAGGGCGGACTTGATCTTGCCCTTGATGGCCAGGATCTTTTCCTTGTAGCTGGCGATCCGGTCCAGCACCATTTCCAGAATGCCGGCCTGCTCGCCGGCTTCCACCAGGTTGCAGTAGAGGGTATCGAAGTATTTCGGGTGACGACGGAAGGCCTGATTCAATGAGGTACCCGATTCAACGTCGGCCTTGACCGAACCTAACAGGCGTTGCAGTGCTGGATTGGAGTGGCTACGGGCAGTTATGTCAAAAGACTGCAACAGCGGCACCCCGGCCTTGACCATGGTCGATAACTGGCGGGTGAACAGTGCGATATCCTTTTCCGATATCTTCTTGGCGCCCGCCAGAAAGCCCTGCTTGCGCACCTTGCTGACCGTAATGCCCTGACGCCGCAGTGACTGCCGCACCACCGCTTCGCCGGCAGCCAGCATTTCCCCCTTCATCTTGCGTCCGAGTTTGTCGGTGCCTTCCCAGTTGAAAGGAATTTCAGCAACCGATTTCGCTGCCTTGGCTACGGCCATTGTTCAGTCCTCTCTGTCATTCATTGGTCACTGCCAGCACTTCCTCGAGCGAGGTCATCCCTGCCTTGACCTTGAGCAGGCCCGCCCGCCGCAGGTCCAGCACGCCCTCGTTGCGAGACTGTTCGGCAATATCGGCGACACTGGCGTTTTTCAGGATCAGGCGGTTGATCTCTTCACTGATCGGCATGACCTGGTAGATACCCACCCGCCCTTTGTAGCCGGTGTTCTTGCATACATCACAACCCACCGCGCCGTAGGCCTGCCAGCTGCCATCCAGATCGGCCTCGGTAAAGCCCGCATTCATCAAGGCCTCAGGGGGAATATCGATCGGCTGCTTGCAGTTCTTACACAGCCGGCGCCCAAGCCGCTGAGCAGTGATCAGCAGCACCGAAGCCGCCACGCTGTAGTTGGGCACCCCCATACTGACCAGGCGCCCCAGGGTCGATGGGGCATCATTGGTGTGCAAGGTCGACAACACCATGTGACCGGTCTGCGCCGCCTTGATGGAAATATCCGCGGTTTCCAGATCGCGGATTTCACCCACCATCACGATATCCGGATCCTGACGCAGGAAGGAACGCAATGCCGTCGCGAAGTTCAAACCCGCCTTATCATTCACGTTGACCTGGTTGATACCCGGCAACTGAATTTCCACCGGATCCTCAACGGTGGAAATATTGACGCCGGGCTGATTGAGGATGTTCAGGCAGGAATACAGTGACACCGTCTTGCCGCTACCGGTTGGTCCGGTCACCAGCACCATGCCATAGGGACGCTGAATGGCCGCCAGTAGATGCTCCAGCTGCTGAGGCTCGTAGCCCAGTTGCTCGATCTTGGTATCCAGCGCCGTCGTGGCATCCAGAATACGCATGACGATCTTCTCGCCATACAGCGTGGGCAGACTGCTGACCCGGAAATCGACCGTCTTCTTGCGGGACACGACCAGTTTCATCCGGCCATCCTGCGGCACCCGCTTCTCCGAAATATCCATCTTGGAGATCACCTTGATCCGGGAAGCGATCTTCTCCTTGATGGCGACCGGCGGCTGGGCAATCTCATACAGCAGGCCGTCCATCCGGTAGCGAATCCGGTAAAACTTCTCATAGGGTTCGAAGTGGATATCCGAGGCATTGGCGTTGATCGCATCAAGCATGATCTTCTGCAGGTAGCGCACCACCGGGGCATCGTCGATATCCTGGGCTGCGGCAGTGGAGGCCTCGGCCTGCGCCTCGTCATCGGTGAACTCGAGATTCAGGTCATCGGTATCGATGCTCTTGAGAATATCGTCGTCCTGGGTATCGGTGTGCTCTGCGATGTAGCGGGCTAATTTGTCCTCTTCCAGCACCACCAGATCGACCGCCAGACCGGTCTGAAACTTGATGTCGTCCAGGACTTGAAGATTGCTGGGATCAGAAATCCCCAGGAACAGGCGGTTGCCACGCTTGGCCAGGGGCAGCGCCCGATGCTTTTCAATCAGCTTGGCATCCACGCCGCTAACCGGCATGGCCTGATGATCGAGCGCATCAAGATCGAAATAGGGCAAACCGAAGGTAATCGAGGCGAATGTGGCAATCTGTTGCGGCTTGAACCGTTTGGTCCGGATCAGATGGACGACAAAGTTCTCGCCCGCCGCCTTGGCCTGATTTTGCAGCGACTCACCTTCCTCGTGGGCGAGCAGTCCCTGCTGCACCAAGGCCCGACATACACCCGTGAGATTGCTCACCGCACTTGCCGCCACAAAGTCTCCCTAATTACCGCACAAAATAGGCACTCGGGCGATGATGCATAGAGTGACTAAAAATGTCAAAAAAGCACGCATCATCGCATTGTCCGGGGACTAGGCAGGATACGCGCCGTTTTCACCTTCCGGCCCGAAATCTGGACAATTTCGACCGGGCGGCCCGCTATCTTGATGGTTACGCCCGGCTCCGGCATGGCCTCCAGACACTCCAGAATCAATCCGTTCAGGGTGCGCACCTCATCGACTGGAAAATCGAGCCCGAGCTTTCGGTTCAATTCGCGCAGGCTGGCGGTACCCTCGACCAGATAGCTGCCATCCTTTTCAGCCTGCCAGGCCATGCCATGAAGCGGATTGACGCCGGCGAACTCGCCGACGATTTCCTCCAGCACATCCTCGACAGTCACCAGTCCCAACAGTTCGCCATACTCATCAACCACCAAGCCCATGGACTGGCGGTTATTCTGGAAATGACTCAACTGGGTCAGCAGGGGCGTACCGGACGGAACGTAATACGGGGCCTTGAGTGCATCAACCAGTTCATCCTGCGTGTACGACTCCTCACTCAGCCTGACCAAGGCCCGGCGCACATTGACAATGCCCAGCACCTCATTGAGTTCGTCCCGATACACTGGCAGGTGCGAGTGATGACTGGTTTCCAGGTGATGCGCGATCTCATCCGGGTCGGCGTTAAGGTCGATCGCCTCGATCTCGCCCCGATGGCGCATGACGTCGTCCACGGTCAGATTTTCAAGGTCGAACAGATTGACCAGGATACTGCGGTGCGAAGCCGGCAGGAACGAGCCGGACTCCGCCAGCAGTGAACGCAACTCTTCCACTCCCATCGTATTGCCGTGGCCGCCCTCGGGCGGGGTCAGACGGGTCAGTCTCAACAGCCCTCGAACAAACAGATTCACGAACCAGACGACCGGGTAAAAGAGCTTCAGCATCGGGACCAGGACGAAGCTCGTTGCCGGAGCAATCTGGTTCGGATAACTGGCGCCGATCACCTTGGGCGTCACCTCCGAGAACACCAGAATCAGGAAGGTCACCGTCACGGTCGCGAGTGACATCGCCAGTTCGTTGGTCCCGAACAACCGGAAGGCAATCACGGTCAGCAAGGACGCCGCCGCCGCATTGATCAGGTTGTTGCCGAGCAGAACCACGCCCAGCAGCTTGTCGGTGCGCGCCAGCAGCCACTCGGCCAGCTTGGCGCCGCGATGACCGGACTTGGCCATATGCTTCAGGCGATAGCGATTGACTGCCATCATGCTGGTTTCGGCCGCCGCAAAAAAACCGGACAGCAGCAGCAAAATAAACAGGGTGCAGAGCAGCACCCATATGGGAACTTGGTCCAAGCCAGTGGGGAGAATGAGGAAACAGCCCCTAGTCTAGGTGGGGTTCGCGCCCTGTCAAGCCCGATGCAGAATCACTTCCAGCACGAATTTCACGCCCACATAGGCCAGGAGCAGGCTGACAAAACCGGCCAAGGTCCAGAAGATGGCCGTATTTCCGCGCCAGCCATAAACCTTGCGACCGGCGAGCAAGGCCGCATAAATCAGCCAGGACGCCATGCCAAAGACAGTCATATGGGTCAACGGAAAGGCCCGGCCGTAGATCGATTCCGAAAAGAAAATGCCGGTGAATAAAGTCAGGCTCAAAATGACGAACCCCACCTCCACCATCCGGAACAACAACTTCTCCAGCGTCAGCAAGGGCGGAAGCGCGGCCACCATCCTGGGCGGCACCGGCTTGTGCAGATGTTTTTCCGCCAAGGCGATAAGGACCGCGTGCAGAGCCGCGATGGTGAACAGGCCATAGGCCATGAAGGCCATCAGCATATGAAAGCGGAACAGGGGTTGGCCAGCTATCGGCACCAGGCTGGTCGTCGGCAAGGACCACTGCAAAACCAGACCAAACGCCGCGAACAGCAACACCAGACTCTGCATGCTGGCCAACGGGTAATACCAGACCGCCATGCCGTAAAACAGCACGGTCAGGGCCGCCACGGCGGAAACCGAGGAACCGAAGCCCATGCTCATGCCACCTTCGGGGAATACCGCCTGCCCGAGCAAATAGGCGTGGATCAGCAGGGGGGCGAACAGCAACAGCCGACTTGGGCCGGTAGGCCGGCAGCAAGCCGGGCCGCCGGGCCGGAAATAAGCCGCCAGGCCGAGATACCCAGCCAGCGTCAACAGATACAGAAGCACATTCGGCATATTCGTGGGTCGTCAATTTGCTAGACTGCGCAAGTTTAGCCCAATAACCGTCATCCAGAATGTTCGACAATCTCACTGATCGCCTGTCCAAAGTCGTCAAGGACCT
>JBBIJC010000016.1:19189-32898 GCA_037446165.1 Hydrogenophilales bacterium | reverse complement strand
CTTAAAGAAATCCCTGACCCGTCCGTTAATTAGAAGTTACGTCCAAAATAAACCGGCCAGCCCTGGCATGTCTGCACTCCTCCCCTCGCCCTCCCGGAACCCCGCCATGGCACCCAGCGGCGAGGGTCATGCGCACGTGCCGCGCAAGGCCCATGACCGCCTGTTGCTGCGCCAGCTGATCGGGGCCGCCGTGGTTGGCTGGTCGCTGGCCATCGGCATTTCGCTCATGTTCAACCTCAATCTGATGCATGCCCCTTCCGTTTCGGTTCCGGAACGGGTCATCGAGGGCATCGAGGCCTCTCTCGCCGTCATCTGGCTGCTCGGACTCGCCGGCATTGGCCTGGCCGCCTATCGCGTCCATCTGCACCTGGACCGGCGGCTGGTGGCCCTGGCCGAGCTGGAACAATCCGCCAAGGTATTCGACGACGGCCTGCAGGCAACCGTGATCACCACAGCGCAGGGCGAGATCCTGCGGGTCAATCCGATGTTCACCGAGATAACCGGCTTCGCACCCGAGGACGTCATCGGCAAGAACATCTCCATCCTGGAATCGGACACCCACGGTCCGGACTTTTTCGCTGACCTGTGGCACGACCTGAAATCCGAAGGCAGCTGGGTGGGTGAAGTCTGGAAGCGGCGCAAGGACGGCGAAACCTTCGCCACCTGGGAAAGCGCCTCGGCGGTGGATGACGAGGCGGGCAACCACCTCAGCTACATCTTCATGTTCCAGGACATCACCGACCGCAAGCAGTTCTCGTCGCGCCTGGAACAGCTGGCTCATTATGATCCGCTCACCCACCTGCCCAATCGGCGGCTGTTGTCCGACCGGGTCAGCCATGCGGTGCAGCGGACCAAGCGCAACGACGACCAGCACGCCCTGCTGTTCATCGATCTGGACCATTTCAAGCGCATCAACGACACCATCGGCCACCTTTCGGGCGACCGTTTGCTGACCATCATTGCCGACCGCCTGCTGAAATGCGTGCGCGCCAGCGACACCGTGGCCCGACTGGGCGGCGACGAGTTTGCCGTGCTCCTGGAAGACAGCACGCCGATGGAGGTCGAACGGATCGCGGAGAAGATATTGACCGCGCTCGCCGCCCCGGTCGAACTGGAGGGCCGGGACTGGTATATCGGCGCCAGCATCGGGATCAGCGTGACCCCGCGCGACGGCACCGAGATGGCCGACCTGCTGAAAAACGCCGACACCGCCATGTATCGGGCCAAGGCCGACGGCCGCCATTGCTTCCGCTTCTTCGATGAAGGCATGGCCGAACAGGCCGCGCTCCAGGTGGCGCGCGTCAGTGCCTTGCATCTGGCGGTAAAAAGCAACGCCTTTTCCCTGCAATACCAGCCCCAGCTCGACATGCTGACCGGCAAGGTGGTCGGCGTCGAGGCGCTGATTCGCTGGCAGCAGGATGGCAAGATGACCTCGCCGGCGGAGTTCATCGCGCTGGCCGAGGAAACCGGACTGATCGTTCCCATCGGACGCTGGGTGCTCAACACCGCCTGCCGCGACATCAAGGCGTTGCAGGCCGAAGGCTTCACCAACCTGAAACTGGCCGTCAACATCTCGGCCGTGGAATTGAAACAGCCCGACTTCATCGAGCAGATACTGCTGACCCTGGCCGAATCGACTTTCCCGCCCGAGTTCCTGGAACTGGAGATCACCGAAAGCACCATGATGATCGACGTCACCCGGGTCGCCAGCGTGCTCGACGCGCTCTCCGCGACCGGCATCAGCCTGGCCATCGACGACTTCGGCACCGGCTACTCATCGCTGTCCTATCTGAAGCAGTTGCCGGTCGACTACATCAAGATCGACCGCAGTTTCGTGCGCGATGTGCCCCAGGACAAGGAAGACTGCACCATCGTCCGGGCCATCGTCACCATGAGCCACACCCTGGGCCTGCAAGTCGTGGCCGAAGGCGTCGAGACCGAGGAACAGATGCAATTCCTGCGCGACGAATCCTGCGACGTCAGCCAGGGCTACCTGATCTCCAGACCCGCCCCGCTGGCTGAACTGCGTCAGTGGCTGAACACCCGGAACGACCGCAACGCCTGACAGCCGGCACCGATCGGACTATCCTGAGCGGATCGTTGTCCATACGGCCCACCAGCCATGCCGAACCTCCGCCAGCACCCCACTCGCCAGACCATCCAGTTACCGATCGCGGGCATGACCTGCGCGTCCTGCTCGACCCGGCTGGAAAACAATCTGAACCGGCTGCCCGGGGTCGAGGCCCGGGTCAACCTGGCCAATGAGCAGGCGCAGGTCAGCTTCGATCCTGAACAGACCAGTCCTGATTCGATCCTGGCGCAAATCGGCAAGACCGGCTTCAGCGTATTGCCGCAAACAATCGACCTGAATATCGCCGGCATGACCTGCGCCGCCTGCTCCAGCCGGCTGGAGCGCGTCCTCAATACGCTGCCCGGGGTGGAAGCGCGGGTCAATCTGGCCACCGAAAAGGCACGGGTCCGCTACCAGCCCGGCCTGATCGACGAGGCCGGATTGGTTGCTGCCGTCGCCCGGGCCGGATTCAGCGCCACGCCAGCCACGGAGGAACAGAGAGCCCGGGAAAAGGCGCGCAAGGCGGCCGAATATCGGCGCGAGGTGCAGGTCTTCGCCTTCTCCACCCTGCTCACCCTGCCCTTGCTGGTGCAGATGCTGGTCATGCTCGGTAGCGGCCAGCAGACCCCCATGTTGCCCGGCTGGGCCCAGTGGCTGCTGGCGACACCGGTGCAGTTCTGGGCCGGCTGGCGCTTTTATGATGGCGCCTGGAAATCCTTGCGCGGCGGCGGCGCCAACATGGACGTGCTGGTCGCGCTGGGCACCAGCGCCGCCTATTTCTTCAGCCTGGCGACCCTGCTGCTCGTGCCCGGCGGCCATCTCTATTTCGAAGCCAGCGCCGCCGTGGTCACCCTGGTGCGTCTGGGCAAGCTGCTGGAGGTCCGCGCCAAGAGCCGCACCTCGACCGCCATCGAACAGCTGATCGGATTGCAACCGCGCAGCGCGCGGGTGGAGCGCAACGGCGAATTCGTCGAGTCCGAGATCAGCAGCCTGCGCCCTGGCGACCGGGTCCAGGTCCGGGCCGGGGAGCGCGTTCCGGTCGATGGCGTGGTCGAGGACGGCCGATCCGGCGTGGACGAAAGCCTGCTCACCGGAGAGAGCCTGCCCGTCGCCAAGACAGTCGACGCCCATGTTTTCTCCGGTACGCAAAATCTCGACGGTCTCCTGACCATCCGGGCCGAAGGCGTCGGCGCCCATACCCAGTTGATGGAGATCGTCCGGCTCACCGAGGCGGCGCAAGGCTCGAAGGCCCCGATCCAGAAGCTGGCCGACCGGATCTCGGGCATCTTCGTCCCGGCCGTCATCAGCCTCGCCCTGCTCACCCTGGCCGGCTGGTGGCTGATCACCGGCAGCTTCAGCCAGAGCCTGATCCCCGCCGTGGCGGTGCTGGTCATCGCCTGTCCCTGCGCCTTGGGTCTGGCCACGCCGACCGCCGTGATGGTCGGTCTGGGCCGCGGCGCCCAGCTGGGCATCCTGGTCCGTGCCGCCGAGGTGCTGGAACGCGCCGAACGGGTCGACGTGATTGCGCTCGACAAGACCGGCACCCTGACCGAGGGCAAACCAGTCCTGATCGCCATGGAACCGGACAGCGACCAATGGCTGCGTCTGGCCGCCGCGCTGGAACAGGGCAGCAGTCATCCGCTTGCCCGAGCGGTACTGGAAGCGGCAGGCAAACGCGGCATCGCCGTGCCACCGGTCGAAGCGTTCCAGAACATACCGGGCGCCGGTGTGCAGGGCACGGTGGAGGGCCGCCAGCTGCGGCTGTCTGCCGGACAGAACCCAGGCGCCAACGCGACCTGGGTGAACCTGTCGGAAGACGACCTCCCGCTGTGTCAGTTCGCCTTCGCCGACCGGATTCGCGCCACCTCCGCCGCCGCCATCGCCCGGCTCAAGATGGCCGGCATCCGGCCCGTCATGCTGACCGGCGACAACGAGGCGACGGCGGCGGCCATCGCCCGCGAGGCCGGACTCGACCACTGGCAGGCCGGCGTCAAACCCGGCGACAAGGCCGCCGCCGTGGCCGCGCTCAAGGCCGAGGGCCGGATCGTGGCCATGGCTGGCGATGGCATCAACGACGCGCCGGCGCTGGCCAGCGCCGACCTCGGCTTCGCCATGAGTTCCGGCGCCGACATCGCCATGGAAGCGGCCGACATCACCCTCATGCACAACGACCTCAATGCCGTGGTCGACGCGGTCGAACTGTCCCGCGCGGTGATGAAGAAGATCCGCCAGAATCTGTTCTTCGCCTTTTTCTACAACGTGCTGGCCCTGCCGCTGGCCGCGCTGGGTTATCTGAATCCGGTCATCGCCGGCGCGGCCATGGCCCTGTCCTCGGTCTCCGTGGTGACCAACTCGCTGCAATTGAAACGCTGGCGCCCAAGTCAGGCAAAATAGGCGGATTTTCAGGACAGACTTCCCCCATGCGCATCGGCATCCCCAAGGAAATCAAGTCGCAGGAACACCGTGTCGCCGCCACTCCGGATGGCGTCGCTGAACTGGTCCGCGCCGGCCATCAGGTCCTGATCGAACGCAATGCGGGCAGTGCCATCGGCTACTCCAATCTGGATTACCTGCAGGCCGGGGCCACCGTGGTGGTGAATGCCGCTGCCGTCTATGCCGCCGATCTGGTGTTCAAGGTCAAGGAACCCCAGCCCAGCGAGACTGTGCTGTTGCGCGCAGGCCAGATCCTGTTCTGCTATCTGCACCTCGCCGCCGCGCCCGAGCTGGCGAAAGCCCTGCTGGCCAGCGGGGTCACGGCCATTGCCTTCGAGACCGTGGAAGATACCGATGGCCACACGCCGTTGCTAGCGCCCATGTCGCGGGTGGCCGGACGGCTGGCCGTGCAGGCCGGGATGCAGGCGCTGGAGATGCGCAACGGTGGCCGTGGTGTCTTGCTGGCCGGGGTAGAGGGGGTCGCGCCGGGCCGGGTGACGATCATCGGTGGCGGCGAAGTGGGCGCCAATGCCGCCCATATCGCCATGGGTATCGGCGCCGACGTCACCTTGCTCGACCGTAATCCTGACTGCCTGCGCGCCTTCGACCAACGTTATTCCGGCCGTATCCGCACCGTGTTGTCGGACCCGACTGCCATCGAGACCTGGGTCATGCAGGCCGATCTGGTCATCGGCGCCGTATACGTTCATGGCCGGCGTGCGCCAAAACTCATCTCCCGAGAACTGGTCCGCCGCATGCAGCCGGGCGCCGCCATCGTCGATGTGGCGATCGACCAGGGTGGCATCGCGGAGACATCGACCGTTACCAGTCATTTGGTGCCTTTCGCCGTGAAGGAAGGCATCGTGCATTACGGCGTCGCCAACATGCCCGGCGCCGTGGCCCGCACCAGCACCCAGGCCCTTGAAACGGCCACCTTGCCTTTTCTTCTGAACCTGACGGGACACGGCCCGCGCCAGGCCTTTGAAGCTGATCCGGGGTTTGCGGCCGGGCTGAACCTGGCCGCTGGCCAGGTGTGCCATGGCGGACTGGCTCAGGATCTGGGCCTGAACCCGACTGACTGGCGAACCGTCATCAACGCATAACGGAACACGAGCGAGACTCGGAGCTCGCAGCCGCCTATAGAGACGCTCCCTGCAGGGTTGTTTAGCCCGGTCCGGAAGCGGATAATTTGGCCAACATCTGGTTAGAGCCATGGAACACTACCTACTCATCCTCATCAGCACCGTCTTCGTCAACAACATCATCATGGCGAAGATACTCGGCATGTGCCCGTTCTTCGGCGTTTCCAAGAAACTGGAGACCGCGATCGGCATGGCCGCCGCGACCACCTTCGTGCTGACCCTCGGCTCTGGCACCAGTTACCTGATCGACACCTACATGCTGCAGCCCGCCGACCTGCTCTACCTGCGCACCCTGTCGTTCATCGTGGTCATTGCCGCCATCGTCGGCTTCACCGAACTGTTCATCAAGAAGACCAGCCCGACCCTGTTCCGGGTACTGGGTATTTACCTGCCGCTGATCACCACCAACTGCGCGGTCCTGGGCATCCCCCTGCTCAACGTGCAGCAGCAGCACAACTTCGTCGACTCGCTGCTATTCGGGCTGGGCGGCGCGCTCGGCTTCTCCCTGGTCCTGACCCTGTTCGCCTCCATGCGCGAACGCCTGGATGGCGCCGATATACCCAAACCGTTCCAGGGGGTCAGCATCGCGATGATCACCGCCGGCCTGATGAGCCTGGCCTTCATGGGATTCTCGGGCCTGATCAAATGACCATCACGAGTTGTACGCGAGGCATGGTCATCCAGGCGACGGCGGTGTTCCATCGAATCAAACTGGATGCCCGTTTGCACGGGCAAGTCGAAATATGCTGAGTGCAATCATCGTCATGGCCATCATCGGCCTGGTGCTGGGCAGCGTCCTGGGCTGGGCTGAACTCTTTTACAAGGTGGCGGGCGACCCGCTGGCCGACAAGATCAACGACATCCTGCCCCAGACCCAGTGCGGCCAGTGCGGCTACCCCGGCTGCCGGCCCTATGCCGAGGCCATGGCCAAGGGCGAGGCGGACATCAATCGCTGTCCGCCCGGCGGCGAATCCGGCATCCAGCGCTTGGCCGACCTGCTCGGTGTCGAGCCCAAGCCCTATGGCGAAGGGATGGCGCCCAAGCCCAAGTCGGTCGCCGTCATCGACGAAAACACCTGCATCGGCTGCACGCTCTGCATCCAGGCCTGCCCGGTCGATGCCATCGTCGGCTCGTCCAAACAGCTCCATGTCATCGTCGCCGATCAGTGCACCGGCTGCGAGCTATGCCTGGCGCCCTGTCCGGTCGACTGCATCCACATGGAAGTGGTGCATGAAACCTTGAGCAGCTGGAAATGGCGCTACCCGGTGATCCCGATTCATCAGCAAAGGGAAGCGGCATGAGCGGCAAGGTCTACCCCATTCCCGGCGGCCTGCACCCCCCCGAACACAAGGCCGAGTCCAACACGAAGGCCATCATCGTCGCGCCGCTGTCGAAACGCTATGTCGTGCCGTTACGCCAACATATCGGCCAGCCGGCACGGGTCCTGGTCAAGGCCGGCGACAGCGTGCTGAAGGGCCAGATGATCGGTGCGCCGGAAGGTCGCATCTCCGCCGCGGTACACGCGCCCACCTCGGGCCGGGTAATCGCCGTTGAAGCCCGCCCGGTCGCCCACCCATCGGGCCTGCCCGATCAATGCGTGGTGATCGAAGCGGACGGCAAGGACACCGCCGTCGAGATGCAGCTCATCGCCTGGCGCGACCTGCCACCCGGCGAGCTGACCAAACGACTGGCGGGGATGGGTCTGGCCGGACAGGGCGGCGCGGTCTTTCCCAGCCATGTGAAACTGGCCACAGGCGGCACCCCGATCGAGACCCTGATCCTGAACGGCGCCGAATGCGAACCCTGGATCACCTGCGACGACCGGCTGATGCGGGAACGGGCGACGGAGATCATGCAGGGCGCCGAGATCATGCGCCATGCCCTGGGCGCCAAACGGATACTGGTCGGCATCGAAGACAACAAGCCAGAAGCGGCACAAGCCATGCAGGCCGCCTGCGAACAGTTGAAACTCGCTGCCGAAGTGACTGCTGTGCCGACCCGCTACCCCAGCGGCGGCGCCAAGCAGCTCACTCAACTCCTGACCGGGCTGGAGACGCCCAGCGGCAAGATCTCGACCGACATCGGCATCCAGGTCTTCAACGTCGCCACCGCCTATGCCCTGCACCGCGCGGTGGAACTGGGCGAGCCGATGCTGACCCGGGTGGTCACCATCACCGGCCACGTAGCCGGACCGTGCAACATCGAGGCTCGCCTGGGCACCCCCATCGAAGAACTGATCCAGCTCGCCGGCGACAACCTGGCCGGCACCACCGGGCATCTCATCGGCGGCCCCATGATGGGCTTCGACCTGGACGACACCGCGGCCCCGCTGGTCAAGTCGGTCAACTGCATCATTGCCAAGAATGTGGCCTTGTTCCCGCCCCATCCGCCGGCCATGCCCTGCATCCGCTGCGGGCAATGCGCCCTGGCCTGCCCGGCCAGCCTGCAGCCGTTCGAACTGTTCTGGTATGCCAAGTCGAAAAACTTCGCCAAGGCGCGCGCCTACCATCTGTTCGACTGTATCGAATGCGGCTGTTGCAGCCATGTCTGCCCGAGCCATATTCCGCTGGTCGATTTCTACCGGTTCGCCAAGAGCGAGATTGCAGCCGAGGACCGGGCCCAGCAAGCCGCCGAAATCGCCCGCCAGCGCCACGAGTTCCAGCTTCTGCGCCAGGAGCGCGAAAAGAAGGAAAAGGCTGAACGGCTGGGCAAGAAGGCCACCGAGCGGATTGAAACCGGCGCCGTTGCGGCGGATGACCCGGAGGCCGCGCGCAAGAAAGCCATCCTGGAGGCCGCCATCGAGCGCGCCAAGCAAGCGAAAGAAACCGTGCACGCCAAAAACACCGAGACCCTGACCCCGGAACAACAACGTCAGATTGACGAAATCGAGGCGCGCCGCCAGGCCGCCCCGCACGACTCGGAGCAACAGGCATGATCGGCTCCCCGTTTATCCTGAAGGAACACAACTCGGTGCGGTTCACCATGATCAAGGTGATGGCCGCGCTGATTCCAGGCACGCTTGCCCACGCCTGGTACTTCGGTCCCGGCATCTGGATCAGCCTGATCTGGTGCGCACTGCTCGGCATCGGTTTCGAGGCCGTCGCCCTGGTGATCCGCGGCCGGCCGCTGCAGCCGGCCCTCACCGACGGTTCGGTCTTGCTCACCGCCTGGCTGCTGGCCTTGTCGGTACCGACCCTGGCGCCGTGGTGGCTGTACATGACCGGCATGTTCTTCGCCGTCGTGGTGGCCAAGCATCTCTATGGCGGCCTGGGCCAGAACCTGTTCAACCCGGCCATGGTCGGCTATGCCGCGCTGATCATCAGTTTCCCGGTGTTCATGACCCAGTGGGCCGCGCCCATCACCCTGGCCAATGTCGTGCCCAGCCTCAGCGATGCCTTCGATCTGGTCTTCGTCGGCGGCAGCATCACGCCCGATGCCTATACCTCGGCCACGGTCCTCGACAGCCTGAAAACCGCCACCCGCGGTGGCCATACCGTCCTCGATGCCTTCTCCCAGCCGATTCATGGGTTGATCGCCGGCAAGGGGATGGAACTGGTCGCCGTCATGTATCTGTTCGGCGGCCTGTACCTGGTCAGCAACCGGCTGATCACCTGGCACATTCCGGTCGCCTTCCTCGCCGGCATCGCCCTGACCGCCGGCGTCCTGCAGGGCCTGGATCCGGCCCAGCATGCCAGCCCCCTGTTCCACATCATGGCTGGCGGCAGCATTCTCGGCGCGTTCTTCATCGCCACCGACCCGGTCACGGCATGCACCACGCCGCGCGGCAAGCTGATCTTCGCCGGACTGGCCGGCTTCCTCACCGTGATCATTCGCACCTTCGGCGGCTACCCTGACGGCGTCGCCTTCTCGATCCTGATCATGAACACCGCCGCACCGTTCATCGACGCCTTCAGCCAGCCCCGGGTTTTTGGTCACGCAAAGGCCGGTAAATGAGCGAATACGTCCGCAACGTCAAGCTGACCTCGCTGACCCTGTTCGGCTTTTCGGTCCTGGGCGCCGTGCTATTGGCCGGCACCTACAACATGACTCGACCGTCGATCGAAAAGAGCGAACGCGACGCCAAGATCAAACTCATCGCCCAGGTCCTCCCTGTTGGCAGTTATGACAGCGACCTGGTCAAATCGGCCCGCACCCTGCCGGCCGATCCGCTCCTGGGCCTGAAGAAGCCGGGCGAATATTACCCGGCCACCCTGGCTGGAAAGACCAGTGCAGTCGTGCTGGAAGCCATTGCGCCGGATGGCTATGACGGCGCAATCAGTCTTCTGGTCGGCATCGATCCGAATGGTCAACTGACTGGCGTCCGGGTCACCGCACACAGCGAAACGCCAGGCCTGGGCGATTACATCGATATCGCCAAGAGCCGCTGGATACATGTTTTTGACGGCAAATCCCTGGATAACCCCAAGCCGGACGACTGGAAGGTCAAGAAGGATGGGGGTACATTCGACTACATGACCGGCGCCACGATCTCGCCCCGTGCCGTGGTCAAGGCGGTAAAACATGCGCTGGACTATTTTGCCCAGCACAAGGCCGAGCTGCTCGCTCAGGAGGTGGATCATGGCCAGTGAAACACGCGACATCATCATCAACGGACTCTGGAAACAAAATCCCGGCGTGGTCCAGATTCTGGGCATGTGCCCCACCCTCGCCGTCAGTACCAGCCTGGTCAACGGCCTCTCGCTGGGCCTGGCGACCGCCGTGGTCATGGCCCTGTCCAACACCGCCGCCGCCCTGGTCAGCCGTTTGGTGCCGCCGGCCGTACGCATCCCGATCTATATCCTGATCATCGCCACCCTGGTCACCATGGTCGACCTGCTGATGCATGCCTATCTGCTCCAGCTCTATCTGGTGCTCGGCATCTATATTCCGCTGATCGTGGTCAACTGCATCGTGCTGGCGCGGGTCGAGGCCTATGCCTCCAAACACGGTACGTTCTACTCGTTCATGGATGGCCTGATGATGGGTCTGGGACTCAGTCTGGTGCTGGCCGCCCTGGGCGGCATGCGCGAGATCTTCGGCAAAGGCCTGCTCCTGTCTGGCATAGACCTGGCACTCGGTCCGGCTGCCAACGCCTATGTCATCCATGTCCTGCCCAATTACCAGGGCCTGCTGCTGGCGATCCTGCCGCCCGGCGCCTTCATCGGCCTGGGTCTGCTCATCGCTGCCCGCAACCGGATCGAGGAAGTACGCGCCATACCGAAACGAGCGAACACCCTGCAGCCGCAACAAGCCACCTGAGCGCCGATGAACAAGGTCAAGCGCAGTCAAATTTATGCGCGACTGCGCGATGCCAACCCTCATCCCACAACTGAGCTCGTCTACCGCACGCCGTTCGAATTGCTGATCGCAGTCGTGCTTTCGGCTCAGGCCACCGACAAAAGCGTCAACCTGGCCACTGCCACCCTGTTCCCCGTCACCGACACACCGGCAAAGATGCTCGCCTTGGGCGAGGACGGCCTGAAGGAACACATCCGACGGATTGGCCTGTTCCAGACCAAGGCCAAAAACATCATCGCCACCTGTCGCCTGCTGCTCGAAAAGCATGGCGGCGAAGTCCCGGCGGATCGTGCTGCGCTGGAAGAACTGCCCGGCGTCGGGCGCAAGACCGCGAATGTGGTCCTCAACACCGCCTTCGGCCAGCCCACCATTGCGGTCGACACCCATATCTTCCGGGTCGCCAACCGGATCGGGCTCGCCCCTGGCAAGACCGTGCTCGAAGTCGAAACCAAGCTGCTCCGCCATACCCCGGACGAATTTCGCCACGACGCCCATCACTGGCTGATCCTGCACGGCCGCTACATCTGCAAGGCACGCAAGCCGGAATGCGCAAGCTGCCCGATCTACGATCTGTGCGAATGGAAAGGCAAGTCAGCGCCATGAAGGTCGCCACCGGACTGGCCCGCGGCATCATCGCCACGCCGGACCTGGCGGCTGAAGCGGTGCGCCTGGCCATGGATCGGGCCGGAATAGAGATCGCCCGCGGCGTGCTGCTGTTTCTCAGCTCGGATTTCGCCAGCCACCCCCAACCCGCCATCACTGCCGCCTCTCGGGCCGCCAACTGCCTGCAGGTGGCCGGCTGCACCTCGATAGGCTTGTTCACCGAAGAGGACTGGCTGCTCGACGCCCCGGCCGCCGCCGCCATGGTGTTCGGCGACGGGCTGGAGTTGCGCACCGCCAGCCCGGACGACGACTGGCGCCTGACCATGGCCGCGCCCAATGCGGTCAATACCTCCTGGCTCAAGTTACCCGGCCGGCGCTACGGTGCAGTCTCTGGCGACGCCAGCGGCCAGGGGCCCTACACGGTCTGGCAAGGCAGCCGCCTTGCCGCCGGTCGACGCAGCGAGCTGGTGATCGATGGCAGCCACTGCCAGGTCGACATCTCGCGTGGTATCCAGCCCCTGACCGAGCCACGCGAGGTGAATCGCGTAAGCAGCCACGATATCCAGGCCCTGGGTGGTCAACCCGCTCTGGACAACCTTGCCCGAGGGCTTCCGCTGGATGCCAGCGACTCCCGGCAATTCCCGCTGCATCTGGTCATGGCCGGCGTCGTCCAGGGCGACCCGGAAAATGCCCTGGCCGAGGGCCGCTATAACCTGGTCCCCATCCTCGCCACCAACACCGCCACCCGCTCGGTCACGCTGTCGACCCGCGTGCAGCCGCATGACCACCTGTTCTGGGCCATTCGCCAGCCGCTCGCCGCCGAACGTGACATGCATCTGCTGCTGGATCGAATGGCCTCTGACCAACTCCTGGCCCCCGCCTTCGGCCTCTGTTTTCCCTGCATGAGCCGGGGTGCCTATTTCTACGGCGGCGTGGATCGCGACCTGGAAGCCATCAGCCACCGTTTCCCCGAGATGCCCCTGATCGGCTTTTACGGCAACGGCGAATTCGCCCATCTGGACGGCACCAACCAGCTGCTGCAATACAGTACGGTCCTGTCCCTGCATTACGATGTTTAACCCCAGCCGCGATGAAGCCCGCCGCTTCCTGTTCGAAGCCTGGCGCAAACACCGGGACAAAAACATCCTGACCGACCTGGAGGCGCTGGCTGCCGACCACATCCTGCGCCATCCGGAATACCACACGTTGCTGGCCGACCCGGACGCTCACCTGGACCGGGACTGGCTACCCGAAAATGGCGAGACCAACCCCTTTTTGCACCTGATGATGCACCTGTCCATCTCGGAACAATTGTCCATCGACCAGCCGGCCGGCATCCGTGCCCGGTATCAGAAGCTGATGGCGCGGCTGGGTGACCAACATCGCGCCCAGCATGAAGTCATGGACTGTCTGGCCGAAATGATCTGGCTCAGCCAGCGCAACGGCACGCCGCCGGATGGCGCGGCCTACCTCACCTGTTTGGAGAAAAAGGCATCATGACCGAACGCCTGAATCAAATCGTGACCCGGACCGGCGACGATGGCAGCACCGGACTCGCCGACGGCAGCCGGCAGGCCAAGCATGCGCCGCGCATCGAAGCCCTCGGCGAAGTGGATGAACTGAACAGCTTTGTCGGCCTGCTGCTGGCCGAACCCTTGCCGGACAATCTGCGCGAACTGCTGGTCGCGATCCAGAACGACCTGTTCGACCTGGGCGGCGAACTGGCCCTGCCGGACCGCCCGCAGGTCGGCGATGGCCACATACAACGCCTCGAACAAGCCGTCGCCACACTCAACCGCCCATTACCGCCTTTAGCCGAATTCATCCTGCCCGGCGGCACCCGTCCGGCCGCGCTGGCTCACGTCTGTCGGACTGTCTGCCGCCGGACCGAACGTCGGCTGACCGCTCTGGCGGCGATCGAGTTGCTGTCGCCAGGACCGCAGCGCTACCTGAACCGGCTTTCGGATCTGTTCTTCATCCTGGCCCGGACACTGAACCGCCAGGAAAACGGCCCGGAGCCAGCCTGGCGCGGACCGCAGCGCTAGATCGCGTTCCCGGTCTGAGCGGGCACGAAGGACGTGCGAGGCGTCCCGAAGCGGCTCACCCAGACGCACCGGCGTCGTGTGCCCGTTGCAGGCGTTCGGCCAGGTGATTTTGCTCGG
>JBBIJC010000016.1:14737-19089 GCA_037446165.1 Hydrogenophilales bacterium | reverse complement strand
GACGCACCGGCGTCGTGTGCCCGTTGCAGGCGTTCGGCCAGGTGATTTTGCTCGGTTGCCGCTGTCCAGTCGGTGTCTGGCAGCCAGCCGGCAAGCTGGTCCAGGGTGAGGTCGGCCAGGGCGGTCACCCAGTAGGGCGCTGCATTCAGGGCCGGAATGTAGTGAAACGCCCCACCGCCGGCGTGCAGGAAGGTTTCCTTGCCTTCCATGGCGATTTCTTCAAGCGTTTCGAGACAGTCGGCGGCGAAACCGGGACAGATTGCGTCGACCCGGCCGGTCTGCTGCTTGCCCAGTTCGGTCAGGACTTCCGCCGTGTAGGGCTGCAGCCATTCGGCCCGGCCGAACCGGGACTGGAAGGTGATCCGATATTGCTTCGCGCTCAGCCCGAGCGCTTCGGCCAGCAGGCGGCCGGTCTTGAGACATTCGCAGTGGTAGGGATCGCCCAGGTCCAGGTTGCGGCGCGGAATGCCATGGAAGCTCATCAGCAGCACGTCGGGCCGTCCGTGTGCGGCCCAGTAATCCTCAACGCTCTGGCGCAGGGCAGCGATGTAGCCGGGGCGGTCGTGATAATGCCTGAGGGTGCGGATGTCGGGCACGTGACGGATTTTCAGCAACTCGCGGTACACCGCGTCCAGCGCCGTAGCGCTGCTGCTGGCGGCGTATTGGGGATAAAGCGGCAGGATCAGCAGCCGGTCGCAGCCCCTTGCTTTCATGTCAGCGAGGACCGAGGCCACCGAAGGCTGGCCATAGCGCATGGCGTAGTCGACCACCAGCGGATAGGCGCCGCGACTGACCAGTTCCAATTGCAACTGTTGCGTCAGTCGTTCGGTATGCACTTTGAGCGGCGAACCACCGGCCTGCCAGATGGCAGCATATTTCCTGGCCGATTGCGCCGGCCGGGTCAACAGGATGATGCCGTTGAGGATCAGCCACCACAGCACCCGGGGGATTTCCACCACCCGCCGGTCAGACAGGAATTCCCTGAGATAGGTCCGCAGAGCCGGTGCGGTGGGTGCCTCCGGCGTGCCGAGGTTGATCAGCAGGACGCCGATACGGCTGCCCTGGTCGTGGCGAAACGTCGGTTCAGGAAGGAATTCAGTCATCAGTGATAGGACAAGGCGTTGGACAGCAGGCGCGCAGTAATGTCGACGATGGGAATCACCCGCTCGTAGGCCATGCGGGTGGGGCCGATCACGCCCAGGGTGCCGACCACCTGGCCATCGACTTCGTAGGGCGCAGTGATGACGCTGCATTCGTCGAGCGGCGAGACGCCGGATTCGGCGCCGATGAACAGTTGCACACCGCTGGCCTGATAGCTGTGGTCGAGCAACTGCATCAGGTCGGTGCGGTGCTCGAACAGGTTGAACAGTTCGCGCAGACGGCCCATGTTCGCGGCCAGGTCTGGCGCGCGCAGCAGGTTGGCTTCGCCGCTCAGCATGCACTCGGCGTCGGTCTGGCCCAGCGCCTCACTGCCGGCCCGGACCGCAGCCTGCATCAGTCCGCTGATATCCGATTGCAGTTCCATCAGCTCCTTGACCAGACGGGGCCGGACCTCGTCGAAGGACAGTCCGCCGTAGTGCCGGTTGAAAAAATTGGCGGCCTGGGTGAGCTGGCTTTCGCTGTAGGGCCGGTCGGTGACCAGAACCCGGTTCTGCACCTCGCCTTCCTGGGTGATGATGATCAGCAGGATGCGCTTTTCGGACAGGCTCAGAAATTCGATCTGGCGAAAGGTCTGGGTATGGCGCCGGGGCGCGATGACCACGCCGGCGAACTGGGTCAATTCCGATAACAGGCGGGAGGCGGAGGCCATCAGGCGCTGAGGATTGTCGGGCGCCAGTTTGGCTTCCATCTGGCTGAGCGAAGAATGGTCCAGCGGTTTTACCGTCAACAAGGTGTCGACGAACAGCCGGTAGCCCTTTGGGGTCGGGATGCGACCGGCCGAGGTGTGCGGGCTGGCGATGAAGCCGCCCTCTTCCAGGTCGGCCATGATGTTGCGGATGGAGGCCGGCGACAGGTTCAGCCCGGCATGCTTGGCCAGGGTGCGGGAGCCCACCGGCTGGCCCTCTTCGATATAGCGCTCGACCAGGGCCTTCAGCAGTATGTGGGCGCGTTCATTTAACATGGCGGGAATATCGCTTGCTCGTCTTTTTTGGGGATGCCATCGCTATAATTCCGGCTATGGAACAAAATTTCAAGAAGATTGCCCTGGTCGGCAAACACAACAGTACCAGCATTAGCAGTTACATGCTGCGGCTGGCTACGTTCCTCCAGGAAAAGGGCTACGAGGTCGTGCTCTCGACCCACACCGCCGAGTTCTGTCACATGACCGATCTGCCCTGCGCGCCGCTGATGGAGATCGCCAATGATATCGACCTGGCCATCGTCATGGGCGGCGACGGCACCATGCTCACCATCGCCCGCAGCCTGGTCGATCACCGGGTGCCGCTGATCGGCATCAACCAGGGCCGGCTCGGCTTTCTGACCGACGTTTCGGTCGATACCATGTTCACCACGCTGGACGAGATGCTGGCCGGACAATATGTCGAGGAAAACCGCATCATGCTCGACTGCTCGCTGGAGCGGGACGGCGACCTGCAGTTCCAGATGTACGCCTTCAACGACGTGGTGGTCAGCAAGGGCAGCATGGGCCGGCTGATCGAATTCGAGGTCTACATCGACAACAAGTTCGTCTACAGCCAGCGTGCCGACGGCCTGGTCCTGGCCTCGCCCACCGGCTCCACCGCCTACGCCCTGTCGGCCGGCGGGCCGATCCTGCATCCGACCCTGGAGGCCTTTGTCCTGACTCCGATCTGTCCGCACACCCTGTCGGCCCGGCCAATCGCGGTCAACAGCCGGTCCGAGATCGAGATCAACCTGATCCACGCCGACGACTGCCGCGTCCACTTCGACGGCCAGAACCACCGCGACATGGTGATCGGCGACCGGGTGGTGATCCAGCGCGCCCGGCACAGCGTCCGCCTGCTGCTGCCGCTGGCCCACAACTATTACGACACCCTGCGCCAGAAGCTGCACTGGGGCGAAAAGCTCTAGATGCTGCTTAGCCTCTCCATCCGCGACTTCGTCCTGGTCGATCGCCTCGACCTGGAATTCAGCAAGGGTTTTTCAGCGCTCACCGGCGAGACCGGTGCCGGCAAGTCGATCCTGCTCGACGCCCTTCAGCTCGCCCTCGGTGAACGGGCCGAATCCGGCGTGGTTCGCGACGGGGCCGAACGCGCCGAAGTCGCCGCCGCGTTCGCCGCCACCGCCGAACTCATGACCTGGCTGGCGGAAAACGGCCTGGATTCAGAGGAGGACGGTCTCCTGCTGCGCCGGGTGATCGACGCCGGCGGACGTTCCCGCGCCTTCATCAATGGCCGGCCGGCGACCCAGAGTCAGCTCAAGGAAGCCGGCGAATTCCTGGTCGACATTCACGGCCAGCACGCCCATTACTCCCTGCTCCGGCCCGGCGTGCAGCGCCAGATGCTGGACGCCTACAGTGGCAGCGAAGCGCTCGCCGCGCAGACCGGCGAGGCCTTTCGCGCCTGGCAGAAACTGGACAAGGCCTGCATCGAAGCGGAACGTCACGCGACCGAAGCCGCCGCTGAACGTGAACGCCTGCAATGGCAGGTGGACGAACTCATCGCGCTGGATTTCCGGGCCGACGACTGGCTCGCCCTGCAGGATGACCACCGCCGCCTGGCCCACGCCGCCGAACTGATCCAGTCTGCCCAGCAGACCGTTTCCATGCTTGAACAGGAGGGTCAAGGCGCCATCGGCCAATTGCAGACCGCCCGCAATCGACTGCTGGACATGGTCGGCATCGATCCGGCCCTGAAGCCTGCGCTGGAGATGCTGGACAGCAGCCTGATCCAGGCCGAGGAAGCTGCCCGTGAATTGGGCCACTATGCCAACCGGGTCGAACTCGATCCGGACCTGCTCGATCAGGCCGAGGCAAGACTGGCCCAGGTCAACGATGCCGCGCGCAAGTTCCGCACCCGCCCGGAGGAACTGCCGGCCCTGCTGAATGAAGCCAGCGTTCGATTGACTGAACTTGAACGACTGGCCGATCCGGAAGGCTTGCGCAAGGCGGCCGACAAGGCGCGCAGCGAGTACGAGAAACACGCCGCAGGGTTGAGTTCCAAGCGGAAAAAGGGCGCGGCCAGCCTAGCTAAATCGGTCAGCCAGGCCATGCAGCAACTCTCCATGCAGGGCGGCAGTTTCGCGGCCGCCCTCGAACCTTGCGCGCCGGAAGCCGGCGGCCTGGAAACGATTGAATTTCAGGTCTCTCCCCACGCCGGCCAAGGCCTCAAACCGTTGGCCAAGACTGCATCGGGCGGCGAACTGTCGCGCAT
>JBBIJC010000016.1:0-14637 GCA_037446165.1 Hydrogenophilales bacterium | reverse complement strand
ACCCATCTGCCCCAGGTCGCCGCGAGTGCCGCCCATCATTTCCAGGTCAGCAAGGAAACCGTGGCCGGCCAGGCGCGCAGCCGGGTGCAGGCTCTCGACGAGAATCAGCGGGTAGAGGAAATCGCCCGCATGCTCGGCGGGGTGAAGATCACCGATACGACCCGGAAACACGCCGAGGAAATGCTCGGCAGCGAATCGTAGCTGTAGAAGTTCAGCCTTTTGCTGACGCTTGCCGCGGCTGGAAGCAATGAAGCTTGCCATTGCTGCGGCTAACATCCCGCGCGGCTGTCATTTGTTTTGACATCATGGAGCGGCAGCCTGATGGAAAAGGTTACCCACCCAGCCTTAGAATTTACATCGATCCCGCCGCCATGCATCTCAACTATCGAGCGTGTGATTGCCAAGCCCAATCCGACGTTATCGGTATGCCCTTCGCGACGCGAGGGATCGATCCGGTATAGCCTCTCAAAAATCCGCTCCCGTTGTTCATCAGGAATTTCTGGGCCGGGATTCGAGATTGATAAATATGCCCACCCTGAATCGGATCGTATTTCAGCCTTGATTGGCATGCCTTCAGGGGTAAATCTCAGTGCATTGGACAACAAGTTGGATAACGCGCGTTGAATCATTAGCCGGTCAACGCTGACGGTGGCATTGCCAGTCTGCTCAAGGCGTATGTTTTGTTCGCTTGCCATCGCCTCATAAAACTCAAATAAACCGGTCACCTCATCTGCTAGCGATATTGGCTCAAGCTTTAGGGAGAGGAGCTTGTTGTCAGCCTTGGCCAGGAACAACATGTCGGTGATCATTTTCGATAAGCGCTGGTATTCCTCTTCGTTTGACTGCAATACCGTCCGGCAAGTGGAAAGGTTTTCCTCGCCGGCAAGAGTCACCTGGGTCTGGATCAGCAGGTTATGAATTGGCGTTCGCAATTCATGTGCAATATCGGAAGAAAACTCGCTCAACCTCCGAAAGGATTCATGCAGACGGGAGCGCATCGTATTGAACGATTCGACGAGTTCCTTCAATTCCTGTGGTACGCCTTCATCATCAAGGGGTTTATCCAACTGCTTTGAAGAGATGGCGCCAACCAACCTGGAAACTTGACGTACCGGGTCCAGGCCATGTCGAACGACAACCCACCCAAGCCAGCCCAATACGAATGACACCAGCATCACTCCACCCCAAAGATAACGCTGAAACTCATTGAGGAAGTTCTGGTCGTCAGTAATGTCGAGCGCGATCACGGCTATGGCCATTCCCCTGCTAGGCAATTTCTGAGCGATCTGACGAGAAACGTAGCGGTAGATATGCTTGTCGTAGTTACGGATAGCCGGCTGACCATCTGATGGCGCGGCCTCATTTGCCAGCTTCCTGGCTATATCTGGATTACCCGCCGAAAACAGGACGCCATCTACTGTCTGGACCGAGATAATGATTCCGGGATGCCCATACACGATATCGTTCAACCGAAGCGGAACCTCCGCTCGATCTTCATACTTGGTATTGGCTTCAATGACGTTCTTGACCACCTCCATCTTGCCATTCAACTCAACGGTGTCCCCCTTCAGGAAACGCTGATTCAGTGCATATTCGAAGAGCGCACCGGCAAGCATCAAGACAATGGCCGCTGACAAAGCGAACAGCAAGCTGATGCGCGCAGTGATGGAGAGTGGAGATTTCACGGGTTCGGTTCTTCCAACATATAACCGACACCCCGTACGGTCTGGATCAACCTGGTCTCGAAATCGTCGTCAATCTTTGAACGCAAACGCCGTACGGCGACATCGACCGCATTGGTGTCACTATTGAAGTTCATATCCCAAACCTGCGATGCAATCAGCGTCCGTGGCAAGACCTCTCCCGATCGGCGTATTAGCAGTTCAAGCAGACTGAATTCCTTGTTGGTCAGCTCGATGCGTTTTCCGGCACGCGTCACCCTGCGTCTTGGCAAGTCCATTTCCAGATCAGCGACGGACAGTTTGTCGAGTGCCGGCATGGTTTGCGTTCGGCGGACACGAGTACGAATTCTTGCCAGCAACTCGGGGAAGGCGAATGGTTTTACCAGATAGTCGTCGGCCCCGAGTTCCAGACCCTTTACCCGATCATCTATCTCATCGCGAGCCGTCAGAAACAGAACCGGCAGGGTCTTGTTCTCCTGGCGGAGCCTGCGGATCACTTCCCAGCCGTCGATGCCTGGCAACATGACGTCAAGGACCACGAGGTCATAGGACTCATTCAAAGCCTCATCCAGGCCATCCCAGCCATTCGTCGCGACATGCACGGTAAACCCCGCCTGAGTCAGGCCGATTTTGAGGTACTCACCGGTTTTGGGTTCGTCTTCAATGATCAGTATTTTCATTGAAATCATCCTTTGAAACTGATGCTTTGATTCTGCTTGGGAAAGCCCGTCGTCGGGATTACCAGTTGATGACAACAATGTAATGCGTCGGTAACTCCTCTGAGCGGGTGGTGTTCCAAACTACAGTCAGTATCCAAACGATACTGGATTTCGTAAGTGGTTCTGCTTGGTAACCACTGGGAAAGAGACATTCAGTCATCCATTCAGGCAAAAGGAATCTAGACCATGAACAAACGTTGCCACAAGCTCACTCAATACGGATTGTTACTGTCCGCTCTGGTGCTCATGTCCAGTCCGTCATTTGCGGGCCCCCCTTTCATGACCGACGATCCAGCGCCCGTAGACTACAAGCATAGTGAGTTCTACGTATTCTCGACCTATGACAAGGCAAGCGACGGTAAGAACATCGCCGTTCCTGCCTTTGAATACAACTATGGTGTTCTCCCCGATACCCAGTTGCATATCGTGGTTCCGTTCGTTCAAAACAAGCCCAATGACGGACCTTCTGAGTATGGACTGGGCGATGTAGAGGTCGGAGTGAAGTACCGGTTCGTCCAGGAAACCGACACAACCCCGCAAATTGGCATTTTCCCGATGGCCGAACTGAATACGGGCGATTCCAACAAAGGACTTGGCAATGGCAAAACCTGGTGGAAATTGCCGGTCTGGATCCAGAAGAGCTGGGGGGAGTGGACGACTTATGGCGGGGCCGGTTACGCGATCAACCATGCTGACGGACAGAAAAGCTATCCCTTCGCCGGCTGGCTCCTGCAAAAGGACATCGGAGAAAAATGGACCCTGGGTGGAGAAGTATTCAGCCAGGGCAAGACAACTGACGCTGGTCAGGCCACCACCTTCCTGAACTTCGGCGGCTATTACAAGTTCACTCCGGATTTCAACCTGCTGTTTTCTGCGGGTCACAACGTCAGCGGCGAACACCATACGGTCGCCTACCTGGGACTGTGGTGGACCTGGGGCGGGGATGAGAAGGCCGAACAGAAATCCAGCATGGCCCCGATGAATAGCCAGTGGTCTCTCTCCCAACGCTGATTGATTCCTCTCTCAGGTTTGAGAGCCCTCATTAACCGGCGATCAGTTCGCCACGTTTTATAAAAGGAGATGACGAATATCGGTTGAACAAATGTTTGGCCCTTGCTTTGTCATGAGTCAACCGTGGCGGGCAATACGAATTTCAGGCCTGACTTGGCCACCACCCATTGAACTTGAAGGAGTTTCATTATGTCGATACTCGCAAAATCCCTGATCGCCGCCGGTTGCCTGATGGCGCTGTCCACAATGAGCTATGCCGGTCCGGATTGGCTCAAAGGGACTACGGAAGAGCAGCTCAAGAAGCTCGCAGACCTCCAGCCAGGGCTGGGAACCGTGATGATTGAGTACAGCCGCCGCTTTACGGCCATGTATTACTCCGCGAAGGGTGGCAATTGGGCCATGGCGGATTACCAGCTCAAGGAAATGCCAGAAATTCAGGAAGTCGGCGAGAACACTCGCCCCGCTCGTGCGCCGATGCTGAAGTCGTTTGAGGATACCAATCTGGCCCAATTAGGCGTGGCAGTGAAGGCCAAAGACTGGAAGAAATTCCAGGTTGCATTCAAGGATGCGACAGAGGGCTGCAACGGCTGTCATGCCGCGAACGGCTATGGCTTCATTAAGTATGAACTGCCCAAATCCTCCCCATCCCCAACGTCCAACAAGCCCTAAGACCACAGTGACGCAGGTTGTAATAGAGACAATCTGCGTCACTGCCATGATCGATGCCTGTCGCGGAAGTGTCCACGATGAACATTCTGCTGATCACCAGCCTGACAGATTTTGCAGATGCAATTACCAAGGCGCTGCAGCAGGCCGGCCATGACGTGGAAGTGGCATGCAATCCTCAAGGCGATGGGCTATCCGATTTAAGCGGCTTTGATTTGTTGGTCGCAGTCTATCCGCTTCAGGATTCGGCTGGTCTCACTATCGTGCGGGCATTGCATAACGTAAAAACCAAAGTTTCCATGTTGGTTCTGGTACTGCCAGCAGGACTCGTAGCACATGCCGAGCAGGCAGGTCCGGATACCAGAGATACCGCTCTAAATGCGCTCCTGGTCGAACTACACATGTGGGTGGAGGTGCTTGGACGTCGACCCCGACGTCGTAAAGTGTCGACGTCATTGCACATCGGCGATTTGGAAATAAATCTTCTGAGCCGTCATGTAGTTAGGCGGGGCACTCCCATTGAACTAACTCCCAGAGAATTTAAACTCCTGGAATACTTGATGCGCCAATCAGGAAGTCTCGTAACGCGTGCCATGTTGCTTGAGCATGTCTGGGGTATGTACGACGAAACCCAAACCAGTATTGTCGAAACCGAAATTTGCCGCCTAAGGCGTAAGATCGATCAGGATTTTGATCGTAAATTGCTGAATACGATCCGCGGCTTGGGATATCGTTTGGGCATCACCAAGACTGATTGATCACACCACAGGTTAAGGAGTCGCTGATTTATTCGTCATACCCGCGGAAGCGGGTACCCAGTTCATTGATTTCATTGGGCTCCCGCTTTCGCGGGAGCGACGAAACTCGAATAAATCAGCGTTTTCTTAATCCAGTTCGTTTAGCATGAGTTTTGACTCGATTTCATCCAGTGAGCACCCCCCTATCCATGGCCGAACAACAGACAAATGTTGAGCGACTTTCTTCCTTCAGGGTTTTCCTGATTTTTCTTCGCCTCGGTCTGACCAGCTACGGTGGTCCCATTGCGCATCTCGGTTATTTCCGCCACGAGTTCGTCGTGCGCAGACAATGGCTCGATGAACACGCCTATGTCGACCTTGTGGCCTTGTGTCAATTCCTTCCCGGCCCGGCCAGCAGCCAGGTCGGCATCGCCCTGGGTTTGTTGAAAGGCGGGATGCGGGGAGCGCTGGCAGCCTGGCTAGGTTTCACCCTGCCGTCCGCAGTCGCGCTCATCGTGTTCGGCACGGCTCTGGAATTATCCGGTCATGGGGTCAACGCGGCCTGGCTGCATGGCTTGAAGGTCGTCGCCGTCGCTGTGGTCGCGCAGGCTTTATGGGGGATGGGAAAGAGCCTGTGCCCGGACCGTGCCCGAGCCAGCCTGGCCGTCGTCGCTGCCTTGGTTGTGTACTTGATGCCTGGGCCGCTGGGGCAAATCAGCGCCATCGTCCTGGGCGGCCTAGTGGGTCGGCTGTTGTTTTCCCCGACAAATCCGCTTCCGCATGGCCCGTTACAGTTTCCACTTACGAAAACAATCGGTGCCGTCGCCATTGCCCTTTTCTGTGCGCTACTCCTGCTATTGCCCCTGGCTGTGAAGGAATATGGCGACTATCCGCTCCGCTTGTTCGACAGCTTTTTCCGGGTGGGGGCACTCGTGTTCGGCGGCGGACATGTCGTGTTGCCGCTGTTGCAGGCCCAGGTTGTCCCGACCGGATGGGTGTCGAACGATACATTCCTGGCTGGATACGGCGCGGCCCAGGCGGTGCCGGGCCCACTGTTCACATTCGCGGCCTATCTGGGGGCCGTATCGAGCCAGACACCCCATGGCTGGACCGGCGCGGGCATTGCGCTGGTAGCCATATTTCTCCCTTCCTTCCTGTTGTTGACCGGGGCATTGCCGTTCTGGGAAAGCATCCGCCACCACGTTGCTTCTCAGAAGGCGATGCTGGGGGTCAATGCCGCCGTGGTCGGTCTGCTCCTGTCCGCGTTTTACCAGCCGGTCTGGACCAGCGCCATCCATTCCCAGGCCGACTTTGTGTTGGCAACCGCGGCATTCCTGTTGCTGGTGTTCTGGAAAACACCGCCCTGGCTTGTGGTCATTCTGTGCGCCTTGGTGGCGGGTGCATTGTGGCAATAGCACTCGTGCTTCGTGGAACAGCGCGCCGCCTTGATCGTCTACAGATGGGGTCTCTGACAGGCGCCAACAAGCACCGCTGGATCAAGGAATCCAACAACGTTTCAGCGAAAGCTCGGGCTTAGGCATTGGGAGAAGGATTTATGCACCAGGGCTGGACCCGTTTGCTCGTGGCCCTTGCCTTGTCGCTGGTGTTTCACACCGGCCTGCTGACGCTATGGCCGGTCAAGGCGCCGCCGCCACTCCACAGCGTATCGACAACTTCAGTGCCCTTGCGGGTAAGCTTTTTGGCTGCGCCTATCCAGCGGAAGAGACACGTATCCAAGGCTCGCCGGGCGAAATCGGCCCACCCCGATCGGCTTGCCGCAAGGTCTGAGGAAATCGCTCGCGTCGCGGCTTCCATCCCGCCCCCAAACTCGCCAGCCAAAAAGCTGGCTTCGATGCCGGCGCCACCCCCTCCCAGTCCCGAGGAATGGAAAATAGCCTCCACCTATACGCTCAAGAACAGCAAGCATTACCGAAACGACTGGGGGCAGCTGGTTCGGAGCATGATGGGAACGGCGGTGGAGGGACCTCAGCAGGGCCTGGTTCGATTTCATATCGAGATTGCGCCCGATGGAACGATCGCCAAGGTTGTAGAGCTTTGGGCGACTTCGGAGCTGGCTGAAAAGCTTGCCTGGAAAGCCATCAAATCCATGCCGCCGCTGCCACCAACGCCAACCGGCAAACCTCTGGTTTTCGAGCAGACAATCGCATTCGAGCCGTTCGATACCGGTTGGCCACCTAATTACAAGTTCGACTATCTTCCGGATCCACCCGCATTCCGTAACCCGTTTGCGCAGGACACTTCCTCAACCCAGAGCGCGTCGCAAGAACATCCTGAGAACGCTTCGCCCTCGAACATCGCCACCCCACAGGGAGCCTCCCGGGCCGGCGCCAGTCCGGACTTGACGGATACTGTCGATACGGAAGATGCGGACATGCAACGCCAGCTCGATCAATGGGGGCGGGGTCGATTGAATGGGGTCAAGTGATTGCATGCAAACCGGCTTTCAACCGCCGTGGCGGAAGTCGGGATAGATCAGCATGCCGCCATCGACCGCGATGCTGGTGCCGGTGATGTAGCTGGCCAGATCGCTGACCAGGAAGGCGGCAACCTGGCCGATCTCCTCCGGTTCGCCCATCCGGCCCATGGCGATCTTTTCGTCGAGGTCGGCCAGCCCCTTGGGGTCCTGCCAGACATCGGCGTTGATCGGGGTGCGGATCGCGCCGGGCGCCAGGGCCAGGACACGGACGCCGCTTTCGGCGGCTTCCTGGGCCAGGGTCTTGGTCATCATCGACAGCCCGGCCTTGGCGCTGGTGTAGGCGCTGTAGCCGTCCCAGGGGATGAACTCGTGCACCGAGGTGATGTTGAGGATCACGCCGCGTTTCTGCGGCAACATCCGTTTAAGCGCCTGGCGCGCGCAGTAATAGGAGCCGAACAGGTCGACCGCGATCACCTTTTCCCAGGCCGCCGGGTCGCTGTCGACGCAATCGGCGCGGGCGCCGTCCATGCCGGCGTTGTTGATCAGGATGTCGATCCCGCCGCACCAGGCGTCGATCTCGCCGAACAGGCGCTCGATCTCGTCCTTCTGGCTGATGTCGGCGGCGAAGGCCTTGGCGTCGGTGCCCGCGGCACGCAGGTTGGCGACCACCGCCTCACACCTGTCGTTCAGGGTCCGGTCGTGGACGGCGATCCGGGCGCCGGCCTGGGCCAGGGTCTTGGCCATCGCCAGCCCGAGCCCGGAACTGGAACCGGTCACCAGGGCGCGGCGCCCGGTCAAATCGATGCTGAGCATGGTGAAACTCCCGATTAGATGATCTGGATGGAAAAATCGCGGCCTTCCCAATGACCCGCCTCGGGCCAGTAGAAGGTGAACTGCAGGGTTTCGCCAGCCTTCATTCCGGTCGTGGGCAGGCGCGCCACGTGACCCAGGGACCAGTCCTCGGTGGCGCTGTCCTGGACGTTCTGCCAGCCGTTGCTGCCCCAGCGGATCACGGCCGGGGCCTCAAGCAGAAACCTCAATTCCAGGCCGGCGGCGACACGGTGGCGGGGGTGACGGAAGCGCCACAGCACGAAACCGGGTTGCGGCCGCTGGCCGCCATAACGTTGCCAGGTCCGCAGCGGAGCATCGACCGGACGGCCCTGGGCCAGGCTCAGGCAGAGCTTGATGTATTCGGCGTGGGCCCAGACCAGGGGCATGGCCGAGCCGCTCGGGCGGCCCGGTTCGAGGCCGTATTCCGGGATCGGCGCGCTGTCCCAGACCTGTTCCGGCAGCAGTCCGCCGGCGCCGGTCATCGCCGCCATCGAGGCCAGATAGGGCATGGCGTCCTCGCCGGCGAGCAGGGCGTAATGGCCGCGCTCGCCAGTCAGCAGGGGCCAGCCGCGGCCCTGGCCGGCGCCGTCGAACGGGCTGCCGTCGGCATGCTCGCCATAGCCGTCGTTGTTGTAGCGGTGCCAGACCGCGCCGTGCGGGGTGTCGGTCCGGAGCAGGCGATCCATCGCCGCCACGCTGTCGACCATGCGCGGGTCGCGGGCGTCGCGCAGCCCGTAGCGCACCAGTTGCAGGAAATCGTTGGCGATCTGCTCGTCCGCCGCCATCTCGTTGTCCCGGGCCAGATTCTTGATCAGCAGATTTTCCCGCTTGGCACCGTGGTGGATCAGGATGTCGGCCGGTGCGGCGCGCAGGTAATAGCCGGATACGCCCAGCTGCCGACTCAGCGGCGTGTCCTCCGCCCAGCACCAGGCTTCGATGTGGGCGTTCCAGTCGTCGGCGACCATCAGCGCCGCCTCGGCGGCGTGCCCGTCGAGCAGGGCGGCGCCTTCGACCAGCGCGCTGATGATGACGGCCAGGGTAAAGGCATTGATCCCGGCGTCCTCTTCCCAGCGGTCCTGGCCGGTGACCGGGCCTTCGCGCACGATGAAGCGCAGGGCGCGCAGCACCATGTCCTGGACCGGCACATCGCCGAGCGCATCCTTTTCCTTCAAGGCGGCAGCCAGCAGGATCGGGAAGGCCGATTCGTCGAGCTGGACCCCCTGCCAGAACGGCGTGCCGCCCAGCCACTGGTTTTGCAGCCAATGGCCGTCACCCTGCTGGGTCGCGGCCAGATAGGCCAGCACGTCGCGGGCTTCGTCCAGGGCGCCCAGGGCGATCAGTGCGCCGGCGGATTCGACCAGATCGCGCGCCCAGACCAGGTGGTAGCCGCCCCGGCTGCGGTTGGCCTCGCCCCAGGGTACGGCCAGGCTGGCGACCAGGGCGCCGCGGTAGGTCCGGTCCTCGTGCACCTTGAGCACACAGGCGGAACGGGCCAGCAAGCGGCTCTGCTCGGCGTTCAGGCGGGCCGGCGCTTGCCAGCGCTGCTGTTGCCGCCACTGTCGCCAGCCGTCGAGGTAGGCGTTCCAGGCCGAATCAAAACCCGTGATCAGACTGCCGAGGGCAAGCGTGGCCGCCGCTTCCTTGCTGCTCGCAAAACCAACCGCCAGCGTGCCGCGCCGTTCCAGCGCCGCGCCGAGGGCGACTTCGCCCGGACCGGCTGCGGCATAGGACCAGGACATGCGGCCGTTCTGATTGAAATCCTGCCAGAGATCGCTGGCGCCGACCTCGCCGACCGAGCGCAGGCCGCTGAGAAAGTGGCCCTGCCCGTCGCGGGCGAGCAGCGCCAGGCCGAACGGGCCCTGTTCGGCCCAGAGTGCGGGGTGGCCGTGCCAGTCGTCGGCCCAGGCCAGGTTGTTGTCGCTGTCCTCGCCCAGGCGCGGGGCAAGCAGCACGTGGGGCAGCAGGTTTTCGTCGCCGGTGAGTTGGTAATCGAGCAAGAGCACGTCGCGCCCCGGGTCGGTGCAGACCCGCAGGACAAAGGTAAAGCGCGGATGCTGGTGGGTGATGGTCGCCGCCGGGAGGTCGCCTTCCGCCCATTCCACGCTGTAGTGGCCGAGGTGGCGCAGCTCGCACCAGAACCCGGCGGCGTCGGCAATGATGAAGCCGAGGTCCCTGATTTGCGGGATGTCGATGCGCGGGTAATAGACCTCGCTGACCACCCCTTGCGCGAGCGTGAACCAGACCCGGCTGGTGCCCAGCGCGGTGCCGACCAGATCCTTGCGCGCGCTGGCCCAGACCGGGTCGGGTGACGAGTTGGCGGGCGCCTGGCCCTGTGGAGTGGCGAAGACCATTGCACTATCCCGTTTGGTTGGCAGCCTTGACTAGACTATGTCGGCAGTCCGGAGTTCAGAAAAGCGGCGCGCTGGGCCAATTGGACTAGATCGCCGCCTTGTGTTTGCCATGGCGCCAGAACGTGGGCGCGGCCTGTATCTCCGCCACCAGTGTGGCCATGCTCCGGATCTGGCCGGCCGAAGCGGCGACGATGAAGCCTTCGGCCAGGCCGGCGGCATGATTCAATTTTTTGTTCTTGCCCATCAGCTCGGCCAGCAGGCCATGGGCGACGGCGACATCGTTGGCGACGCCCAGCCGGTTCTGCAGCTGGGTCACGCTGGCCAGATAGTGGTCGGCCTTCTCGCCATAGAGCGGCGCGAAGGCTTCACCGGCATAACGCAGATGCTTGGCCGCGATGCGCAGCTGGTGCCGGCCGGCACTGTCCAGCTGGTCGAATTGTTCAGCCAGCTTGCCGAATTGGCGCAGTCGGTGATTCAACGCCTTGCTGGCCCAGTCGGTCAGTTTCGGCCCGGTCGTCAGTTCCGGCAGCAGGCCTTGGGTCATGTTCAACAGCAACCGGGTCAGCCTGGGCTCGGCCACGGCCGACCGCGCCCGCTTTTGCGCGGCTGCGCGGTGCCGTTCGGCCGCCGCCATCAGGCCGTCCAGCCGACCGGCTTCAGGCAATTCGGCCTGAACCGCGGCCAGCGTCTCGGTCACCATCACGTCCCAGTCACGGGCTGGCGACAACTCGCCCATGAACCAGCGCAATTCGCTGGCCCAGTCATCTTGCGCCAGACCGATGCGGCGGCCCAGGCTCAACACGGTGCGCATGCGCCGGATCGCCACCCTGATCTGGTGCAGGTATTCCGGATCGGCCTCGTCCAGAAGTCCGGGCAGGTTGCGGCTCAACTGGGTCAGCCCGGCCAGCAGCATGCGCCGCCAGGCTTCGGCGGCGGGCGGCCGGTCGGCCATGTCCACCGCGATCTGCCTGCACGGCCTTTGCTGCCAGACGCCGGCCAGCTGGTAGCCGCGCAGGGCCTTGCTGCGGTATTCCGGCAGCATGGGCGCTGAGTCGAGCAGTTCCAGCGCGATGTCGAGCAGCAGCCGGCTGTCGCCCGCTTTGAGTTCCAGTTCCAGTTCGGACAGCGGCAGCGCATTGTCGCCGGCGCGGATATGACCGGCGTCGAGTGCAATCTCGACCGTGCCTTCCGGGCGTTCGAGCAGCCAGATGGTGCGCTGGAAGTCGGTCACGAAGGCGGGCTGCAGGCGGGAAAACAGTTCCGGCGTCAGATGCTCCCGTGCCGCCTCGGGCAGGACGTCGAGATCGGGCTGGTTGCCGGTGACCTGTACCTCCCACTCGGGGCGGACGGACAGCGCGGTCGATGTGCCGGGATCCAGTTTCAGGGTCTGCACCCAGTGATAACCCTCACGCCGCAGCCGGAAGGCGCCGCGCTGGCGATACAGGTCGAAATCCGGCGTGTCGAAATAGATGCCATACAGTTTGCGCCGGCTCGGCTTGAGTGCCTTCAGCAAGGGATGCTGTCGCAGTCGAACGGCATCGCTGTGCGCAATGGCGAGTTTCAACTCCACTTCCACGGACATGATTGGGGAGATAGAAGGACGGATGCGTTTCAGGTTAGCATCAAGCGCTCCGCCACATTGTTAAATCTGACATGAGCCACCTGCCTTCCAGCGACCTTCTGATCAACCGTGAACTCGGCATTCTCGAATTCAATCGACGGGTCCTGGCCCAGGCCGAAGATGCAAGCACGCCCCTGCTGGAACGGCTGCGCTTCCTGTGCATCTTCTCCAGCAACATGGACGAATTCTTCGAGATCCGCGCCGCCGGGATCAAGGAACAGCTGCGCCTGAACCCGGCCCATGCCGAGGCCGACGGCATGACCGCGCGTCAGGTTTACAAGGAAATGGTGCGGGTCTCGCACGCCATGGTGACCCGCCAGTACGAGCTGTTCAACAACGACGTCATTCCGGCACTGGCGGCGGAAGGCATCCGTTTCCACAAGCGCACCGAATGGACGGCCGAGCAGGAACAATGGATCCGGGACTATTTCTTCAATGAGCTGATGCCGGTCCTGACCCCGATCGGCCTGGACCCCTCCCATCCCTTCCCCAATGTGCTCAACAAGAGCCTCAACTTCGCCGTCGAACTGTCCGGCAAGGATGCCTTCGGCCGCAGTTCCGGCCACGCGGTGGTTCAGGCGCCCCGCTCCCTGCCCCGGGTGATCCAGTTGCCCAAGGAGGTTGCCAGTTGCGAACACAGCTTCGTCTTTCTGTCGTCCATCCTGCACGCTCATGTCGGCGCCTTGTTCTCGGGCATGAATGTGCTCGGCTGTTACCAGTTCCGGGCCACCCGCAACTCCGACCTGTTCGTCGACGAGGAGGAAACCAAGACCCTGCGCGAACAGCTCCAGGGTGAGCTGCCCCATCGCAATTTCGGCAATGCGGTGCGGCTCGAAGTGGCCGACAACTGCTCGGAAGAGATGAAGTCGTTCCTGCTCCATCAGTTCAATCTGACCCGCGACGACCTGTACCAGGTGCGCGGCCCGGTCAACCTGGTGCGCCTGATGAACGTGCCGGACAAGGTGGAGCGGCCGGATCTGAAATTCCCGCCGTTCACCCCCGGCCTACCGCCACAGCTGACCGTGGTGGAGGACATCTTCAAGGCCATCAGCCAGGGCGATATCCTGCTCCACCACCCGTTCCAGTCCTTCCAGCCGGTTGCCGATTTCATCGGCCAGGCGGCGAGCGACCCGCAGGTGCTGGCGATCAAGCAGACGGTCTATCGCACCGGGACCGAATCCGAGTTGATGCGGCATCTGATCAAGGCCGCCCAACGGGGCAAGGAAGTCACCGCCGTGGTCGAACTGATGGCCCGCTTCGACGAGGAAGCCAACATCAACTGGGCCGAACAGCTGGAAGCGGCTGGCGCCCACGTCGTGTACGGCGTGGTCGGCCACAAGACCCACGCCAAGATGGCCATGGTGGTGCGCCGCGAGAACGGCAAGCTGAAGCGCTACGCCCACCTCGGCACCGGCAATTACCATGCCCGCACCGCCAAGCTCTACACCGACTTCGGCCTGATGACCTGCCAGCCGGAACTGTGCCAGGATGTCAACGACGTGTTCATGCAGATCACCGGCCTGGGCGACGCGGGCGAGCACAGCCATCTGTGGCAGTCACCGTTCACCCTGCACCCCAACATCATCCGCGCCATCAACAACGAGACCGAGCGGGCGCGCAAGGGCGAGCCAGCCCGCATCGTGGCCAAGATGAATGCCCTGCTCGAACCCAGGGTGATCGCCGCGCTCTACGAGGCATCGCAGGCCGGGGTCGAGATCGACCTGATCGTGCGCGCCGTGTGCGCCCTTCGCGCCGGCATTCCCGGTGTATCAGAGAATATCCGGGTACGCTCGGTGATCGGCCGCTTTCTGGAACATCACCGGATTTTCTACTTCTGGAATGGCGGCGAGGAGAACGTCTATCTCGCCAGCGCCGACTGGATGGACCGCAATTTCTTCCGCCGCATCGAGACCTGTTTCCCCCTGCTCGACTCCAAGCAAAAGAAACGGGTCATCAACGAGGGCATCAAGCCTTACCTGAAGGACAACATGCGCACCTGGGAGATGCAGCCAGACGGCAGCTACAAGAAACGCGTCAGACGCGGCCGGGGCTTCTCGGCACAGGATTTCCTGCTCGACCTGCTTGCCGCCAGAGGTTGACCGGGCCATTTCGCTTATTTCTAATTGACAGAGTATTTTTGTCGGCTATGTTGAGTAGTCTCAGTTACAGCAACTGGGAATCAAGTCACAGAAGTCAACAGGAGGCGAAAATGAGTGAATCCATTTCTGATTTTATGGTGCATGTGAATGAGAATTTGACCGCAGAGCAACTCCGGCAACTGGAGGCATGCGTCCACGATGATCAGTGCGTGATCAGCGCCGCATTTCCGCAGAGCACCCCCCACCTGATGATGGTGGTCTACGACAACGAATGCACGCACGCCAAGGATATTCTCGGCCATGTCCGTGAGCAGGGGGTGCGTGCAATCATGCTGTAGGCGGCACCGGTTCGGGATACGGATCTATTTTGGTGGCCAGTCACAAACCTGTCAGCAGGTAGTCAGCCAATAAGCCCATGCCTATGCATGGGCTTATTTTTTGAGTGCCCGGAATGGGCTATTGAAACCGCAGTAATCTTGTTAA
>JBBIJC010000015.1:0-32955 GCA_037446165.1 Hydrogenophilales bacterium | reverse complement strand
GTGGCGGGCCGACCGTGGCGCATGCCGGCGTCAGGCTTTGTGGCTAAGATCGATTCGTCTGCAGGCAAGGAATAAACACCATGGCCAAGGTTTACGTTTCCTCTACCGTCCTCGACCTCAAGGCCGAGCGAGAAGCCGTCATCCACTGGCTGATCGCCGCCGACCACCAGCCGGTGCACAGCTACGTGGCCGACGGCGAGACGGTGCGCGACAGTTGCCTGGCGGATATCGCCCGCTGCGACTTGTATCTGCTCATCCTGGGTCATCGCTATGGCTACGTGCCGGAACGGGATAATCCGGAGGGTCTGTCGATCACCCAGATCGAATTTCGCCGCGCCGGTGAACTGGGCCTGCCCCGGATCGCGCTGCTGCGCACCAGTGTGCCGGACATCCAGCTGACCGATCTGCTCGATCCTGCCCGCAACCAGCGGCTGCAAGCCTTCCAGAGCGAAGTCAGGCAAAGCGTGCGTCCGGCGGAATTCAAGGACGAGGCGGAACTCATCTCCACCCTCAGTACCGGAGTGCAGCGGGCACTGGAAAATCGCCCGACCGAGGCGGCCCGCGCAACCGGCGCGCCGACCCTCTCCGGCGGCCCCCAGTCCACGCTGCCCAGGCCCGCGGCGACCGGCAGCTGGTGGTCCACCCTGCCGGGCATCCTCACTGGCGTCGCCGCGGTCATCACCGCCCTGACCGGGCTGGCGGCGGTATTCCTGGGACGGGACAAAGCCGCGCCCGAATTGCCGCCCGCCGCCCAGGTACAAGCTCCCGCCGCGGCCTTGCCCGCATCATCGCCACCAGTCCCTGTCCCGGGAGCTCAAGCCTCGACCCTGCCCCGGGTGATCCTGGCGGGACTGGCGGAAGTCAGATTCGAGACCAGCACCTATACCGTGCTCGGTGTCGAAACCCAGCCGCGCACCCCCAGCGCCTACGGCTTGCGCTTCCAGGTTCGTCTGCTCAACCGGGGCAAATACCCGATGAATTTCTGGGACAGCAGCTTCCGGCTGCTGATCGACGGTGTACCCGGCGCTCCCGACTCCAACCTGAACGAAGTCGTCGCCGGCAACGCTGCCCAGGCGGGCACGGTCAGCTTCCTGGTGGCCAACGGCGCCCGCGACCTGGTCCTGCGCATCATCCAGAACCAGGAACAAGGCGAAGTCGCCGACCTGCCGCTGCGTATCGTCTCCGCCGAATCGGTCGTGAAGCCAGCCACCGCCCTTCGCGCTCGACAATGACGGCCCGGCACCCTGATCACTCGCCGGCAGTTGGATAAGCAACTCAAGGAGGCAAGCACAATGAGCACTGACCCCACCACCCACAACCAGCTGGAACGCAGTCTGGCGGAAATCGACTGGACTGCACTGCGTCGAGCCGAATACACGCCTTCGCCAACCGCCTGGGAAGACCAGGTGCTTTATTTCCTGATGCTGGACCGCTACTCCGACGGCAAGGAGCAGGGCTATCGCGATAACGCGGGCAATCCAGCCGGCGGCAGCACGCCGCCGTTCAGGTTTCCCGAGGATGCCTATACAGCGGACCCGGCGACCTGGGTCGAGGCCGGCGGCGATTGGCTGGGCGGGACGCTGAAAGGCCTGGAAAGCAAGATTGGCTACCTGCAACGTCTGGGGGTGACGGCGATCTGGGTCAGCCCGGTGTTCAAGCAGGTGACTGCCGACCTTCACTCCTATCACGGTTATGGCATCCAGAACTTCCTCGATGTGGACCCGCATTTCGGCACCCGTCAGGACCTCATCGATCTGGTCAATACCGCCCACCAGCACGACATCAAGGTGATCCTGGATATCATCCTGAATCACTCCGGCGACGTGTTCGGCTACCAGTTCAATCCAGACCGCTATCCGGATGGCTGGGGCGGCATGGACCCGCGCTGGGATGGCGCAGCCTACCCGGTGGCGGGCTGGCGCAACGCCTTCGGCGCGACCAATATTCCCTTCGGTCCGGTCGATCCCGCCACCCATGGCTACGCCTGGCCCAACGATGCCGTCTGGCCGACGGAAATGCAGGCCACCGGCGCTTTCACGACCAAGGGCAGGATCAACAGCTGGGACTACGATCCCGAGTATCTGGATGGCGACTTCGTCAGCCTGAAGGATGTCCATCACGGCTACCATGACCGGGACGCCAACGGTCAGCGCATCATCGACGTGTTCCACACCGCGCCAGCGCTCAACACCCTGTGCGACGTATACAAGTTCTGGATCGCCCTGGCCGACATCGACGGCTTCCGCATCGACACGGTCAAGCACATGGAGCCGGGCGCCACTCGCTATTTCGTTTCGGTGATCAAGGAATTCGCCCAGACCCTGGGCAAGGAGAACTTCTTCCTGGTCGGCGAGATCACCGGCGGGCGGGTCAACGCCTGCAACATGCTGGAACTGACCGGTCTCGACGCCGCCCTCGGCATCGACGACATTCCGGACAAGCTGGAATACCTGGCCAAGGGCTGGCGCGAGCCGCAGGACTACTTCGCGCTGTTCCGCAACTCGGAACTGGTCAACAAGTCCTCCCACGTCTGGTTCGGCAAACACGTGGTGACCTTGTTCGACGACCACGACCAGGTGCGCAAGGGCAACAACAAGGCCCGTTTCTGCGGCGACCAGGCCAACAACGGCTATGCCCATCTCAAGGCCGTGCTCGGCCTCAACCTCACCGCCATGGGCATTCCCTGCGTCTACTACGGCACGGAACAGGGCTTCGACGGCGCCGGCAACAACGACCGCTACCTGCGCGAATGCATGTTCGGCGGCCGCTTCGGGTCCCTGGAAAGCACCGACCGCCATTTCTTCAACGAGGATCATGAGATCTACCGCTTCATTGCCGAAGTCACGGCGCTGAAGAAAAAGCACCTGGCCCTGCGCCGGGGTCGTCAGTATCTACGCGAAATTTCCGACTCCGGCGAGCCGGGCACATTCGGCCTCCCGCGCATGATCGGCGGCCGCATCCGGTCGCTGGTGCCCTGGTCGCGCCTGTTCGCCGACCAGGAAATCCTGCTCGCGATCAATACCGATGCGGACAACGAGCGGGCGGTCTGGGTGACCATCGACGCCGTCTTGCACGAGACGGAGGCCAGCCTGAGCTGCCTATATTCCAGCGATCCTGCCCAGATCGGCGCCAGTACGTCGATCGAAGCACGCAATGGCCGGGCAGTGCGGATCAGCGTGCCGGCCGGAGGGTTCGTCGCCTATGGCTAACCAATACCCTGGTCAAAGCGAGCGGCGGATTGTTATTGAAACGGAGGCGCAGATACCACCCGACTGGGGCCCGCCGAGATTGGCGGTGCGCAAATCGACAGTGTCCCGGCGCGAGCCGGATGGTATCGAGATCTTCACGCTTTCCTGGGGCACGCTGACCGCCCGGCCCGGGGAGGACTGGGTCCTGGTGCAGGGTTCAGGCGAGGAATACCCAATCAAGAAGGATATCTTCGAGAAGACCTACGAGGTGGTGGCGCCTGGCCGCTATCGCAAGACTGCGCGCAGCCGGCTGATTCGGGTGCCGGAGGACGTCACGGCAGTGCTGGCGACGAAAGAGGGCGAGCTCGCGGTGCGTCACCCGGATTTCCTGGTGATCGGCGTCGAAGGCGAGGTGTATGCCAATTCGGCGGCGTGGGTGGCGGAGAATCTGGAGTTCGTCTGACCCACGCCGGCGGTGCGTTGGGCGCTCAATGCGCGCCGCTGCTCACCGTGCCGATACCCTGCTGGGGCGGCCTGGCCAGCCAGACCAGCACCATCAGCGCAGCGAAGAAGCAGCCTGACAGCCAGAAGATGTCGTTGGTCGCCAGCATCACGGATTGCTGGTGAATCAGGCTGTCGAGCAGGGCCGGGTCGGTGGCCGGCGTGCTCAGGCTGCCGAGGCTGTCGGTCGAAGCCGGATCGAAGGCCGAAATGTGTTCGGTCAGGATGCTGTGGTGGTAGTCGGCCCGCCGTTCCCAGAGGGTGATGCTGAGCGAGGTGCCGAAGCCGCCGCCCAGGATGCGGAAGAAGTTGGTCAGGCCGGTGGCGCTGGGCATCATCTGGGGCGGGATGCCGGACAGGGTGAGCGCGGTCAGCGGCACGAAGAAGGTGGCTACGCCGAAGCCCATCAGCAGGCGCGGGATGACGATCTGCTGAAAGGTGACGTCGGTGTTGAAGTTGCTGTTCCAGAAGGCCACGGCGGCGAACACGCCGAAGCTGAAGGTGGCCCAGACGCGCAGGTCGATCTTGTGCATGTTCCTGCCCACCACCGTGGACAGGAACACCGGCACCAGGCCGATCGGCGCGGCGGCGAGACCGGCCCAGGTCGCGGTATAGCCCATGTTGGTCTGCAGCCAGAGCGGCAGGATCACCATGTTGCCGAAGAACACCAGATAGCCGATGCTGAGGATGACGGTGCCGATGAAGAAATTGCGATCGCCGAACAGATGGAAATCGACCACCGGGTGCTTGTCGGTCAACTCCCATGCCACCAGAACGCTCAGCGTCACCGCCGCGATCACGCCCAGCTGGATGATGGTGCCCGATTCGAACCAGTCCAGGTCGTTGCCCTTGTCGAGCAGGATCTGCAACGCGCCGACGCCGACCACCAGCAGGAACAGGCCGATCTTGTCTATGGGCACCGACTGGGTCGCGCTGGAGCGCCGGCCGAGGAGGTTCCAGGTGATGAAGGCGGAAAACAGGCCGACCGGCAGGTTGATGTAGAAGATCCAGGGCCAGTTGATGTTGTCGGTGATCCAGCCGCCCATGATCGGGCCCAGGATCGGCGCAATGATCACCGTCATCGACCAGAGCGAGAGCGCGAGGCCCTTCTTGTCGGGCGGATAGTTGTTGAGCAGCAGGCTTTGCGAAAGCGGGATCATCGGCCCGGCCACCGCGCCTTGCAGCACGCGAGCGGCGATCAGCAGCGGCAGGCTGGGCGCCAGGCCGCACAGCCAGGACGCGATGGTGAACAGCAGGGTGGAGGCGACGAACAGGCGCACGTCGCCGAACCGGCGGGTCAGCCAGCCGGTCAGCGGCAGGGCGATGGCGTTGCTGACCGCGAACGAGGTGATGACCCAGGTGCCCTGGTTCGGGCTCACCGCGAGATCACCCGAGATCGCCGGCAGCGAGACATTGGCGATGGAGGTGTCGAGCACCTGCATGAAGGTGCCCAGGCTCAGGCCTATGGTCAGCAGGAACAGCGGCGTGCCGTGCAGGGGCTGGTTGGTCATGGTGCGAGGTTCAACCCTTGTTGACCTGATTCGCCTGCAGGATCGAGCGGATCAGCGCATCCGCACCTTTTGAGTCTTCGGCCGGCGTCTCATAGCGGGTCGGGGCCAGATTCTCGGGTTTGCCGGCGGCCGAGGTTTCCACGTCCACCTTCATCGACAGGCCGATCCGCAGCGGGTGCTTGGCCAGTTCCTTGGGATCGAGCGCGATGCGCACCGGCAGGCGCTGCACGATCTTGATCCAGTTGCCGCTGGCGTTCTGGGCCGGCAGCAGGGAGAACACGCTGCCGGTGCCCGGCGACAGGCCGGCCACGGAGCCGTGGAAGGTGAAGTCGCTGCCATACAGGTCGGACTCAAGCTGCACCGGTTGACCGATGGCCATGCCCTTGAGCTGGTCTTCCTTGAAGTTGGCATCGACCCAGAGCTGGGTCATCGGCACGATGGCCATCAGGACCGTGCCGGGGGTCAGCTGCTGGCCGATCTGGACCGAGCGCTTGGCCACCTGGCCGTCGGCCGGGGCCCGGATTTCGCACCGGCCCAGGCTCAGCCAGGCTTCGCGCACCCGGGCCTCGGCCTGCTTCACGGCCGGGTGGGTGGCTACCGAAGTGCCGGCCACCGCAGCGTTGGCAGCGGCCAGCTGGGCCTGGGCCAGGTCGAGTTCGGATCTGGCCTTGTCGCGGGTCGAGCGGGCGTGCTCGGCTTCTTCCTTCGACACGGCCTGGACCGCTACCGCCTGCTCGCGCCGGGTCAGATCAGCCTGGGCCTGTTCCAGCGCACGTTGCTTGACGGCCAGGTTGGCGGCCTGCTGGGTATGGGCATCGAAGCTCTGGCTGATCCGGCGCACGGTCTCGGCCAGATCGGCCTCGGCCTTGTCCAGGGCGAGCCGGGCGTCGGTGTCGTCGAGCTTGACCAGAACCTGCCCCTGCTTGACGAAGTCGGTATCGTCGGCCAGCACCGCGACCACCGTGCCGCCGATGCGCGGCGTGGCCCGGACCAGATTGCCGGCGACATAGGCGTCGTCGGTGGTCTGATGGCCCTGGCTGTAAAGGAACCAGCGGATGCCCCAGAACGCGGCCACAGCCAGGAAGATCAGGGCCAGGATGATCAGCAGGCGTTTGCGTTTGGCAGGATTGGCTTCAGGTGTGGGGACGGTCATGGTGTCGGGTCCTTGATGATGGAGTCGCCGCCCAGCGCCTTGAACAGGGCGACGCGGGCGCGCAGTCGGGCGGTGCGGATTTCGATGTCATTCATGCGTTGGCCGAGTACGGCGCTGTCCGCTTCCAGGGCATCGAGTGGAGCGGCCAGGCCAAGCTTCTGGCGCTGTTCGGTCAGGGCAAGGGTCTGCTCGGTTTCCTTGAGCGCCTGCTGCTGAGACTGGCTGCGCCGTTCCAGGCTGGCGACCAGGGCATAGCTATCGGCCGACTGGCGCGCGGCTTCGAGGATGGCGCGGTTGTAGGCGGCCACGGCAGAGGCGTAATCGGCCTCCTTCATGCCCAGTTTCACGCGCAGGGTGCTGGTGTTGAACAGCGGCAGGTGCAGCGCCGGGCCAACCGAGGCAGAAATGCTGCCGGCCCGGAACAGCCTGTCCAGATCCAGCGTTTCCAGCCCGACCATCAGGCGCAGATCCAGGTTGGGGTAGAAATCGGCCTTGGCCGCCGCGCTCTGGTCGGCCGCCGCTTCGACCCGGCTGCGCAGGGCGGCCACGTCCGGGCGCTGTGCCAGCCAGCCCAGCGGCAGGGTGGCGGGCAGGGCGGGCAGCTGGGCCTTCAGGCCGGGCGCCGGCAGGTCGGCGGCGTGGTCCGGGTCCGATCCGACCAGGGCGCTGAGGCGATAACGCGCGGCGCGGTCCAGATACTCCAGCTGCTGTGTCCGGTCTTGGTCCAGATCCAGTTTCTTGCGCGCGTCGATCAGCGGCTGGGCCGAGTCCAGGCCCAGGTCGAGCCGGGACTTGAGCAGATCGCGTTCGCTGCGCTGACGCTGTTCCAGGTCATGGGCCAGGCCGAGCCGGGCATGGACATCGGCCCAGGCGAAATAGGCATCGGCGACGGCGGCGGCCACGGTCAGGCGCACCGCCTCGGACTCGTGTATTTCAGCCTGCTTCTGGTTGCCGGCGGCGCTGACCAGGGCCCGGTTCTTGCCCCACCAGTCCAGGTTGTAGGACAGGTTCTGGGTGAGGTCGGTCTGGGTGAAGGAACTGCCGCCGATCGGTGGCGGAAACAGCCCGTTCCCGCTCATGTGCTCGCGCACGATGGAGGCATCGGTCGAGTAGTTCACCTGGGTGGCCAGCCGGGCCAGGCGGTCGACCTGATCGGCGCTGTGCAGCCGGGCCTGGACCGCGTCGAGGTCCGGATTGTCTTTCAATGCGCGGTCGATCAGCCGGTCCAGGTCAGGCACGCCGAACGCCTGCCACCAGTGATCCGGTTGAGCTTGCGTGCCGGCCTGTTTGAAGGTGCCCGACAAGGCGAGCATGGTGCTGGCCGCTTCCGGTGTCTTCAGCGCCGGTCGCGGCGGCAGATCGTGAGGCAGCTGGGCGCAGCCGGTCAGGCCAAGTAGCAGGCCGGGCAACAATCGTTTCATGCAGCCTCCCTGAGCCGGTCCAGGCCGGACAACATCTTGCGCAGCAGGCGGTCGAATTCGGCCACCTCGGCCGGACTGAAATCGGTCCATTGCCGTTCAATCAGTTGCCAGATGCCGGGCAGCACCTGCAATACCAGTTCGCGGCCTGCATCGGTTAGCGACAGCTCTACCCGACGCCGGTCCGCCGTGCTGGGCTGGCGGTCGACCCAGCCGGAACTGACCAGTTCGTCAGCCAGCCGGGTGACGTTGGTGCGCGAGGCAATCAGCGCATCGCTCAAATCGCAGGGATTGAGCCGGTTGCTGTCGCAGCTGAGCATCATGGCAAGGGCGAGGAAGGACGAACTGTTGAGGCCGTACTCGGCCAGGCGCTGGTTATAGGCCTCATCCAGCTCCTTGAAAACAAAGAAGAACAGACGGTTGAGCACCACCTGATCCTGCGGCATGCCAGGCAGCTGCCGGGCGATGCGGTCGATGCCCTGCTCGAAATAGGCGAAATCCTGATTCACGTCGGTACCTGCGAGTTCGATTGATGAATATGATAACAATGGAAATAATTACATTGGTAACTATTTCTCGATTGGTTTCAGCTAGAGAAACGCTGATTTAATCGACTTCGTCGCTCCCGCGTAGGCGGGAGCCCAGTCGAATCAAGGCACTGGATCCCCGCCTACGCGGGGATGACGAATAAATCAGCGTTTCCCTAGAAAGACTCAGGTGTCGAAACTACCCGGCGACCATGATGGCCAATCGGCAAGCGAACGCTTTCTGCAAACTTTGTCACTGCGCAGCCGTTGTCTGCAAAATTTGCGCACTTCACCTGAGTTTTTGTGTGTGGTTGCCCGAAATCACCTGGAAAGCGCCGTTTATGGGCGTTTTTTATTGGCATGTTTGTTGCCTATGGATAATCAACAAGTCAGGACTCTGCCGGTATTGGTCAAGCTTGATTTGTCGATCTGCTATCCATCCCTGGCTCGGCGGAACCGTAAGTGACAGGAATTGAGGAGAAGAAGATGAGTGCGATTGGTTCGGTAACTGGTAACGCCATGGTGTCTTCAGTAAAGCCGGAATCCCTTGAACCTCCGGGCAAGGACACCAAAAACGATCATGACAAGGATGATGCTGGCGGAAGCGCGACTTCGGCAGTCAAGCCAACGGTGAACACACAAGGTCAATTGACGGGGACAACGCTTAGCACCAAGGCCTGATTTCTCTGGCGTCGCCTTTCTGTTCGTGGTCGGCATGGAAACCATGCCTTCAAATGGCCAGTCGTAGTTCCGGTCTGACCTGACTTTCCCGTGTGCGAATATGATCGAACGTGATCTGCGCGATCCAGTGGAGCCGATGAATCCGCGCTGTGCCTTCTTTCAGACGAGGGTTTGGACAGAAGTCTGAGCAAGGCCTTGGCCAGCGGTCGCCAGGCCGACGCGCAACAACTCGAACAGCCGTATTTGCTGTTCATTTGAATGATGATTCTCACCGTTACAAAGCATGTACAAACCTCAAACACTTCCTGCCGGCGACCGAGCGGTTATCCTCTTCCATGGTCTATCCAGTAGCCCGCTAGAGGTTCAATTATTGGGCCGGGGCCTGCAGCGCGCCGGTTATACGGTCTATCTGCCTCATCTGCCTGGCTATGGAGACGATGGCCAGGGGCAGGCCCGCCTGGTTACGCATAGACAGGACTGGCTGGGCCAGGCCTTGCGCGAATTCGATACCGTTCGCGCCAAGCACGAGCATGTGGCCATTGGCGGGTTGTGCATCGGCGCCACCCTGGCCCTGAATGTCGCCGCGCAACGGCCCGACCAGGTGGCGGCCTTCATCTCTCTCTCCATAACGCTCTGGTATGACGGCTGGACCTTGCCCTGGTATCGGATCTTTCTACCGCTGGCGGCCTATGTGCCGTTCGGCATGCGTTATAAATTTCGGGAACTGTCGCCCTACGGGGTCAAGGACGAGCGCATGCGCGCATGGATCGCGCGGGAAATGGAGAAGACCGAATCCTCGGTAGCCGGTGCGTCGACCCTGTCTGCCCGCAGCCTGATTCAGGCTCAGCGCCTGTGCCGGGAAACCCGCCGGATTTTGCCTGACATCACCCTGCCGACCTTGGTGATCCACGCCATGGAGGACGACATGTCCTCGCCCCGCAACCCGGAATACCTGATCCGGCACATCCGTTCCAGGCTTACCCGATATGTCGTGCTCCGGGACAGCTATCACATGATCACGCTGGATCAGGAAAAGGACCGGGTGCTGGCCGAAACGCGTGACTTCCTTGACCAGACTCTGGGCGAGGAAGTGCAATCGGCCACGCCAAAAAACAATGTTTATCCGATAACCAAAGCCCGATGATGGAGATATCTTGATTGCAGTTTTGCCCCTTATCCTGAATGTGTTGCATGAACGCTATGACATTGCCATCGAATCGGTGACGCCGGAAACCACGCTTGAATCGCTCGACGTCGATTCACTGGGCCTGGTCGAATTGATGTTCGAGGTTGAAGACCGCATAGGTGTCCCGGCCCCCAAGGATTTCAAGACGCCGGTCACGGTAGCCGACCTGGTGACGATTGTTCAGTCGATGCTCGATGCAGGACAAAAGGCGTGATCCGCAAGCGCGTCGCGGTTACAGGAATCGGGGCGGTGACTGCCCATGGCGACAATCCCCATCATTTCTTTGATGCCCTGTTGCGTGGCGAATCGGCCATTCGCCTGTTCAAGCCCGAGGATGTGCCTCATCCGGTGGCCATTCCCGCGGGCTATTGCGCGACCTTCGATGGTATCGCCAGCCTGGGACGCAGCCGCGCGAACGGGATGGACCGCTTCAGCCAGATCGGCGCCGTTGCGGCACAGTCTGCCTGGCAGGACTCTGGCCTGGACCGGGACGAATCCCTGCCCAAGGATGATATCGGCGTGTTCTGGGGAACGGGCGGCGGCGGATTGTCGACCACCGAGCGCAGCTATCGTGACCTGTACCTGCGCGACAAGGCCCGGATATCCCCGGTTTCCGTGATACTGGGCATGAACAATGCCGCGGCATCGCACATTGCAATGGGCTTGGGGCTGGGCGGCGCGAATTTCACCTACTCGGTCGCCTGCGCCTCTTCGGCCATTGCCATCGGCGAGGCCTTCCGCAGGGTGCGGGCAGGCGAGACCCCGGTGATGCTGGCCGGAGGCTCGGAAACGCCGCTGGTCTATGGCGTGATTCGCGCCTGGGAGTCGTTGCAGGTATTGGCGCCGGGCGATGAGTCGACCGCTGCCCACGCCTGCCGCCCGTTCGACCAGGAACGTCACGGCCTGGTCCTGTCGGAAGGCGCCGGCGCCATCGTTCTGGAAGACTGGGAACATGCAGTCAATCGAGGCGCGCGCATCTATGCCGAACTGTCAGGCTATGGCACAAGCTGCGACCACAATCACCTGTCCCGCCCTGACCCTGCAGGCCAGATCCGCGCCCTGGCGGCAACCCTGGCTGACGCGGGCATGCCGGCAAGCGAAATCGATTATGTGAACGCCCATGGCACGGCCACGCGGGAAGGCGATGCGGCTGAAATCACGGCACTCACCCAACTCTTTGCCGAACACTCAAGCCAGGTGGCGATCAGCGCCACCAAGTCCATGCATGGCCATACCATGGGTGCGGCCGGTGTAATCGAGGCAATAGTCACGATCCTGGCGCTGGAACGGCAAGCCATTCCGCCGACGGCGAATCTGGCAACGGTTGCGCCTGAATGCACTGGATTAAGGCACATCAGGCAAGGCGAAACCGGAGTGCGTGTCCGGGCCGCCCTGTCCAACTCATTTGCCTTTGGCGGCTCGAACGCGGTGCTGGCGTTTCGACAAAGCAACTAAGGAAACGCTGATTTAATCGACTTCGTCGCTCCCGCGTAGGCGGGAGCCCAGTCGAATCAAGGCACTGGATCCCCGCCTACGCGGGGATGACGAATAAATCAGCCTTTCCCTAACGATTCCGCCTGGCTGGCCTGAATATGCGTGGTCCTGCTCGTCCTCTGCATGAGACTCTATTTCGGCCTGGGCCATGCAATCCGGCACTCAACTTGAATCAGTCCCATGCCCGAGAACGGTTCTAAAATGGCGGCATCGATTTCCTGAAACCCAATCATGCCCGCCGCACTCATCGACCTGGTCGGCTATCCCGCCGCCACCCTGACCACCATCGCGTTCCTGCCCCAGGCCTGGCAATCCTGGCAGACGCGCGACCTGTCCGGCATTTCGCTGCCGATGTATGCGCTGTTCACTGTGGGCGTGGCGCTCTGGCTGGTGTATGGGATCTTGCTGGGCAGCGTGCCGATCATCATCGGCAATGGCATCACCCTGGCCCTGGCCTCGGTGGTGCTGTTTCTGAAACTGCTGCAAACCCGTGGAGGAGGTGATTGAGATGGCCACCGACATGGAGTACTCGACCCTGCTTGATTTCTGGTATTCGGCCGAGATGCGCCCGCGCTGGTTCGACTCGACGCCGGAACTGGATGAGCGCATCCGGATCCGGTTCGAGCCGCTCTGGCAACTGGCGGCAGCGGGTGGCCTCGACCACTGGCAGGACACCCCGGAAGGCGCGCTGGCCCTGATCATCGTGCTCGACCAGCTGCCGCTCAACATGTATCGCGGCCGGCCGGAAGCGTTCGCCACCGAACAGCGCGCGGTCGCGGTCGCCAAGCAGGCCGTTGCGCGGGGTTTCGATACACTGATCCCGAAGGAACGGCTGATGTTCCTGTACCTGCCGCTGATGCACAGCGAGCATCTCGACGACCAGGATCTGTCCGTGCAACTGTTCGCTGCGGCCGGCTTGGCCGACAACCTGCGCTTCGCCGAGCACCATCGCGGCATCGTCCGCCGCTTCGGCCGCTTTCCGCATCGCAATGCCATCCTCAGTCGGACGAGTACGCAGGAAGAGCTCGACTATCTCGCCTCGCCCCAGGCCTTCAAAGGCTGAGCCAGAATGGAGTTACTGCATGAAACCCTTTTCCGAATCCTGCGCACAGAACTGCGATCCCATCCTGGCCGTGTTGCGCGAGGCCTTTGCCGACCGTAGGCAGGTGCTCGAAATCGCCAGCGGCACCGGCCAGCACGCTGTCTACTTCGGCGCGGCGCTGCCGCACCTGACCTGGCAGACCAGCGAGTTGCCCGACAACCACGCCGGCATCCAGGCCTGGCTGGACGAGGCGGCGCTGGCCAACGTGCTGCCGCCGGTGGTCATCGACCTGAACGACGACCATTGGCCGGTCGGAACTGTCGATGCCATCTTCAACGCCAACACCGTGCACATTGTCGGCTGGCCCACAGTTGAAAGGATGTTCGCCGGGATCGGCCGGGTGCTGGCGCCGGGCGGCGTCGTCTGCATCTATGGCCCGTTCAATTACCACGGCCAGTTCACCTCGGACAGCAACGCCCGTTTCGATGTCTGGCTGAAGAACCGGGACCCGGCCAGCGGCGTACGCGACTTCGAGGCAGTCAACGCGCTGGCCGAGGCGCAAGGCCTGCGCCTGATCGCCGATGTCGAGATGCCGGTCAACAACCGCAGCCTGATCTGGCGGCGCGACGCTTGAAGCTCCGTTTAGTCGACACGCTGTCGGAACTGCCTGCGGAACAGTGGGACGCGCTGGCCGGCGACAACCCCTTTCTGAGTCATGCCTTCCTCAATGCCCTGCAGGAAAGCGGCTGCGCCAGCCCCGACACCGGCTGGGATGCCCGCTTCGTCACGGCCTGGGAGGGCGACCGGCTGGTCGGCGCCATGCCGCTCTACTTCAAGAGCCACTCCTGGGGCGAGTTCGTGTTCGACTGGGCCTGGGCCGAGGCCTACCAGCGCAGTGGCCTGCGCTATTACCCGAAGCTGGTCAGCAGCGTGCCGTTCACGCCGGTGGCCGGTCCGCGCCTGCTGGCCGGGTCGGCCGAAATCCGCGCGGCATTGCTCGACGCCGCGCTCGATCTGGCCCGCGAGTCGGGCGCCTCATCGCTGCATTGCCTGTTCCCGGACGAGCCTGAAGCCCGCGAGATGGAGCGCCGCGGCATGATGCTGCGCCAGGGCGTGCAACTGCATTGGCACAACCCCGGTTATGCGAGCTTCGAGGCTTATCTGGCCCAGCTGCGCCGCGACAAGCGCAAGAAGGTCCAGCAGGAACGGCGCAAGGTGCACGAGGCCGGCATCCGGTTCGAGCACCTGACTGGCGACCGGATCACTCCGGCGCACTGGGAACACTTCATGCGCTGCTATGCGCGCACCCATGAACAGTTCAATTCACCGCAGGCGCTGAACCTGGATTTCTTCCTGCGCGTCGGTGCAACGATGCCGGACAACATCCTGCTCATCGTTGCCTTGCGCGATGACGAACCGATTGCCAGCGCGCTCAACTTCTACAACCGGGATGCGTTGTATGGCCGTTCCTGGGGCACGCTGGAATACCACTCCGGGCTGCATTTCGAGGCCTGCTACTACCAGGCCATCGAGTTCTGCATCGAACGCAAGATCAGCCTGTTCGAGGGCGGCGCCCAGGGCGAGCACAAGCTGGCGCGCGGCTTCCTGCCGACCATCACCTGGTCGGCGCACTGGCTGGCCGAGCCCCGCTTTGCCCAGGCGGTGGAGGATTATCTGCGGCGCGAGAGCGGCGGCATCGCGCGCTACGTCGATGAATTGAACGACAGCAATCCGTTCAAGTGACCGGGCCGGGGCTCAAACCTTGATATAGGCCCAGTGCTGCTTCAGGCGCCGGGTAATGATCTGCTCCAGGGCGGAGGGCGTGACCAGGGTGTTGGGCAGCAGTTCGACCACGATGCCCTTGTCCCGCAGTTTCCGGATGGTCTGCCCGCAGGCCATGAAATCCAGTGTGGGGTATTTCTTCTCCAGCAGCGCGATCCGCTGCGCGTAGGGCGAGCGATCAGCTCGCAGCAGGTCGAGCCCGGGGCCGTTGGCGACAACCTCCACCCGCATGGCGTCTGGGTTGTCCGGCGCACTGGCCAGGAGACTCTCGGCCTCGTCGAGCGCGGTCTTGAGCCGGACCGGATTGGCCGTATCGACATGTACCACGAATTTGCTGGGGTGGACTGCGAAGTCGTTCTGCTGCAGGGCCTGCAGCGAGTGGATCATCTGGTTGTCGCCGGCCGGAAGGCTCAGGTCGTGGATCAGCCAGCCGGAGGTGCCGCCTACCAGCAACAACAGGAAACAGGCGGCGAGCGACTGCAGTTGAGGGATACGCAAACTCATCCGGCCGCGCCTTTGAACCTGTTCAACAGTGGCCTGAGGATAGGCATGCTGAACCATCTCCTTCAGTCCGCGCAGCTCGCATACCCGTTCCCTGAGCGCAGCGTCCTGGTTGACCGCACGCAGCGCATAATCCTTTTCGGCTGAATCGAGTTGGTCATCGACCAGCGCATTCAGGAATTCGTCCGAAATGGCCTGTTCGTTGTTCATTTCACTCTCCTGATCCGGGTGATCTGGGAAGGTTGTTTCGGTGCGAACTCCAGGAGCATGCCTTTCAGCGCCTGGCGTGCGCGACATAACCGGCTCATCACCGTGCCGGCAGGGATGCCCAGGATGCCGGCCACTTCGGCATAGGAAAAATCCTCCAGATCGACCAGGGTCAGCACCTGGCGCTGGCCGACCGGAAGGTTGCCGACCGCCGCCCGCACGCGCTGGACGATCTGGCTCTGGGCATGTTCATCCTCTGGCGTGACTTCATGTACGCAGCGGTAGTCCTCCAGTTCGTCGATGTCGTCCATCTCCGGGTGGGTGCGGAAGTGATCGCGCCAGCAATTCGCCATGATGCTGAACAGCCAGCTGTTGAAACGGTCCGGATCGCGCAGCTGGCTGACGTTTTTCAATGCCTTGGACAGCGTCTCCTGGACCAGGTCATCCGCCAGTGCCCGGTCGCTGGACCAGGAATAGGCGACCCGATAGAGCCGCTGACGGCTCTGCTCAAGCTGCTCCCGCATGCTGCGCGAGTTGCATAGGAAGGAAAGTATGTTCATCGATTCGGGTACCTGTCTGGGTCCGGATGGGGGGTCATCTGATAAGGAAGCACTGATTTATTCGTCATCCCCGCGTAGGCGGGGATCCAGTGCCTTGATTCGACTGGGCTCCCGCCTACGCGGGAGCGACGAAGTCGATTAAATCAGCGTTTCCATAAGTAAGACGTGAAGCCTGGACAGTTTATTCCATGCCGAATATTTATTTTTGATAACACAAATATTTCGGAATAACGCGGCGACCGGTGCCGTCTCCCGTATAGCCCCGCCCTTTGGCGGCAGTGCAAACCACTCATCTGAGGAGACAGCAGTGAACCTTTCCAAACTTACCCGGTACCTCGCCATCCTGGCGGCAGTGATGCTCGGATTATTCTCCCCGCTCAGCCATGCCGATTCGGCCTCGGCCATGAAACAGGCTATGCAGAAAGTCGTGTTCCAGGTCAGCGACAACGATCCCAAGAAATGGGACCTCACCCTCAACAATGCCCGCAACGTGCAGCAGGAGCTGGGCGCCGGTCAGGTCGATATCGAGGTCGTCGTCTATGGTCCCGGCATCGCCATGCTCAAGCTGGAATCGCCTGCGGCTGACCGGATCGACCAGGCGCAAAAGGCTGGCATCCGGGTTGTCGCCTGCCAGAACACCATGAAGGCACAGAAGCTGACCAAGGATGACATGCTCGGCACCATCGGCTATGTGCCCGCCGGCGTGGTCGAACTGATGAAGAAACAGCAAGAAGGCTATGCCTACATCCGCCCCTGATGCGGACGGGACCGTCAAAAAAACAACGAATTGATTTGATCTGAGGAGACGACAGTGAAACAGACGATACGCCTTGCTTCGGCGGCAACCCTGCTGGCATGCGCCCAGCTTGCTTCAGCCACCAACTGGTTCGAGCTGCAGAACAACGAGGCGCCAGGGGCGCCGGCCTACAAGATCTGGGGCTTCATCCAGCCGCAGTTCGTCCACAACGAGGGTGATGCGGTCAGCGGTATTTCCGCACCACCCGGCCTGAAGGCCTACAACGGTCAGACCGCCCTGTTCAATCAGGTGGCACCGGACCAGAACAGCCGGGACCAGTTCCAGATCTTCCGCGCCCGTCCCGGCATTCGCGGCGTCATTCCCGGCACGGATGGGAAGATCAATTACTTCCTGCTGGGCGAGATCGGCAACAACGGCCTGACGCGCAAGGATCCGGCGGTGTTTTCCGACGCGACGGTGACCTTCAACTATATTCCGGGCGCCCGCATCCGGATCGGACAGGGTCGTCTGCCGCTCGGCGAGGAGGCCATGCAGGGGGTCCAGCTGCTGGATTACATCAATTACTCCAATGTCACCGACAACCTGCTCAATGAGCGTTTCGTCACGCCCTACACCACGACGCGGCCGACCTCACCCGTCCTCGGTGTGCCCCTGGCGAGTTCGCAGGTTGTCGGCGCCGTGTCGGGATATCGCGACGTAGGCATCGAGGTGTATGACTGGTTCAATCGCGGCAAATGGGAATATGCCTATGGCGTCATGCTCAGCAACGGCAATGGCAGCGAGTTTTCCGACAACAACAGCAGCAAGGACCTGACCGCCCGGCTCCAGGCCGCTTACATATTCGGTGGCAAAGGCCCGCTGCGGGAAGATGTGATGGCCTACATATGGCATCAGGGCGGCAAGCGCACCTTCTCCGGCGTCGACTACAACCGGGAGCGGGAAGGCGTCGGCTTCAAGTATCTGAGAAACGGATTGCGTTTTTCAGGCGAGTACATGAGCGGCAAGGGCATGATCTTCATCGGCCCGAATCCACCCTTCAACGACATTGGCGGCGCAACCGCCTTCGAGCCGGTCAATCTGATCGCGCTGGCGGACAGCAACAAGGCTGATGGTTATTACCTGGACACAGGTTGGAGATTTGCCAAGAAATGGGAGGCGGATTTGCGTTACGACCGGCTCAACCGGCTGACCAATTCGGCCTTCGATGAGCGCAAGTTCACGACCTGGACCCTGGGCGGGCAGTATTTCTATAGCCCCAAGCTACGTTTCAACCTGAACTATGAAATCCGCAAGCTGGAGGCGCCAGCGCCCGGTACCAAGGGGTTGACCGGCACGGCAGCCCAGCAGGCAACCCAGCTGACCGACGCCAACATCATCGGCAATAGCATGGGCAACCGGATCAGCGTCCAGATGACCTACGTTTTTAACTGACGGCCACATCGAATAGCCGGTGCGAGTGGCAATCCGGAGCCACTCATGGCGGCTATTCGATACGTCCGCCCAGCGCCAGGGTCCCCGCGCGTAGCCGGTCGAAACCCGCGTCGATACACGATGCATCGCCTTTGACACCCAGTTCGATGGTGTAGTCGTCAGGGCGTTCGGCATTCAGTTTTGGCAGGCTGAACACCTTTAGGCCGGGATGGTCGCGTTCGATTTCCAGCATCAGCGGGGTCAGCGTGGCTTCGGCCAGGCCGCGAACGATCATCGCCAGTTCGGTTTGATCGTGGCTGTGGAAGAGGGCGCGGTACTGATTGTCCAGCACCCATTCGATCATCGGCCAGGCCATTTCGGGAAAGCCGGGCACGAAGTGATGCTGCCGGATCGAAAAGCCCGGGATGCGGTTGACCGGGTTGGGGATGATCGCGGCCCCGGCCGGAAACTCGCCCATTTCCAGGCGTCCGGGCGTGACTGGCAGGCCGGCCTCCAGGGAGCGTTCGGTGATCAGCGCTTCAGCCTCGGGGTGGAGCAGAAGCGGCACGCCGAGGGCGGCGGCTGCGGCCTGGCGGGTATGGTCGTCCGGGGTGGCGCCGATCCCGCCGCAACTGATCAGGATGTCGCCGCTGGCGAAGCTGTCGCGGAGGAAGGCGCTCAGCCTGGGCCGGTCGTCGCCCAGATAAGTGACCTGAGTGAGCATCAGGCCTCGGCTGGCGAAGATTTCGCGCACCTTCTGGAAGTGGCGGTCCTGTCTTTTTCCGGACAGGATTTCATCGCCGATGATAAGCAGGCCGAAGCTGGATCTTGCTGGCGTCATGATGGTCGCGGTAATGGCATGAATGGTTCCATTCTGCCAAAAAAAGGGGGCGGCATCTGCCGCCCCTCGGGAGCTGCGGATTCAACCGCAGATGTCCTGCTCAGAGACATTCGTTACATGACTGGATGCTATCCGGCTATTTCAAGATAAGAATCAGGGACAACACGTAAGGGAATTACGTACAGATCCGGCTTTCAGCCGGGATTGCGTTGATTGGTCCGGGTGACTCAATCGGCGCATTGCCGCATTGCGCGGACTACCTGGTTTCGGGCGGCGACTGGCTGGCTTCCAGGGCCAGCTTGACCAGCTCGGGCACACTCCGCGCCTGCATCTTTTCCATCATCCGGGCCTTGAATACTTCGACCGTGCGCGGGCTGATTTCCAGTTCGGCTGCAATTTCCCGGTTGTGGCGGCCGGCCACGACCCGCTCCATGACTTGCCGTTCGCGCTCGCTCAGGCGGTTGATCCGGGCCTCCAGATCGGCCAGGCGTTGTTCCTCGACTTGCAGCTGATTGTCCTTGAGCAAGGCTTCGCTGATCGAGGCAAACAGGGCTTCGTGATCGATGGGTTTTTCCAGGAAGTCGACGGCCCCCGCCTTGAGCGCGGTGCGTGCCTGGGCGATGTCGCCGTGGCCGGTCAGGAATACGATGGGCAGGCGCGAACCCTGATCGGTCAGGACTTGCTGCAGGGCCAGACCATCCATGCCGGTCATGCGCAGGTCCAGCAGCAGGCAGCCGCGCCAGTCCGGCTTCCAGGCTTCCAGGAAGTCCTCGGCAGAGGCGAACTCGCGCACCCGGAAGCCGCGGAATTTGAGCAGCAGGGACAGGGAATCCCGCACGGAGTTGTCGTCGTCGACGATAAGGACGGTAGGTTCAAACATGCTTTTTTGCCGGGCCTTCTTCGTTGCTGGTTTCAACCGGAAGGGTAAAACAGAAGCGGGTCGGATGGCTGCTGGCCAGTTCCAGCGTGCCGCCATGGGCCTCCACCAGGGTGCGGCTGATGGCCAGTCCGAGCCCCATGCCTTCCGGTTTGCTGGTGGCGAAGGGCTGGAAAATCCGGTCCCGGATGTCGGTCGTGATGCCTGGACCGTTGTCTATTACACAGATGCGGACCACCCCTGCGGGCAGGTACTCAGCCTTGATCTCGACCCGTTTTTCCAGCGTGCCGCTGTTGCGCAGGGCATCCAGGGCATTGCCCACCAGGTTGAGCAGGACGGTGGCGATCTGGACCCGATCGGCGGAAATGGTCGGCAGGTTGCTCGCCAGGCTGACCTGCAGTTCGATGCCGTAGCGGCCGGCGCGTTTGCGCAAGGGGGCGACGCCTTCTTCGATCAGCTCCGCGACCGGGCCTGTTTCCATGCGTACCGTGCCGCCCCGGAAAAATTCGCGCAGCCGGTGCACGACCTGTCCGGCGCGTCCGGCTTCGTCCGCGATCTTGTTCAGGGTGCCGGCCAGGAGCGGGCCGTGGGTGGCCAGGTCGGCCAGCATCATGCGGCTGGCCTGGGCGTAATTGGCCAGGGCGGACAGGGGCTGGTTCAGCTCGTGAGCCAGCGCCTGCGCCATCTCGCCCGCGGCCGCCAGACGCAGGGCCTGGTTGAGGTCGACCTCGCGCTGGTGCAGGCGTTCCTCGGTCGCCCGACGCACGGTCACGGTCATGCCCAGGAACAGCCCGGTCAGGGCCAGGCCGAGCATCAGCATCTGGAATTCGACCACCGTGATGGCATGCAGGGCCAGCCATTCCAGGATGCTGTTCAGACCGAGGTGGGTCGCGGCCAGCGCCGCCGTGGCGCCCTGGATGCCGTGCCGCATCGAGATCCAGATCAGGGGCAGGAACAGCAGGTAGAAGAACTTGAACTGGTCGGTGAATTTGAGCCCGAAAATGACCCAGAGCGAAAGACCGATGGTAAAGGCCTGGATGAACATTTCGCGGGTCGGTCGCCAGGCCCGCCAGTTGTCGTTGGCGTGGACCAGTACCAGTGGGCCGACCACCAGCAGCCGGATCAGGTCGCTGACCCAGTAGTTGACCAGGTCCGCCAGCCAGCTGGCCGATTCCGGGCCACCCCGCAGGTACTCGTTGTACACGTGCACGCCCGAGCCGATCCAGGCGGCAATCACCGCCACGACCAGGAACCAGGACAGGTCGCGCAGGCTGCGAAAGTGCGGATCGACGCCCAGACCGCGCTTCAGCCAGACCGCCAGCGCCCCGTGACACAGGGTCAGGATCGTGGCCGATATGATGGCGTTGAACCAGTCGGACGGCGGGCCATTGACCGGCAGGCCGATCAGGAAGGTGACCAGCACCAGCCAGGGGATGTAGCGCAGGCCGTAGAGCAGCAGAAAGGCCAGCGACAGACCGGGCGGCAGGGTCCACGACGACAGGGCGAGCGGCAACACCGTCTGTGGATGACTGACCGCATTCAGCACCAGGCAGCCTACGGCGTAGGCAAAGAGGACCTTCCAGGAAATATCGCGCATCGGCCAATTGTCTTACAGGCGGCCCGACAAGTGTCAGGAACCTGTTGCCAGGCTGGTTTCAGATCAGTCGATCTGCCTGCTGGACGCTCATGCCGGCTTGCGCCCGACAAACAGGTAGTAGGGCGCGCGCAGCCCGGGCAGATAGGGCACCGATGCCCGCCGCTGCTCGTTGTGCGACGCGGCGAACAGGGACTGCAACGCAGGCAGATGCTGTTCGGAAAGGTGCACGCCATCATGGCCAAACCAATGTCGCCAGAGCGCATTGCCAAAACCATGGCCGGTCTTGGGCAGATGGAAATCGACGATCCCGAGCCGCCCGCCCGGCGCCAGCATGGCATGGGCATTGTCCAGGACGGCGCGCCAGTCCGGCATCATGGTCAGCGAATAGGACAGGAAGACCCGGTCGACTGGATGGGCCGGTCGCCATTGGGTCGCATCCGCCTCGATCACCGACACCTGCGCCAGCCCGGCCGTGCGCCGCCGGGCTACGGCCAGCAGGGCCGGGCAGAGGTCGACCAGTTCGACCGAGGTCAGGGTTTCGAGCGGACACGCCCTGGCCAGCGCGGCCAGGTTGCTGCCGGTGCCGCAACCGAGCTCGACCACGCGCGCGCCGGGTTGAATCTGCAAGGCTTCGATCAAGTCCTCGCGGCCATGCAGCAGGCGGGTGCGGAAGGCGTCGTAGCGATCCGCCTGGGGCGCGTAGAACCCCTCCAGACGCTGCGCGTGGCTGCCGTTACGCGGCTGGCCGCGCAGCAGCCGCCAGAGGATGCGGGCGTCGGCGCCGAGTTCAGCCGGGGACATCGGCGATCTTGAAGCCGGCGTAGGTATGGACGCGGTCACCGACATGCAGGCGGGCGGCCAGTTCATGGTCGAAATGCAGCGTGTCGTGCAACCGGCGCTGTTCATGGCCGACCCGGACCCAGTTCAGGAAATCGGGGTCCTCATGCGCGCTGCGCAGCAGGATGCGCGCGCCAGGACGGGCCCGGCCGAGAATGGCGTTCCATTCCTCGACCAGCGCCGCCGGGTGATAGCTGCTCATCCAGTCCATATGGTCGAGCAGGATAAAGCGGGAGATCGGTTTCTTGGATTCGTGCAGGAACTCGGTCACCGTGCAGGTGTGGGTCTTGATGCGATTGACCAGCCCGCCCTTCAACGCCTCGAAGTTGTCCGGCCTGAGGTATTCCGGGCAACACTCGGGCGTGTACCGGCCATCGACGTAAACCCGCCAGAAATAGTTGTCCGCCACCGGCAGTTGCCGGAATACATACTCGATCGCCTCGCGCACGAAGCCGGCCACTCCGCCCTCATGCTGGGCCTGGACCAGCCGCCGTTGCGGGTGCGGCACGCCGAGCAGGCTCATGGTGAACTGCAGGCCGAGCACCCAGTTCATGGCGGGCGTCCACAGCGCGGGAGCGATGCGCTCGTCATAGAGATGGCGCTGGCTGGGCAGGTCTTCGGCACGGAACAGGTCCTGAACATCCGCTGCCAGCTTCGGCCGCATCCGGAAATAGGCCCGAAAACCGCGCGCCACCAGCCCCGCGAGGCCGTGGTAGTAGAAACTGCCGAGCGGGCTGGTGAACCAGTCGCTGTGCTTGTCCCACCAGCCGCGCGCGAAGTCGGACAGTTCGCCGCGCAGGCTGGTCCGGTACAACTCGGCGAAGCGCGGGTGATAGCCGTTGCCGAAGATGGCAAAGAAATCCTCGAACTCAAGCCGGCGGATCGCCGCAATCTTCAGTTCCAGCAGGGCGTTCTGGCGGGGGTTGGCATCCACCGCGTGAATCCGCGCCGGTCCGTCCAAGGCGTAGTCGAGCGCGTTGCAGCCGGCGCTGGAGATGACCATCACGGTGTCGTCCGGGCCCAGGTTCAGCGCCTGCCGATCGACCGCCGGATCTTCCCAGCAGGTGTTGTAAACCAGCGAACGGGCGTAGAGCGAATTGAATACATTCTGATCGATACGGTCGCGCAGGGTCAGCGCGGTGGGCGGGCTGTGCAGGCAGAGGTCGGGGGCGTTCATGAATGACGTTTTCGTGAGGGAATGATTGCAAGGCTAATGCGTGTGCATGACGGGGATATTTCCGCACGCAATGCCGGAGATTCGAATCGACTGGCAAACCGGATCAACCAGGCCTGCCTGCTGGCGGGCCTGGTCAGATATTTAGGGCGGCGCAGATTTATTCGTCATACCCGCGGAAGCGGGTATCCGTTTATTGACTTCATTGGGCTCCCGCCTTCGCGTGAGCGACGAAACTCGGATAAATCAGCGTTTTTTAGAGGAAACGATGTATCACCGCGGGTCCCCACGGTGAGGGTGGTTCAGGAATTCGAGGTCGACGAGATGGTCAGTTGGCTGTGCCAGAGTTCCATGATGTTTTCGGCACAGGATTCGGCCAATACCCTGCTCTTGTGCTCGATCGACCGATCGGCCTTGTTCTGGCAAACCCGGGCGGCGCTCCGAATGGCGCTGTTCCAGATATATTCATAGCGGGCCAACTCCTTCTCATCGGGAGAAAGCCGGTCACCGGCAATGTCCAGCAAGTCTTCGAATCGCATGTCCGATTCTCCAAATAACTTGGTTGCAATGTAGGTGATTATATCAAAAGTACTATCTGTATGGTATGAAAGTGCTATCAAATGGGTTTGCCATGGATTGCCGCCAATGTTGGCCAATGATCCAAACCCGACATTTGCGCGCCGCGGTCCCGGATTACTCGCCCCGGATCAGCAGCAGGGGCTTGCTGGCAACCCGCGCCACGCCTTCGGCAATGCTGCCCAGGAACAAATGGCTCATGCCCCGGCGGCCGTGGGTGCCGACCACGATCAGGTCGGCGGGCCAGGTCGCCGCCTCGTCCGCGATCACCTCGGGGATGCGAAGCCCGAGGCCATCGATCTCGAGCAGCTTGGTCTCGGCCTCGATGCCGGCAGCGCGGGCAACGGCCAGGGCCTTGTCGAGAATGGCCTGCCCGCTTTTACGCATGGCATCCCAGATTTCCCGGGGGTCGATGAATCCGCCCTCCAGATTCAGGTAGACCATCTCGACCACATTGACGATGCGCAACCGGCCCTGCTGCTCGCCAGCCAGCTTGATGGCCTCGTTCAGCGCGATTTCAGAGGTATGGCTGCCATCGATCGCTACCAGAATATTTTGATACACGGCTTTTCTCCCCCGCGTGGCCCTGCCAGGAAAACGCCAGGCAGACTCGATTGATCTTCATCTCACAACCGCTTTAACCGTAGCACATTGCCGGCAGAGAACCGGCACGGACCAGATCGGCCCGATGTCGCTCAAGTTACTGGCCAGTTAGTCGATAACTACTATACTTTGTGTTCAACCAATGGGTCAGGCGCCCGGATGTCCCGCCGAGGAACCTTTCGATGCCCACTTCGACAATCCTGATCGTTGACGATGAGCCAGCCAATCTGGCCTTGCTGACGCAAATTCTGCTGCCTCACTTTCAGGTCCGCGCGGCGAATTCAGGCGAGCATGCGCTGCGGGTCGTCGAAATCGAACCGATGCCGGACCTGATCCTGCTCGACGTGATGATGGCCAGCCTCGATGGCTACGGGGTGCTGGCCCGCTTGCGCGATAACCCGGCCACGCGCGCCATCCCGGTCATCTTCGTAACCGCCCTCGATGACGAGGTCAACGAGGAACAGGGCCTGTTGCTGGGCGCGGTGGACTACATCAGCAAGCCGATCAAACCGGCCATTGTCCTGGCCCGGGTGCGCGCCCAGATGGAGTTGAAGCAGGCCCGCGACATCCTGCAAGGCCATAACGACTGGCTGGAGGCCGAGGTCATTCGCCGGACCGAGGAAATCCTGCTGATCCAGGATGTCGGCATCCACGCCCTGGCCGAGCTGGCCGAAACCCGCGATCCCGAAACCGGCAACCATATTCGCCGCACCCAGGAGTATGTCGCCACGCTGGCCGACCAGCTCAGCGGCCATCCCCGGTTCAAGGACCGCCTGGATCGGCACGCCATTCAGCTGCTGGTCAAATCGGCGCCCCTGCACGATATCGGCAAGGTGGGCATCCCGGACGCGATCCTGCTCAAGCCGGGACCGCTGACGGCCGAAGAGTGGGCCATCATGAAGACCCACGCCTTGCTCGGCGCCAACGCCATCGAAAAGGCGGTGCGCGATACCGGCAAGCCGGTGGATTTCCTCGCCGTGGCCAGTGAAATCGCCCATTGGCACCACGAAAAATGGGATGGCAGCGGCTACCCGGACGGGATGTCGGGCGATGCCATCCCGGTGTCGGCGCGGCTGATGGCGCTGGCCGACGTGTTCGATGCCCTGGTCTCGCACCGGGTCTACAAATCCGCGCTGCCGCCGGCTCAGGCGCGCGACATCATTGTTGAAGGCCGGGGCCGGCATTTCGATCCGGATGTGGTGGATGCCTTTAGCGCCCGCTATGGCCAATTTGCCAGCATCGCCGCTCAGTTCGCCGATCCGGCTGCCTGATACCGAGTGGAAGGCCGACCATGGTCACCCGTCCGAACAAATTGAGCTTCATGGTGCCGCTGGCGGCCTTTTGCGCCAGCGCGCTGGTGCTGATCGTGATCGCCCTGTTCGTCTACCAGCATCAGCGCGATGAGCGCCGCGCCAGCGTCGAGGCCGGCCTGAAGGCCGTGGCCGAGCTGAAGATCGAACAGCTCGAAAACTGGCTCGCAGAACGGCGTGGGGACATCCGTTTCGTTGGCGCCGGTTCGCTTATCGCGAACCAGTTCGACCGCTGGCTCGCACAAGGTGGCCAGGATCAGGCCGCCCTGGCGCAGATCCACGCGCGCATGAGATTCCTGGCGCAGGCCTATGGCTATGACACCTTCACGCTGTTCGATCTGGACGGCCGGGCCCGCATTCAGAATGAAGGGCCGGATATCGAATCCACGACCGCACACCAGGCCGACGCCCTGAATGCCATACGCCATGACCAACCCGTGCTGATCGACTTTCACCGTCACCCGGGCGAGCCGATTCGGGTCGGCATGGTGGGCCCCTTGAAACTGGAGGATGCGGCGGGTAGCCATACCATCGGCGCCATCCTCATGACCATGCCCGCAGATAAGCAGCTGTTTCCCATGCTGCAGCGCTGGCCGCTGGCCTCGCGGAAGGGTGAAACCGTACTGGCCCGGCGGGAGGGCAATGAGATTCTGTTCATCGTCACCGCCAAGGCGGAGCCGATGTCGATCCGGGTTTCAGCCAGCAAATCTGATCTTCCCGTGGTGCAGATCGAGCGCGGCAAACACGGCATCCTGCACGCAGCCCGGGATTACATGGGCGACCCGGTGCTGGCCTATGCCGACCGGGTGCCAGGCACACCCTGGTTGCTGGTGGTCAAGCAGGACCAGAGCGAGGTCGATACGCCTCTGGAGCAGCTGGCACGCTGGCTGGGGCTGGCGCTGACCTTGCTGCTGGCCGGGACCGGGGCGGTGATCTGGTACTGGTGGCGAGCCCAGGAAAGCCACTATCGCTCGCGGATACTGGAACAGGAGCTCGAACAGGCGGTGCTGACCGAACAGGCCAGGAATGAATTGCAGGCGAGCGAGGCGAAATACCGCATCCTCGCCGACTACTCGGCGGACTGGGAATACTGGGTCGGCGCGGATCGGCAGTTCCGCTATGTCTCGCCCGCCTGCGAGGCGATCTGCGGTTATGCCCCGGCCGACTTTTACGCCAACCCCGGCTTGCTGGAGCAGATCATCCACCCTGATGATCTGCCCCGCTGGCGAGACCATCTCGCTATCCAGCGCGATGCCCTCAACCCCAGCCATGACTTGTTGAACCTGCGCATTCGTAGCCGGCAAGGCGAGGAACGCTGGATCGAACATATCTGCACCAGCGTATTCAGCGAAGCAGGCGAGTACCTTGGCCAGCGTGGCAGCAACCGGGACATCACCGCTCGCAAACGGGCCGAGGCCGCCTTGCATGAAAGCCGGTCCCGGTTCAAATTGCTGATCGACGAAGCGCCGGTTCCGATGTGCTTCGTGACCAGGGATGGCGCGCTGCAATACATCAACCAGCGCTTTATCGAGACCTTCGGATACCGCCAGGAAGATATTCCGACCTTGAATGAGTGGTGGCAGCTAGCCTGTCCGGAGCCTGAATATCGCGCCTGGGTACAGGCCAAGTGGTCGGCCGCGGTGGCCGATGCACAGGCCGGGAACGTCGATATCGAAGCCATTGAATACCGTGTCACCAGCAAGTACGGACAGGTGCTGAATATCGAAATCTCCGGCGTGACCATCGGCGAGGATTTGCTGGCCACGTTCTACGACGTGACCGAGCGCAGGCTGATCGAGCAGGAGCGCGCCCAATACCAGGCCAGGCTCGAAGCCGAGGTCAGGCAGCGAACCCTCGACCTGTTCCTCCGCACCACCGAACTGGAAACCGCCAACCACGACCTGGAGAACTTCAGCTACTCCGTGTCCCATGATCTGCGCGCGCCATTGCGGGCGATCGACGGGTTCATCGCCATCCTGCTCGACGAACACGCCGCCAGCCTGGATGCCGAGGGCCGGCGCATGTTCGGCATCGTGTCCGACAACGCCCGCAAGATGGGTCAGCTGATCGACGATATCCTGGCCTTCTCCCGCGCCGGCCGGCTGGAGCTGGACCCGGTGCCGGTCGACATGCAGGCGCTGGTGAAGGAGGTCTGGTCCGGTCTGATAGTCAGCCGCGAGGGCCGCGCCATCGAGCTGCAAATGGACGATCTGCCCACGGCCGAGTGCGATCCGCGCGCCCTGCGCCAGGTCTGGCAGAACCTGCTCGACAACGCGGTCAAGTTCACCCGTGGCCGCCAGCCGGCCATCGTGCGGGTCAGCGCGGCGGACGAGGGCGATTACATCCGCTTTCAGGTGGCGGACAATGGCGTGGGCTTCAATGCCGACTATGCCGACAAGCTGTTCATCCTGTTCCAGCGCCTGCACGGCATGGACGAATTCGAAGGGACCGGAGTGGGCTTGGCCATCGTCAAACGTATCATCCAGAAACACGGCGGGCAGGTCAGCGCGGCGGGCGTCGTCGATCAGGGCGCCAGTTTCAGCTTTACCCTGCCCAAACGGCATCAAGCTTCCCTGGTATGAGGAGAACGCCATGATTGCAGAAGATTCCATCATCGACATCCTGCTGGTCGAAGACAATCCGAACGACGCCGAACTGGCCATCCATGCCCTGAAAAAGCACAACCTGGCCAATCGCCTGGAGTGGGTGAAGGACGGCGAGGCCGCCCTGGATTTCCTGTTCCATCGCGGCGCTTACGCCACCCGGCCGAATAGCCTGCCCCGGGTCGTGCTGCTCGATCTGCGCCTGCCCAAGGTCGACGGCATCGAGGTGCTGAGGCAGATCCGCGCCAATCCGGTCACCCGCGATCTGCCGGTGGTGGTGGTGACCTCGTCCAAGGAGGAGCGGGATGTCACCGACACCTACCGGCTGAACGTAAACAGCTACGTGGCCAAGCCTGTGGCCTTCGACGAATTCGCCAAGACCATGGCCGATATCGGCCTGTACTGGGTGCTGGTGAACCGGGCGCCGCCCGATATCCGACCGGTGTCATGAACCAGCCCCTGCGTATCCTCCAGCTTGAGGACAACCCCACCGACGCCGAACTGATCGCTCACAGCCTGCGCAAGTCCGGCCTGCAGTTCGAATCGTTGCGCGTGGATCTGCGCGATACCTTCATCGCCGCGCTGGACGAGTTCCAGCCCGATCTGGTGCTGGCCGATTACAGCCTGCCCGGGTTTGACGGGCTGCAGGCCCTGGCCATCGTCCGCGAACGCCAGCCCTTGCTCCCCTTTATCTTCGTGACCGGCTCCATGGGCGAGGAACGGGCGGTGGAAAGCCTGCACCACGGCGCCGACGATTACATCCTCAAGGACCGTATCAGCCGGCTGCCGGTTGCCGTTAGCCGAACACTCGACGAAGCGGCGCAGCGAATGCGGCTGCAACAGTCGGAACGCGATCTTCGCTTGAGTGAATCACGTTTCCGCGACCTGGTGGAGACTTCATCCGACTGGATTTGGGAGGTTGACGCCCAGGGTCGCTATACCTATGCCAGCCCTCAGGTTTTGGATCTGCTGGGGTATGCAGCCGAAGAGGTGCTCGGCCGCACGCCATTCGATCTCATGCCAGCCGATGAAGCGGCCCGGGTGGGGGCGCTGTTTTCCCACATCGCGGCAGAACGAAGACCTTTCGCGCTACTGGAAAATGTGTGTCTGCACAAGGATGGGCATATCGTCGACATCGAAACCAGCGGCACTCCGCGGTTCGATGAGTCCGGAGTTTTTCTCGGCTATCACGGTGTCGACCGCGACATCACCGAGCGCAAGCAGAGCGAAGCCAAACTGGAGTTGAAGGCACGTCTTGCCCAGGCCCTGCTTGAACTGCCTGGCGCCGCCGATGAGCTGGACGAGGTCAGATTCATGCAGCGCGGCCAGGAACTGGCGGAGGAGCTGACTGGCAGCCAGATCGCCTTCATCCATTTTGTCAACGATGACCAGGAAACCATCGAACTGGTGGCCTGGTCGCGACGCACGCTGGAAAGCTATTGCCAGGCCAGTTCCGACCGGCACTATCCGGTCAGCCAGGCCGGCATCTGGGCCGATGCGCTGCGCCAGCGGGCGCCGGTCATGGTCAACGACTATGCGATGGCGACCGGAAAGCACGGCCTGCCCGAAGGCCATGCCCATCTGGAACGCCTGATCAGCGTGCCGGTCATCGAGGGCGGGCTGGTGCGGATGATGACCGGGGTCGGCAACAAGGCCGTGCCCTATACCGATCTGGACGTGGAAACGGTTCAGCTCATCTCCAACGAAATCTGGCGCATCGTGTGCCAGCGCCGTGCGGAGCGGGCGTTGCGCGAGAACGCGGTGCGCCTGAGCAGCATCCTGCGGGCCTCGCCGGTGGGGATCGGCGTGGTGTTGAACCGGGTGTTCACGGAAGTCAATGACACGGTCCTGCGCATGACGGGCTACAGCCGCGATGAATTGATCGGGCGGTCCTCCCGCATCCTGTATCCGTCCGATGCCGAGTTCGAGCGGGTGGGCCGGGATACGCACGCTCAGATTCGGGAGCATGGCCTGGGAACCGTGGAAACGGTCTGGCTGCGCAAGGACGGCACAATCATCGACGTCTATCTGTCTTCCGCCGTGACCGATCTGGGCGATTCGGGCAAGGGCGTGACCTTCTCGGCGCAGGACATCAGCCGGCGCAAGGCCACCGAAACGCAGTTGCGCAAGCTGGCGCAGGCGGTCGAACAGAGTCCGGAAAGCATTGCCATCACCGATCTGAATGCCAATCTGGAATACGTCAACGAGGCGTTTGTGCAGAACACCGGCTACAGCCGGGAAGAGGTCATCGGCCAGAACCCGCGCATCCTGCACTCTGGCCAGACCCCGAAGGCGACGTATGAATCGCTCTGGGCGGCGATGACCCAGGGCCAGCCCTGGAAGGGCGAGTTCCTCAACCAGCGCAAGGACGGCAGCGAATATGTGGAATTCGCCATCATCACGCCCCTGCGCCAGGCGGATGGCCGGATCACCCATTATGTCGCGGTCAAGGAGGATATCACCGAGAAGAAACGGGTCGCCGCCGAACTCGACCAGCATCGTTTGCACCTGCAGGAACTGGTTGACCAGCGCACGCTTCAGTTGAAAGCGGCGCAGGAAGAGGCCGAGCGACTGTCGCAAGTGAAGAGCGAATTCCTCGCCAACATGAGCCATGAGATCCGTACCCCGCTCAACGCAGTGCTCGGTTTCGCCCAGGTCGGCCAGCGCAATTGCGAGGACCCGCAGGCTCACGAGAACTTTGACCGCATCCTCGACGCGGGTCAGTTGCTGCTGCATGTGGTCAACGACATCCTCGACTTCTCCAAGATCGAGGCCGGCAAGCTGCAGATCGAGCAGGGCCGAATGCGGCCGGGCGAGCTTCTGGATCGCTGCGCCGGGCTGGTGCGCGCGCTGGTCGCAAACAAGGGGCTGGAATTGCGCATCGAACAGGCGGCCGATCTGCCGGCATCCTGTGCGGGTGACGAACTGCGCATCTCCCAGGTGCTGATGAATCTGCTGACCAACGCGATCAAGTTCACCGAGCGCGGCCAGGTCACGCTGAGCGCGGCGCGCGATCACGAGCGCATCGTGTTCCGGGTCGCTGATACCGGGATCGGCATGACTGCGCAGGAACAATCGCATCTGTTCCTGCCTTTTGAGCAGGCCGACAGCTCGACCACCCGCCGCTTCGGCGGCACCGGCCTGGGGCTGGCGATCAGCAAACGGCTGCTGGACCTGATGGGCGGCCAGATCGAGGTCAGCAGCCAGGCCGGCCAGGGCAGCGTGTTTCAGATCAGTCTGCCCCTGCGCCAGGCCGAAGGGTTGGCCGGGCAGCGTCAAGCCGAGGCAGAATGCTCGGCGCCGGAACCAATCGGCCAGCGCCTGCAGGGCGTCTCCATCCTGGTCGCGGAAGACAACCCGGTGAACCGGATGGTGCTGGAAGAACTGCTGGCCAGTGAGGGCTGCCGGCTGACCCAGGTGGAAAACGGCCAGCTGGCCGTGGACCGGGTGCGCAGCGATGGGGTCCAGGCCTTCGATGTGGTCCTGATGGATATCCAGATGCCTGTGCTGGACGGCATCGCTGCCACCCGCGAGATCAAAGCATTCGCCCCGGACCTGCCGATCATCGGCCTGACCGCGCATGCGCTGGTCGAAGAACGCGAGAATTGCCTGGCGGCCGGCATGGCCGAGCATGTCGCCAAGCCCATCGAGTTGGCGGACTTGCTCAGGGCCATCCGGGAACAGGTTTCAGGCATCCGGGAGCCTGACCCGGTAGCGGCCAGTTCGGCACCGGGTCAATCGGCCGCGACCAGCGGATATGCCATCGACTGGCCAGCGCTGGAACGGCGTTACCAAGGCAACATGGGCTTCCTGATTCAGCTGCTCAATACCATCGTCGAGCACAACAGCGACAAACCCGATGCAATCCGCGCGGCTATCGAGCGCCACGATTTCGGGCACCTGGCCCGGATCACCCACAGCCTGAAGGGCATGGCCGGCGATGTTCTGCCGAATCGGATTCGCGATCTGGCTGGCCTGACCGAAGCCGCCGCGCGCAAGGAAGAAGAGCCCGCTTTCGGTCATGCGGCCATTCTGGCCAGCCGGCTGGGTGACTTCCTGGACCAGATCAGGGCCTATCTCGGGCGAGATGCCAATGCATCGAGCGGGATTGAAATGGTCGCCGAGTCATACGCCCCGGCCGAGCTGGACGCCTTGCTGGAGCGACTGTCCGCGCTGCTGAGGCGCAGCGACGCCAGCGTCAACGCCCTGCAAGCGCAATCGGCAGGCATGTTGCGCCATGCCTTCGGACAACAAGCCGATCAATTCGGGCGCGAGATCCAGGCCTTCGACTACGAGTTGGCGCTGGAAAGCCTGAGCCGCCTTGTCGAGCGGAGGCGGGCTAATTTGACTGAAGGGGGTGTTCTGGGTGTCGGTCAGGCTTTGAGCTTGCCCCGTAGTGAGCAATAGAGCTGATCTGGCAGAGCATCATTGCTTGCCCGCAGGCCAGGAACGATTTCTCGATAGGTTTGAATCCATGATGCCCGATTTGGGCCTGCCATTTTCCGCTCCTTGGGTCAGGAGAGGGTCAAGAGCGTTCTGCTGGTTTGGAGTTAGGCCGGAAGGTGTGTGAAACAGCGTGCAAAACTTTCCAGATTGCCGGGGTGAACAGCGTCCAATAG
>JBBIJC010000014.1:0-33750 GCA_037446165.1 Hydrogenophilales bacterium | reverse complement strand
TCTTGCTCAACACCTCGGCGGCCATCAGGCCGGCCGGGCCGCCGCCGATGATGGCGACGCTCATGCGGTTTCGTCGTTCCCGCGCAGGCGGGAACCCAGTTCAAAACTGGCTGGATGCCCGCCTGCGCGGGCATGACGGAAATTCACACGCCCTTGCCGACCATGTCCAGCGCCACCGCCTCGGCCACCTCGATGCCGTCCACCGCCGCAGAAAGTATCCCGCCGGCGTAGCCCGCGCCTTCACCGCCGGGATACAGCCCCCGGGTGTTCAGGCTCTGGTAGCTCTGCCGGTCGCGGGTGATGCGGATCGGCGACGAGGTGCGGGTCTCGACCCCGGTCAGCAGGGCGTCGTTCATGTCGAAGCCGTGGATCTGCTTGCCGAAGGCGACCAGTGCCTCGCGGATGGCGGTGATGGCGAATTCGGGCAGGCAGGTCGAGAGGTCGGTGAGGTGGATGCCCGGCGTGTAGGACGGCACTACCGAGCCGAGTTCGGTCGATGGCCGGCCGGCGATGAAGTCGCCCACCTTCTGTGCCGGCGCGGCGTAGGTCTCGCCGCCGGCCTTGAACGCGGCCGCCTCCCAGCGGCGCTGGAATTCGATGCCGGCCAGCGGGTCGCCCGGATAGTCGTCGGGCGTGATGCCGACCACCAGCGCGGCGTTGGCGTTGCGCTCGTTGCGCGAATACTGGCTCATGCCGTTGGTCACCACCCGGCCAGGCTCCGAGGCGGCGGCGACCACCGTACCGCCCGGACACATGCAAAAGCTGTACACCGAGCGGCCGTTGCCGCAGTGGTGGACCAGCTTGTAGTCGGCGGCGCCTAATTGAGCATGCCCGGCGAATTTGCCGAACCGGGCCTGGTCGATCAGCGATTGCGGATGCTCGACCCGGAAGCCGATCGAGAACGGCTTGGCCTCGACGTAGACGCCGCGTTCGTGCAGCTGGTAGAAGGTGTCGCGCGCGCTGTGGCCCACGGCCAGCACCACGTGGCGGGTTGGCAAGCGCTCACCGCCAGCCAGGATGACGGCACGGATCTGGCCGTTGCCGTCCGCATCGCGCTCGATCTCGAAGTCCTCGACCCGGGCCTGGAAGCGGATCTCGCCGCCCAGTTCGATGATCTTCGCCCGCATCCGCTCGACCATGCTGACCAGCTTGAAGGTGCCGATGTGCGGCTTGCTGACGTACATGATCTCGGGCGGCGCGCCGGCCTCGACGAATTCGGTCAGCACCTTGCGGCCGCGGTAGCCGGGGTCCTTGATCTGGCTGTGCAGCTTGCCGTCGGAGAAGGTGCCGGCGCCGCCTTCGCCGAACTGCACGTTCGATTCCGGATTGAGCTTGCCCTTGCGCCACAGGCCCCAGGTGTCCTGGGTCCGCTCGCGCACCGCCTTGCCCCGTTCCAGGATGATCGGCCGGAAGCCCATCTGAGCCAGGGTCAGGCCGGCCAGCAGGCCGCACGGCCCCATGCCGATCACCACCGGGCGCTCGTCCAGCTTGTCCGGTGCCCGGGCGACGAAGTGATAGGCCATGTCCGGCGTGGTCGAGACATGGCGGTCGTCGCGCATTCGCCTGAGCGCGGCCGGTTCGTCCCGCACCTCGGCATCGACGGTGTAGACGAAATGGATGTCCGATTTCTTGCGCGCGTCGAAGCCGCGCCGGAACACGGTGAACCGGACCAGCTCTGCCTCGGCAATGCCGAGCCGATTGAGGATCGCGGCCTTGAGGTCGGCTTCGGGGTGGTCGAGCGGGAGTTTGATTTCGGTCAGGCGCAGCATGGGCCGCATTTTATCCCAGCGTCAGCGGCCAGGTAGACGCTGATTTATTCTGGTTTCGTCGTTCCCGCGCAGGCGGGAACCCAGTCAAATCAAGCAACTGGATACCCGCCTACGCGGGTATGACGAATAAATAAGCGTTTCCCTAGACGCGCAGCAGCACCATCTTCAGCGGCGGCTTGTCATCCGGACTGGGGAAATCAGCTTCGGGCACGATCCATTCCGTCGCGCGAATCGCCCGGCCAGCCTTGTGCGCGCTGCGTTGCAGCTGGTCGAGCCAGGCCTCGCGCTCGACCTCGGCCACGTTGTTGCAGCAGATCAGGGTGCCGCCCTCGGCGGTCGAGAGCAGCGCCGGCTTGAACAGGGCGGGGTAGTCGTTGACCAGATCGACCACGCCGAACGCGCTCTTGGCGTAACGGGGCGGATCGAGGAAGACCAGGTCGAACTGCTGCGCCTCCAGCTTGGGAAACGGCGGCAGGCGCTTGCCGCGCACCCTCTCCGGCTGGCCCAGGCCGGAGAACTGGCGCAGGGCGGCGAAGACGTCGGATTGCACAAAACGCGGCCGGATAGCCAGTTCGTTCAGGCGGGCGTTGTCCCGGCCTACCTTCAGGCTCGATTCGGCGAAATCGACGTTGACCACGAAGCGTGCGCCGGCCTTGGCGGCGGCGATGCCGACCCCGCAGGTATAGGCGAACAGGTTGAGCACCGACTTGTCGGCCGCCTCCGCCATCACCCGCCGCCGGCCGGCGCGCAGGTCGAGGAACAGCCAGGGGTCCTGGCCTTCGTGGCGGCCCTGGATGTGGTATTTGACGCCCAGTTCATGGGCCACGCGGGGCAGGTGGGCGGCAATCTTCTGCGCCTCGGTCAGCGGATTGCGGATGCGCGAATTGGCCTGGCTCCGGTCGTTGTAGACCACGGCCAGGCCGGGCAGGGCCTGGTTGTAGAAGGCTTCGATGGCGGCCTGCTGATCGGGCTCCAGCGGCTGATGAAAACTCTGCACCAGCACCAGGTCGCCATAGCGATCCACAGTCAGGCCCGGCACGCCCTCCATGCTGCCGTGAAACAGCCGGTAGGCGTCGGTCTGTTCGGCCTGCAGGCGGGTCATCAGCCCGGCCCGCGCGGTGAAGGCGGCCGCCAGCAGCTCAGTCAGGGAATCGGACATGGACGGCCCTCGGTATCTGGAAAGCGGCCAATTCTACAGGCACGGTCAAGCCCCGCCCGGGCCGGCGCGAAGCAGACGCTTGCGTTCCCCGGTGAACGCCCACCAGGGCAGCGCCGGCCCGCCGTTCATGAAACTGACCACGGACATGAACACATCCAGCACACAGGGATCCTGACGGCTATCCGTGGCGCTGCACAATGCCGCATACAGATCGAACGCATTCTGGCCGACCAGATCGTCGGGCGTGCGAATCCCGATCAGCCGGAAATCCTCGGCCATGGCCTTGCCGATGTTGGGCAGATCTACCAGCCGGGTGAGGCGGGTGCGGTCGACTTTGCTTGGATTCATGGTTGCATCCTTCACTCAGGAGCACCGTTCAGCCTGAGCTTTACCAAGGCATCTGGCCACGCTGCTCAGGGCACCCGGATTTCGAACACGGCGCCGTTATCGTTGTAAAGGCGGAGTTCGCCGATCCGGCCCTCGTTCTGGTGGGCCCGGGCGATCAGGCGGGCGAAGCGCAGGCCCAGGCCGGTGCCATTGGACTGGAGCGGTCGATCCATGGCCACTGCTTCCAGGATGTGCGCCGGATAGCCGTCCGAGTCGTCCCGCACCGAGATCGCCAGCATGCCGTCACGCAGGCTGGCAAGGATCTCGATCTGTTCCCGGGCATACGAAATCGAGTTGTGGACGGCGTTGATCATCGCCATCTCCAGCATGTTGCGATCGAAAAACCAGATTGCCGGGACATCGGCATCGACCAGGCCGGTCACCTTCAGGCTGGCCTTCAGTGACCGGGCGTGGAGTGCGAGTTCGTGGATGAAGTCCTCGGTCGAGTAGGCGTCGACTGCGTTGAGGACGACCCCGCCCTGGCTGTTCTTGTACAGGAGCAAGGACTGCATCAGCCGCTCCGAGGTCCTTTGCGCCAGCAGGCGGGCCGCATCGAGGGGGGCGTCATGGGGCTCCTGGCCGCAATGCGGGATGTTGTCCAGGGTCATGGCCAGCAGTACCAGATTGTTTTTCATCTCGTGCAGCAGGGCCGCATAGAGGTCGTTATCTTCCATTCATCTGCCCCATCCGTTTGCGCGGTGCCGCGCTCTTGATGCCCAGCGCGGCTTCCACCGAACGCAGTTTGGTTTGCAGGCCGCCCAGGCGCGGATGGTCCGGCGCAAGATAGGCCGCATCGTCCAGCAATAGCCGGACCTGGGCCAGGTACGGGCTCTGCACCGGGTCCTGCTCGACCAGGCGCATGGCGACCCAGGCGGCGTTCATCAGCACCCGCGGGTTGCGCGGGGACTCCTTGGCTGCCTGGAACAGCTGCTTGGTGGCGCTGACCAGATCGCCGCGCTGGGCCAGTAGCGCGCCCTCCTTGGACAGGCGCACGACCTGCTCGGTCGCCTGCCGGATCACTTCCTGCGCCTCGTCCGGTTTGCCTGCATCGTGGTAGATGCGCTTGGCCTTGGCCAGCAACTGCTCGCTGTCGTGGGCATTGCGCGCCACTTCGCCGACCAGGGCCGCCGCTGCGTCGGCCAGGCCGGCCTGGAGGCAGCCTTCGGCCATGTCCAGCAGCAGCTCCGGTTTGCCGGAGGCACCCAGCTGCTTCATCTTCAGCGCGTCGTTCATGTGCCGCTGGGCCTCGGCTGCATTGCCGCTTCGGCTATGGGCGAGGCCCATCATGACCGACGCCACCAGCTTGCCGTCATCGCTTTCCTGCAGCAGCTTGCGGTTGTCCTGAATCACCCGCATGGCATCGGCGGTCTCGCCCTGGTCGAGGTAGACCCGGGACAGGTTGGCGAAATCGTTGGGCGCCAGAAAGATCGAATACTTGCCTTTTTGCACCGTTGCGTCGAAGGCCGATTCGGCGGTGTTCAGATCGCCGTTGTGATAGGCGACCTCGCCCAGACGACGCTGGCGCAGTATGGATTTGCCCGAGGTCGATACACCCCGTTGCAGGCTCATCTGGGCCTGCTGATATTTTTCCTGGGCGATCTGCACGTCGGCCAGCAGGTCGTGGCCGGGGATCAGTTCGGGATACTGGCTGACCAGGTCCTCCAGCATCACCTCGGCCTCGCCCGACTTGTTGCGCAAATGCAGGGTCCGGGCCAGGCCCAGGCGCGCCCAGGGCACGGCCCGCAGCCGGACGATCTCGTTATACAGGGCGCTGGCCTCGTCGAAGCGGCCCATGGCCACCAGCACTTCGCCCTTGAAGCGCATGGCGTCGACCAGATACTTGGGCTGGCTTTTCATCAATTCGTCGCAGCCGGCCAGCGCCGCTTCCATTTCCCCGCGATCGAAATGGCGGTAGGTCTGGGCGAAGGCCTCCTTCTTGGCCAGGATGCCATCCAGCCGGGAGCGCATGATGTCGGCATTGAACGGCTTGATCAGGTAATCGTCCGGGGCCAGTTCCGCCGCCGCCACCACCTTTTCGTACAGGCTCTCCGCAGTCACCATGAGATAGGCTGTTTCCAGCCCGATCAGGCCCAGGTGGCGCATCTCCTCCAGCAGCTGCTGGCCATCGCGGCTCTCGCCCAGGTTGTAGTCGCTGATGATGATGTCGTAGCGGGTGTTCTTGACCCGGCCGAGCGCCTCGGCCGCCGTCGCCGCCATATCCACCTTGGTCAGGCCGAATGCCGCCAGGGCCGTTCTGAACGCGGAGCGCATGTTGGGATAGTCATCGATGACCAGGGCAGTCTTGGTTTTGTACTCGATTACCATGGGGCGACGGATGCATTCAAAACAAGAGTGGTCATGGCCCGATTCAGCTCTACGGGTTCGCGGGAGTGGCAGCTGGCCATCATTGCCGGACTGCTCAGTTGCATCAAGTTTACAAAACTACCACGCCAGTCGTCTCGAAAGCGTGTTTCATCACCGATGCCTCCGTCGATTCGATCCTGCTCCGGGCCGACTTTGCCTGTACCGATAAAAAATAGACCAAATGCTCTTATGGAGTCGCTGATTTATTCGTCATACCCGCGGAAGCGGGTATCCAGTTCATTGATTTCATTGGGCTCCCGCTTTCGCGGGAGCGACGAAACTCGAATAAATCAGCGTTTTCTTATAACTTAAGATATAGTCACACTGTCGTTAATTCCGTGGGTCCGCGCATTTCAGTGCTCACTCTTTTCCGCTTCAACCAGAACACCCGGAACCTCCAAGCCCTGACCCTCCTGGCAGCGTATTACCTGTTCGGTCGGCTCGGGCTCGCGCTGCCCTATGTCGGCTCGCATATCAGCCTGGTCTGGGCGCCGGCCGGCATCGCACTGGCGGCGTTGTTGCGCTGGGGGCCGGGCATGTGGCCCGCGATCTGGCTCGGCGCCTTCGCGGTCAATCTGTCGGTCGGCTCCAGCCCCTTGCTGGCGGCGGGCATCGCCTGCGGCAATACCCTGGGGCCATGGCTCGCCGCGCGCGTGCTGAGCCGGCTCGGATTCCATACCGAGCTGGACCGCCGGCGCGATCTCCTGATCTATCTGGGCGTCGGCGTCGGTGCCGGCATGGCCATCAATGCCATCAATGGCGTAGTCAACCTCTACCTGGCCGGGCTGCTGCCGGCCGGTCAGGTCCTGTCCGCCGGACTGCTCTGGTGGGCGGGCGATGCCGCCGGCGCGCTGATCGTCGGCATTTTCCTGATGACCCTGCGCTACCGCACCGTCATCCAGGCCTTCTCGGGCTGGCATGGATTGGGCAACCTGGCGCTGTTCCTGGTCGCGCTGGCAGCCGGCAGCCTGTTCTTCAATAGCGGAACGGGCGGATACGGCAATGTCGGGCTGGCCTTCCTGCCCCTGCTGGTCCTGATCTGGCTGGCTGTGCGGGGCGGAATCTGGGCGGCTTCGTCCAGTGTGCTGGGGCTCGCGCTGGTCGCTTCCCTGAGCATCGCCCAAGGCACCAATCCATTTCACGTCGGTTCGCAGCATGAGGCCATGGCCCTGCTCTGGTCCTATATGGCGACCCTGAGCATCGTCACGGTTCTGGTGACCAGTCTGACCGCCGAGTTGCAGTCCAGCGAGGAGCGCTGGCGGGCGGCCCTGGAGAACAGCCATTCAGGGGTCTGGGACTGGGACCTGGTCTCCGATCGGGTCGTGCTGACCGCGCAACTGGCGGCCATGCTCGGCTGCAATCAACAAGACTGCCTGGGACGGGAGCATGTCCGGACCTGGGAAAGCCAACTCCATGCCGACGACCTGCCGACCGTCCAGGCCGCCTTGCGCGCCCTGCTCACCGGCCAGGCCGACACGGTCGAGCTGGAGCACCGTTACCGCAACCCGGAGCGGGCCTGGGTCTGGCTCCAGACCCGGTGCCGGGTGATGGTGCGGCATCTGGACGGCCAGCCGTTGCAGATCATCGGCACCTGTACCGACATCACCGCGCAGAAGCGGGCCGAGGAGCAGATGCGTCTGGCCGCCACCGTGTTCGACCAGAGCAGCGAAGTGATCATGATCACCGACCCCGCCGGGACCATCGTGGGCGTCAACAAGACCTTCAGCGCGGTCACCGGCTATCGGCGCGACGAGGCGCTGGGCAATACCCCGGCCATGCTCAGGTCGAACCGGCAGGACGCGCAGTTCTACCGCGACCTGTGGCGCACCCTGACCGCCGATGGCTACTGGCACGGCGAGGTCTGGAACCGGCGCAAGAATGGCGAGATCTACCCCAACTGGCTGAGCATCTCGGCCGTCAACGACGACAAGGGCAAGCTGGTCAACTACCTGTCCGTGGCCATGGATGTCAGCCAGCACAAGGCCGCCGAGGACCGGATCCGGCAGCTCGCCCATTTCGATGCGCTGACCGGCCTGCCCAACCGCCTGCTGCTGCGCGACCGGGCCAGCCAGGTCCTGGCTCTCAGCCAGCATGACCAGGCCGAAACCGCCTTCCTGTTCATCGATCTGGACGACTTCAAGACCATCAATGATTCGCTCGATCATCTGATCGGCGACCGCCTGCTCCAGGCATTGGCCGACCGGCTGCGCCGGGCGGTGCGGATGCAGGACACGGTCGGCCGCCTGGGCGGTGACGAGTTCCTGATGATCCTGCCCGGCGAGGACGGCAGCGCGGCCGGAAAAGTGGCCGGCAAGCTGCTGCAGGCGGTATCCGAGCCATTCCAGATCGACGGCCATGTCCTGAACGTCACCGCCAGCATCGGCATCAGCCTCTACCCCCAGGACGGCGACGATTTCGACACCCTGCTCAAGCATGCCGATGCGGCCCTGTTCCAGGCCAAGGCGCAACGGCGCAACCTCTATCACTTCTACACCCCGGCCATGAACGAGGCCGCACAGGAACGGCTGAGCCTGGAAAGCGCACTGCGTCACGCCTTGCGCCACCACGAGTTCGAACTGCATTACCAGCCCCAGGTCCAACTGGATACCGGGCGCATCGTCGGGGTCGAGGCCCTGATCCGCTGGCAGCATCCGGAGCTCGGCCTGGTTCCGCCCGACCGGTTCATCCCCCTGGCCGAGGAAAACGGCCTGATCGCCCCGCTCGGCAACTGGATGCTGCTTGAGGCCTGCCGCCAGGCCAAGGCATGGCAGGACCAGGGCCTGCCGCCGATCCAGGTGGCGGTCAACATCTCCACCGGCCAGTTCGCCCTGACCGACATGGCGCAACGGATCCGCGAAGCGCTGGCCGCAACCGGGCTGGCGCCGAACTGGCTGGAAATCGAAATCACCGAATCCCTGCTGGCCGACAACCTGGAAGCCACCCAGGCCACGCTGCGCGAAATCCATGCCCTGGGCGTGCACATTGCGGTGGACGACTTCGGCACCGGTTACTCCAGCCTGTCCTATCTCAAGCGCTTCCCGCTGCGCAAGCTGAAGATCGACCAGTCCTTCGTGCGTGACATCCTGACCGACCACGACGACCGCGCCATTTCCTCCGCCATCATCAACCTGGGCCAGAGCCTCGGTCTGGTGGTGGTGGCCGAAGGCGTGGAGACCAGCGGTCAGCTGGAAGTCCTGCGCCAACTGGGCTGCCACAAGGTCCAGGGCTTTCTCCTCGGCGCGCCGGTCCCGGCCCGGGAGATCACCGAGCGCCTGACCGTGCTGGCCAGCCTCGGCCACGACCTGCCGGATCATCCGGCCATGGCGCCGTCGCGCCTGGCGGCCTAGGCAGGCCGCATCGCCAGCCCGGGCCGACTGGCCGCCCGAATTCCCTGTCCTTTGCCGGGCGAAACGGCCATGCTGCGCTACTCGACCTAGTCCGGACAGAAACGGTTCCGTCATGACTCTCAACCCTGGGGCGCCCTGCGTCCTGCACTGGACCGAAAACGGCGCCGCCCATTCGGCCCGCTGGCGCTCGGAGAGCGGGCATCCGCTGCCCAGGCGGGTGGTCGTCGGCGACGACCAGACCAGCGCCGATACCGCCTATCGACTGGCCTGCGAAGGCACCGCGCTGCTCTGGCGCGGCGATTTCCAGAACGCAAAGCAGTTGCTGCAGGCGCTGACCCGGCGCATCGAACGCAAGCCGGCCAAGGCGGCGGACGCCGGGCCCGGTTCGCCCGCCGCCGACTTCCATCGGCAGCGCCAGGCGCAGGCCCGGCGGGCGCGGATCCTGGCCATGCTGGTCCTGCCTCTGGACAGCGATTACAGCGTTCCGCTCCGCCGCGCGCCCGATCTGCGCGAGACCTGCGCCGAGGCCTACGGGCCGGCAGGGGAGGGCGCTTCCGTGGTCTCGCTGCGCGAACTGCTGGGCCTGATCGGCGCCCACGAGTGGCGCCGCAAAGGGTTGCTCATCCCCGAACTGGGCGAGCGCATCCATGCCCACTACGGCGTGTTCTCGCCGGTCCGCGGCGAATATGTCGGCCTGGTGGCCGGGGCCTCGCTGCCGGTGACCGCGCTGGCCTTCGATATTGGCACCGGCACCGGCGTGCTGGCCGCAGTCCTGGCCCGGCGCGGCGTGGCGCACATCGTGGCCACCGACCAGGACCCGCGGGCGCTGGCCTGCGCCCAGGAAAACCTGGCCCGGCTGGGCCTGGGCGGACAGGTGGAGCTGGTGGCCGCCGATCTCTTTCCCGCCGGCCGCGCGCCGCTGGTGGTGTGCAATCCGCCCTGGCTGCCGGCGCAACCCAGCTCGGCTATCGAACACGCGGTCTACGATCCCGACAGCCGCATGCTGAACGGCTTTATCGCCGGTCTGGCCGCGCATCTGACGGCGGATGGCGAGGGCTGGCTGGTGCTCTCCGATCTGGCCGAACACCTCGGTCTGCGTTCGCGCGCGGAACTGCTCGCCGCCTTCGATGCGGCGGGCCTCGAAGTGGTCGGCCGCGACGATGTCCGTCCGCGCCACCCTCGGGCATCCGATGCGCGCGACCCGCTGCACGCGGCCCGCGCGGCCGAGGTCACGTCGTTGTGGCGGCTTGCGCCGCGTCATTGAGCGTGTGAGCGGAGCGAGTCCACGCTCCGGCTTCGCCACTATCGCTTACATGGGTAAAATGGCCCGAACCCAGCCGAGCCCGCCATGACCGAATCCCTGAACCTAGCCATCAACCGCCAGCGCTCGATCCTGAAGGGCTGGCTGGCCTCATCCCTGACCATCCTGGCCGAGGGCTGCCGCGAGGTCTGGCCCGACCGCGCCGCGCTGGAGCGGCGACTGGAGGAAGGCCTGGCCGAATTGCCTTACTGCAAATACCTCTACGTGCTGGATGACCAGGCCCGGCAGATCACCGCCAACCTGTCCCGGAAAGGCCTGCTGCCCGAACACTACGGCCGCGACCGGAGCGAGCGCCCGTACCTGGCCGAAGCCCTGGCCGGCGCCCGCTCATCGTTGTCCGAGGCCTACCTCAGCCGCAACGCGCGGCGCCCGACCCTGACCGCGATCCAGGCCATCGAGACCAGCGAGGGCAAGCTGCTGGGCTATCTGGGCGCCGACTTCGACCTGCGCGAATTGCCGGCGACCCAGGCCCTGTATCGCCAGCCCGAACACTGGGTGCAACTGCGCGGCGACCCGGCGATCCGGGCCGGGCTGTTTCACCAGGCCCGCACCGACAGCCTGATGGACCAGCGCATCGACTCGGTGCTCGATCTGATGCGGGAACTGATCACCGGGCACGGCGTATTCCACGCCAAGCTGCACTTCTCCAGTTCGCGCGCCACGCTCTGGACCCTGAACGATCCGTACAGCTATCACATCCACGGCATCGACGAGCTGTCCGACCTCAACCTGTGCATCGTCTATCCGCCCTGCCCGTATCCGGCCCGGGCGGTGGTTCCCGAAGCGCGGGTGCGCGACCTGCTGCACACCTTCAAGGCGCTGCGCTTCATGGACGAGACGCTTTATCTGCGCTCCGGCTCCCTGAACCTGTTCAATGGCATGGTCGGCCTGACCTTCTCCTGCGACGGCTCGCATTACATGCCGTGGGACGAGTTTCTGGACAAGAACCTGGGCTTCTGGCTGGGCAACACGGCTCACGTCTGATCGGCCGACCGTTCATAAAGGCCCTTACGTTATGATGGCGACATGATCGAATCACCCAGCCCGCGCTCAAGCCGTTTCTGGCTGCTCACCCTTGGTCTCGCTGCCGCCTATCTCGGGCTGGTGGAGATCACTGGTCGGCTGTTTGCCAGCTATGGCCTGTTCCCGGCGCCCTTCTGGCCCGCGGCCACGGTCGCCATGGTCGGCATCTGGTATTACCGCCGCGCCGCCTGGCTGGGCATCTTTGTCGGCGCGGTGCTGGCCAACTGGTTCTATCCACCGGTGCCGCCGCCGTTCTGGGTGGCGGTGGCGATCGCGGCCGGTAGCCTGGCCGGGGCCATTGCCGCCAACCGGATCCTCAGTCCGCGCCAGGGCGACCCCGCCCCGTTCGAGCGCATGCGACACCTGGGCCGGTTCCTGATCGGGGCCGGACTATGCCAGCCCGTGATCGCCGCCACGGTCGGGGTGGCGGCGATCACCCTGGCCTTCGGCGTCCCCGCTCATGGCCTGCTCAATACCTGGCTCAAATGGGCCATCGCCGATTCGGCCGGAGTGCTGTTCTTCTCGCCGATCGTGATGCTGATGCTCCGACCGAACCCGGACCGAGGCGGGCTCAAGATCGGCGCGGAAGCGATCATGACCGGTCTGGTCACCGTCATGGCCTCGTACTGGGTCTATTGGCTTGCCGATACCGACACCTATGCCGTCCATGCCCTGCCCTATCTGCTGGCCCTGCCGCTGGCCTGGGCCGCGCTGAAGTTCGATCTGCGCATTGCCGCGACGATCCTCCTGAGCAAGGAAGTGGTCGCCCTGTCCGGTACCCTGGCCGGCGTCGGCGCGCTGAATGCCACCGGCGACCCGGACCCCATCGGCACCCTGTCCCTGATCCTGCTGGCCACCAGCATCAGCATTTTCGTGGTGAACGTGCTGGTGACCGAGCTGAAGCACAAGCAAACGTCGCTGCGCACCAGCAACCTGCGGCTCGAGGCCATGGTCCACGAGCGTACCCAGAAGCTGGCCATAAGCGAGGCACGCTACCGCAACTATTTCAACGCCAGCCTGATCGGTCTGGCGGAGATCGCACCCGACGGCCGCTGGGCCCAGGTCAACAATCATCTGCGCTTCCTGCTCGGCTATCTGCCCCAGGAACTGGAGCAGATGACCTGCTTCGACCTGACTCACCCCGACGACCGCGCCATCCAGGCAGAGCGCTTCAACCTGATGCGCAAAGGCAAGCTGGAGGCCTATCTGCTGGAACTGCGCCTGATGCGCAAGAATGGCTCGGCGATCCAGGTCATGTTCTCGGCCCGTGCCGCGCGCAGGCTGGATGGCAGCCTCGATTATGTCTTCGTCGTCATCGATGACATCAGCCAGCGCAAGGCCATGGAGGAAGAGCTCCAGCGCAAGGCGACCCTGGACTATCTGACTGGCCTGGCCAACCGCCGTCATTTTACCGATCTGGCCACCAAGGAAATCGGCCGCGCCGAGCGCAAGGGAGCGGCGGTCTCCCTCCTGATGTTCGACGTCGACCGGTTCAAGGCGATCAACGACGGCTACGGTCATCCGGCCGGCGACCGGGTCCTGCAAAGCCTGGCCGACAATTGTCGGGAAAGCCTGCGCAACTTCGACCTCATCGGCCGGCTGGGCGGCGAGGAGTTCGCGGTGCTGCTGCCCGACACCGGGCTCGACGGTGCGCTGGAGATTGCGGAACGTCTGCGCCTGTCGGTGGCGGGACTGCCGTTGGCCGCCGCCGGAGGTGTCAGCATGCCGCCGGTCACCATCAGCATCGGCGTGGCCACGCTGCAGCCCGAAGAAAAGCTCGAACATCTGTTCTCGCGCGCCGACGCTGCCCTGTACCGGGCCAAACAGGCCGGCCGCAACCGGGTCGAGGCGGCGCCGGAAATCGCCTTGGCCGCGGCGTAGATCGCAGCCTGGCCTCGATCGTGCCGGTCATGGCCTCGTCGTGGATGGACCTGAGATGCCCAAATGATGCAGGCTGTGCCTGCCCAACTTTGATATTCGTTCCCCCAGGAGCCACATCATGTCCTCACTGAACGATCCCCGCGTCCTATTCGCCGCCGAGCGCACGCTCCTGGCCTGGAATCGCACCGCCATTGCCCTGATGGGGTTTGGTTTCCTGGTCGAACGCTTCGGGCTGTTTCTGCACGTGATCATGAGCCGTACGGTCGAGCCCCTGCACCGGGGCATTTCATTGACCATCGGCGTGGCCTTCATCCTGTTCGGCGTCATCCTGCTGGTGATCTCGGTCCGGCAATATCGGCGCGTGGTCGCCACTCTCGGTGCGGGCGAAATCCCCGACGGCTACTGGATCAACGGCGCCACGTTCACCAACCTGACCATTGCCGTGTTCGGGTTGGTCCTGGCCGCGTATCTCGCCCTGGTGTAAGCACCGTTCCACCTTAGCGATACCACTCCGGAAACTGTTTGCGCAGTTGCTCCAGCTTCGGCAGGTCGTTGATCAGGATGTAGGGCTGGTAGGGGTGCAGGGCCAGGTAGTTCTGGTGATAGGCCTCGGCCGGGTAGAACCGCACCAGCGGAACGACCTGGGTGACGATCGGTGCAGGGAAGGTATGGGCATCGGTGAGCTGCCGGATATAGCTCTGCGCGATCAACTGCTGCGCCGGGCTGGAGGTGAAAATCACCGATCGATACTGGCTGCCGGTGTCTGGCCCCTGGCGGTCCAGTTCAGTCGGGTCATGCGCCACGCTGAAGAAGATCTGCAGCAACTTCTGGTAGCTCACCTGCGCCGGATCGAACCGGATGAACACCGATTCGGCATGCCCCGTGTCGCCCTCGCTGACCTGTTGGTAGGTAGCGGTCGCCGCGTTGCCGCCGGCATAACCGGACACCACCTCGGACACGCCCCTGACATGCTTGAACACCGCATCCACGCCCCAGAAACAGCCGCCGGCAAAGACCGCGGTCTGCTCCGCGGCCGCCGTACTGGATACCGAAGCCAGGCCCAGCAATAGAATGGCGACGTGGAGCACGCCACGTCCGAACTGTTTGATGGTCAGCATGACACACACTCCTTTTGTTTAGCCGAAGGTGAAGGCATAGGCCTCCAGTCCGGGTGAACCCGAACGGATCTCCAGCAGGCCCTTGCCGGATGATTTCTGGTCGATCAACTCATACAGGGTGTTGCGGTCGACGGTCATCACGCCGCCGGGGGCGTCCTTTCCGGCCCGGTCGCCAGCCGGTTTTCCATTCAGGCTGACCGAGACCTGGATCGGCTGACCCGTAGCGGTGCCCAGCACCAGATAGACCTTGCGCGCGTTGAAGTTGAGGCGCAGTGCCGAACCCGTGTCTCCAGCGATGATTTTTTCCGGATCGACCTGCCATTGACCATCAAGCGCCCAGTGGTCTCCGGCCAGCGCGGCTGGAAAGTGATACGTGTCTGGCGCGCCGGTTCCCGCCGGCTCCTCGCCGCCGAACCGGTCGGCGCGCGCCGAGCCGAGATAGGTTTCGGGGGTCTGCTCCTGATCCATGGCAACAGCCTGGGCCGGCGCGGTTTCAGCCTTGCCCTTCAGACCAAGCAGATAACGGATGTTGTTCTCGGTCACGTCGTATTCACCCTCGCCGAAATGGGTGTAGACGACCTGGCCGTCCCGGTTGATCAGGTAATGGGCCGGCCAGTAGCGGTTATTGAACCGGTCCCAGGTGGCCAGGTTGTTGTCCAGGGCCACCGGATAACGGATGCCGTGCTGTGCAACAGCGGCTTTGACGTTGTCGTATCTTTTTTCGAACTCGAATTCCGGCGCATGGATGCCGATGATGACCAGGCCCTGGCTGCGGTATCGGTTATCCCAGTCCACCAGATAGGGCAGGGTACGCACGCAGTTGATGCAGGAATAGGTCCAGAAGTCGACCAGCACGACCTTGCCCTTCAGGCTGTGCAGGGTGAGCGGCGGCGAGTTCAGCCAGGTGTCGAGGCCGGCCAGTTCGGGCGCGGGATAGGGTTTGTCGAGGCCGTTCTGCAACGCCGTGACGCTGGTGGCGGATGCCGTCCGGATGGCTGGTTTGCTTGGGAAATCGAACAGCGCAGCCGGGTTGGCGCCGGAGGCGAGGTACACGACGGACAGCAGGATGAGCACGCCAAAGGACTTGCGCACCGCCCCGGCATGGCGGGTGAAGAAGCCCAGCCGGGCCATGATTTTCCTGCCGGACAGGGCAATGGCGAGCATGGGCACGCCGGCCCCGATGGCGAACGAAACGATGATCAGATTGCCGGCCAGATCGCTTTGCTGGCGGATGACCTGGACCAGCACGGCGGCCAGAATGGGCCCGGCGCAGGGTGTCCAGACCAGGCCGATCAGGGAGCCGATCAGGATGCCGCTGATCAGCCCCTCGCCACCAGCGGAGGCCAGGTTGTTACCGGCATTGGCCGCGCCCTGGGTCAGCCGGCTGAATCGGTCCGACAGCGTCTCGGAGAGCAGGACCAGGCCGAACAGGACCAGCAGGACCAGAGATGCATCCTTGATCAGGTCGAGATCGATGTCCAGCAGAACGACCACCTTGCGGGCCAGGATGGCGAACAGGCTGAATGCCGCCACAAACCCGATGATGATGCCGTAGGGCCGACGCCGTCCGCCGTCCACCGAAGCCCCGAGCACCAGCGGGAGCACGGGCAGGATGCAGGGCGAGACGATCAGCGCCAAGCCTTCGAGAAATGCCAAACCGATGTCGATGCCGTTCATGTCGAGTGCCCTGAATGGACTGGATTTGCGCAGCGCGGGTATCGCTTACTGCTTCGACCCGCTGCACATACTCAGATTCGGGCCGCGACGAAAAAAAGTTACACGCCGGGAGAAATTAATCGTCTGGCGCGCCGATCGGCCGCGGTGTTGTGGCGGCTGCGGGATTGCCAGGTCAGGCGTCGCGCACCGTCCGCTCGACCTTGATCTCCAGCTTCTTGACCCGGTGCCACAGGCTGCGCTCGGTGATGCCAAGCTGACGGGCGGCCTGGGCCTGGACCCCGTTGCTGGCGGCCAGGGCTGCCACGATCGCGCGCCGCTCCCGCTCCTCCAGCCAGGCATCGAGCCCTTCGGGTCCGGGGCCGTCCGGCGGCGCGCTGGTGGCCGTGGCGCTGCCCTGATGCAGTCGGTCGGGCAGATCGTTCACCTCGATCTGCTCGCCCCGGCAGGAAAGCAGGGCGCGCTCCACGGCATTGCGCAATTCGCGCACGTTGCCCGGCCAGGGGTAGCGGCTCATGGTCGCCAGGGCCTCGGCGCTGAAGCCCAGCACCGGCTTGTCCATCTCCGAGCGCAGTTCGGCCAGGAAGGCGGCGGCCAGGTCGGGCACGTCTTCCAGCCGGTCGCGCAACGGCGGCACCCGGATGGTGTAGACGTCGAGGCGGTAATAGAGGTCCTCGCGGAACCGGCCATCGCGCACCCGCTTCTGCAGGTCACGGTTGGTGGCGGCAATGATCCGGGCGTCGACCCGCCGGATCGAATCGCTGCCGACCGGGGAAAACTCCCGCTCCTGCAGCACCCGCAGCAGCTTGCCCTGGAGCGCGATATCCAGGTCGCCGATCTCGTCCAGGAACAGCGTGCCGCCGTTGGCCTGCTCCAGCCGGCCGAGGCGGTTCTGGCTGGCGCCGGTGAAGGCGCCGCGGACATAGCCGAACAGTTCGCTTTCCATCAGGTCGCGCGGGATGGCGGAGCAGTTGAGTGCGACCCAGGCCTGGTCGGCGCGCGGCCCACGCTCATGGATGCTGCGCGCCACGGCCTCCTTGCCGGTGCCGCTCTCGCCGGTGATCAGGACGTTGGTGCGGTAGGGCGCGACCTGCCAGATCTCCTCGCGCAAGCGGCGCATGACCGGGCTCTCGCCGATCAGCCTGCGCCGCGGCCGGGCGTCGCTGACCACCGCATGCAGGCGCTGGTTTTCGCGCATCAGGTCGTGCAGGCGCAAGGCGCTCTGGATGGCGAGCAGCAGCTCCTCGGCCTCGAACGGCTTGGTCAGGTAGTCGGCCGCGCCAGCCTGGATGCACTCGATGGCGGAGCGGATCGAGCCGAACGCGGTCAGCACGATGACCGGCACCTCCGGCCGCTCCTTCCTGCATTGCGCGACCAGCTCCTCGCCGCGCATGCCGGGCAGCTTGAGGTCGGTGATCACCACCGCCACCTCGGGATTGGCCAGCTGTTCCAGCGCCTTTTCGGCTGTCTCCGCATTCAGCACCCGGAACCCGGCATCCTCCAGGGCCATACGGATGACCAACTGCATGTTGCGTTCGTCTTCGACGATCAGGATGGTGTGCTGCATCAGTTCCCCGCGGCTTCGTTGAATCGCATCACAAAACTCGCGCCGCCATCGCGCCCGGGGGCGTATTCGAGGCGGCCGCCATTGGCTTCGACCAGGGTGCTGGTGATGGTCAGGCCCAGCCCGCTGCCCTGTTCCTTGGAGGTGTAGAACGGCTCGAACAGGCGCGGCACACGCTCGATCGGCACGCCCGGGCCATTGTCCTCCAGGGCCAGGCACAGGGTCGAGCCCTCCAGCCAGGAATGCAGGGTCAGCACGGCCGGCGCCGCGCCGATGGCTTCGAGTGCGTTGTTGAGCAGGTTGGTCCAGGCCTGTTGCAGCAGTTCGGCGTCGGCCTGGATCAGGCGCTCGCCATGGCCGTACTCGCGCTTCACCACCACGTCCGGCCGGCCGGCGAGCCGGTAGCGTACCGCCGCCTCCAGCGGTTTCTGCAACGGAATGGCGGCAAACTGCGGCTTGCGGTGCCGGGCCAGTTGCTGGAAATCGCGCAGCAGGCCGTTCAGGCGGGACGATTCTTCCCGGATCATGCGGAGCAGGTCGGCCTGTCGTTCCGGGTCGCCGGTCGCCTTCTCCAGCAACTGGGCCGCGGTGTTCAGCACCCCGATCGGGTTGCGGATCTCGTGCGCCATGGCCATGGACAGCTCGCCCAGGGCGGTGATCTTGTCGCGCTGGAATTCCCGTTGCCGCTCGTCCCGCGCATGGCGCAGGCTGACCGACATGGTGTTGAAGGCGCGGGCCAGATCGCCCAGCTCGTCATCGCCGTGGACCGGTATCTCGGCCCGGAAGTCCTGCGCCGCCACCTTGAGCACGCCATCGCGCAACACCTCCACCGGGCGGATCACCAGCCGGCTGAGGAGCAGGCCCAGGCCGCCGGCGAGCAGGGTACCGAGCAGGGCAATGGCCAGGGTGAGTGCGGTGCTGTCAGCCAGGAGCTGATCGCCGTGGCGGTGAGGGAGGCCGCTGAACAATACCGCCTCCATCCTGCCGTTCGAGTCGAGCATCGGGGTGTACAGGCCCCAGTACTGATCCTGTTCCGCCTGCGGGCTGAAATACTCCCGATGCTGCTGCAGGCGGGCGAAGCCCTCGGCCGGCAGGCGCAGGCGCAAGGGCGCGCTTTCCTCCTCGGCAAAGGCCTTGTCGAAGTCGTCAGCGCCGGTGGCGTCGACCCCGCTCGGATAATAGAGCCGGGTCTTGAGCCCGCTGGCCAGGCCCAGCCGTTGCAGCAGGGGCTTGTCGAACAGGGTGCCGATGACCACCCGGTATTGCGCAGGGCCTTGCCGGGGCGCCTCCACCACCGTCACCGCTGCCAGCAGGCGTTGCCTGTCCCTGAGCACGCGGATCACCGCCTGGTCATGCTCGGCATCCGGCCGCCAGGTCGTTTGCAGCGGGGCCGAGCTGTAACGCGGCTGGCCGGCCAGATCGTAGATCTGGATGAAGCTGATGCCCAGCTCCTGGGCCAGCGCCTGGAGGCGGGGCGCGATCAGGGGATGCGCGGCATCGGCCTGCCACTGGTCGTGGTTCACCTCGGCCAGTGCATCGGCAAACAGCTGGCCGTTGTGATGCAGGCCCTGCAGCCAGCCCAGATTCAGGCGGGCTGATTCGCGCAGCCAGCTTTCGATGCTGGCATCGATCCGCTTGCTGACCCAGTAGGCGCTGAATGCGCCGGTCAGCATCATGGGCAGCACAATGATGCTGACCACGATCATCAACACCCTGCGCTGCAGGCGGTTGCCCCGGACTCCGTCCTTGGTGCTACGCATTTTGTAGTGCCCTACGCATTGTGTAGGCCTGGGTGAATCCGCAATGCCTGGTCGTGTTCAGTAAGTTCATGTAATTGAATTAAAAGTCGTGTTCGATAGGGGCTGGCCCGACCCTTGCTATATTGATCAGTGAAGCCATCGGCGATTAAAGAATCAAGGAGTTGAAAAATGCGTCTTTTTCCTACAGTCCGCAAGCTTTTGCTGCCCGAACCGGCGAGTCTGTTCGCTGCCGCCTCGGAGGCCGGGCCGGTATCCGGGAACGGCAAGCTGCCTGCCAAGTTTATTCTCAGATCATTGAATCGCCCTCGCTATCTCATCGCCGGCGTGGTGGTGCTGGGCATCGTCCTGATCGTGGCGGGACCGCGCCGGTCCCCGTTCCAGGCGGACCGGAGCCAGCTCGAACAGCAGGCCCGGAACGGCAATGCCAAGGCTGAACTGCAATTGGCCCTGGATTATCGCGATGGCCGGCTCGGACTGCCGGCCGATCCGCAGGCTGCCGCCGCCTTGCTCAAGCAGGCGGCCCAGCGCGGCAATCCCGATGCCGAGGTCTTGCTCGGCGATGCCTACAATCGGGGCGACGGGGTCGCCCGCGATCCGGCCGCCGCGCAGCAGTTGTGGCGGCAGGCGGCTCAGGCTGGAGATCCTCATGCCGAGGCGGAGCTGGGACAGACGCTGATCAATAGCCCCAGCCTGGCACAGCAATCCGAAGGCCAGAACTTGTTGAATCAGGCTGCTGCACAGGGCGATCCGACCGCCGAGGCCGCACTGGGCATCGATTCCACGAAGGCTCCGGAATCAGGCGGCAAACCCGGTATCGCCAGCTGGCTGTCCAGTGAGCTGAACGAGCTGACGGTGAGCGGCCAGTCCGTCGACAGCCTGAAAACCCGCGCCCTGGCCGGCGACAACGTGGCCCAGTACCAGCTCGCCATGCATTACCGGGACGGCGCCTGGGGCGTCGATGCCGACCCGAAACAGGCTCTCGACTGGCTGCAGATGGCGGCCAACCACGGCAACCCGGTCGCCATGACCACCCTGGCCGATGCCTATGACCAGGGCAAGCTCGGCCTGGTCCGCAACCCGGGCCTGGCCAAGACCTGGCGTGCGCGTGCCGCCTCGGCGAGTTCAGCCCAGTCCGGCCCGACACAAGGAGAAAAATAGGCATGCGCGTTTCTGATTGCACAAGCGTCGGCCAGGCGGAGAAGGGTGGCCGATCATGACTGAATCATTGACCCTGGTCGGCTGGCTGGAGGAGTTCGCCGCCGATGGCATCGCCTTCGCGTTGAGCCTGGCGATGGTCGCCGGCTATTACATCCACCTGCGCCGGCACTCGAGGCAGGATCCGACCTATTCCATCCATACTGTCAACGCCCTGGCGCGGCGACTCTGGGTCGAAAGCGTCATGAACAACCCCGGCAAGGACATCATGGCGGTGCAGACCCTGCGCAACTTCATCATGGTCAGCATCATGATGGCGTCGACTGCCTCGCTGATGATCATGGGTACGCTCACGCTGTCCGGCCAGGCGGAAAACATTGCCCGCAGCTGGCATCTGCTGGGCATGTTCGGCTCGCAATCGGCCGGATTGTGGGTCATCAAGGTGCTGTGCCTGCTGCTCGACTTCATCACGGCCTTCTTTGCCTATGCCATGTCGATGCGGCTGGCCACCCATGTCCTGTTCATGCTCAACGTGCCGCTCGGCGCCTACCACGAGTATTCCCAGCTGACGCCGGAACTGGTGGCCAACCGGCTGATCCAGGCCGGTAACCTGATCGCCATGGGCATGCGCGCCTTCCTGTTCGCCATTCCGCTGGTGTTCTGGCTGTTCGGCCCGGAGTTTCTGGTCCTGGCCACCATCGGCCTGGTCGTTGCCCTGTTCCGTCTTGATCGGCACGAGTCCGCCTCGGGCCGGCTAGCCGCGCAGGCCGAGGTTCAGGCGCCCATCGCAGAACCAAAGCCCAGGGAAATCGGCCGGGCCCAGGTGTTTCCGCTGAACAAGAGCGCCTGATTCAACCTTGATCCGGCAGTTGGGCGGAGATGCAGCGTGCGTTCATCGCGTTGTCGGTCAAGGCCGGTGGGTTCGCCTTGTTCAAGCAGCGGGATTGACCGGCGCTACAGGTCTCCGCCGTTGGCGCGCCACTTGCGGCCATCACGGGCCAGCAGATCGTCGGCGGCCTTCGGGCCCCAGGTGCCGGCGGCATAGTTGGCAAAGTCCCTCGGCGGCAGGGCGCTCCAGACGTCCTGGATCGGTTCCACCAGACCCCAGCTGGCCTCGATGCTTTCCGCATCCTTGAACAGGGTGGCGTCGCCGTTCATGCAGTCGTAGATCAGGGTCTCGTAGCCGGTGCTGGGCGCATCGCCGAAGGCGTCGCTGTAGGAGAAGTTCATCCGCACCTTGCCCAGCCGGACCGTGGGGCCGGGGATCTTGGCGCCGAAGCTGAACTCCACCCCTTCGTCCGGCTGCAGGCGCAGGGTGAGGGTGTTGTTGCGCATGTAGTCGACCGAGGTCTTGCGGAACATGTGCACCGGCGCCCGCTGGTAACGGATGGCGATTTCCGAATACTGGGCCGGCAGACGCTTGCCGGTGCGCAGGTAGAAGGGCACGCCGGCCCAGCGCCAGTTGTCGATCATCAGCTTGAGCGCGACATAGGTCTCGGTCCTGGAATCGGGGGCGACATCGGGCGAGCCCCGGTAGCCGGGAATGGCATGTCCTTCGGCATCCTGGCCCGGGCCGTACTGGCCGCGCACCGTGTTGGTGAGCACATCCTCCGGGGTGAGCGGCAGGATCGAGCGCATCACCTTGTTCATCTCGCCCCGCACCGCCGAGGCGGCGAACGAGGGCGGCGGTTCCATGGCGATGAACTGGAGCAGGGACAGCATGTGGTTGGGCACCATGTCGCGCAGGGCGCCGGCCCGGTCGTAGTAGTTGCCGCGATGCTCGACGCCGACCGATTCGGCCACGGTGATCTGCACGTGGTCGACATAGCGGTGGTTCCACATCGGCTCGGCGAAGGAATTGGCGAAACGCAGGACCATGATGTTCTGCACCGTCTCCTTGCCCAGGTAGTGGTCGATGCGATAGATCTGGGATTCGTCCAGCCACTGATGCAGGTCGCTGTTGAGTTGCCTGGCCGAGGCCAGGTCGTGGCCGAACGGCTTCTCGATCACGATCCGGCGCCATTTGCCGGGCCCCTGGTCGGACAGGCCGACAGCGGAGACGTGGCGTGATATCTCGCAGAAAAACCGGGGCGGCGTGGCCAGGTAGAAGATGTAATTGCCCGGGGTGCCCTGCGCCGTGTCGACTTCCCTGAGTACGTTGGTCAGCTGCTGATAGGTGTCGTGCTCGCTGAAATCGCCGCGATGGTAGTAGATGCGCTCTTCGACCCAGCGCCAGCTGTCGGCATCGAAGTCATTGGCGATATGTTCGCGGACCCGGGCGGTCATCTCGGCGCGAAAGGCCTCGTGGCTGTACTCCTGGATGTCCACCACCACCACGCCGAAATTGTCGGCCAGCAGGCCGCTGCGATAGAGGTGATAGAGCGAGGGGATCAGCTTGCGCTGGGTCAGGTCGCCGCCACCGCCGAAAATGACCATCAGACAGGGTGGCGCCTTGGGTGCATCGAAGGCATTGGGCAGATCGACCATGGTGTTCAGTCCTTCTTCTCGTGATGGCTACCAGACCCGTAGCGTAGCGCCTATGGCAAGCGCTGACCAAGTTGGCGCTACGAATCTTTCAGACCGAGCAGCGCCTTTTTCAGGCTGGACTGGATCGGGTCATCGCCCAGCCATATTTTCAGGATGTCCCGATTGAAGCGTTCGCCGGGAATCGTGCCCAGTTCCTGGTTGCCGATCTTGAGCTGGGTGCCCACCGCGGGCAGGTAATCAAGCTGCATCACCGTGCCGGCCTGGACCTCGCGGGCCTGGTGAACAAGGGCGAGGAAATGATCGACTTCGGGCCGGATCGCTGCCATCTCGGCGGGGCTGTTGTTGGCGACCAGTCCCCCCTTGAGCGCCTCCAGGTTCTGGTCCGTGCTGATGTCGCGCAGGAGGGTAACCTGCAGCCGGCGCGGGACATCATGATCCAGCACCCGCGCCGCCTCATGCTGTGGCTGCGGCAGATACAGCGCCGCGACATAGATCCGAAAGCCGAACAGCCTTCTCAGGCCCACGCCATTGAGCACCAATTGTTGGCCGCCCAGCGAGGCATGGTCGGGCAGACTCACACCCTCGGTTTGCAGGTCCATGGCCAGCGCGGAGGGCAGGGTCAATGCCAGTGCCGCGGCAAGGAGGGCGGGACGCAAAAGGGAGGCTCTGGATCTGTACATCGCCGAATCAAGTCCGTAGTAATACGAATTTAATTCGGCTGAGTTAAATTCTCATGACTATCCAGCGAGCTGGCACATTGTTCCTTACCGAGTTTTACCCATGGCCGATCTGAGTTACGAAGAATTCCTGCAGGCCGATGCCATCGCCGCGGCCCGCCGGCGGCACCCGTTGCGGCTGCTGCTGCTTTTTCTCGCCACCTTCTTCATCTTGCAATACGCCTGGGAGATGGCACGGGGAACCGGGCTGGAGCACTTCATCATCGACGACATCACGGTGCGACCCTCGGCCTGGATCATCGATACGCTCTGGCCTGGCAGCGCCGTGCGGGCAGAGGGACATCGCCTGGTGGCGCCGGCGGGCCGGCTCAATGTGCTCAACGGCTGTGAGGGCCTGGAGACGCTGTTCCTGCTTCTGGCCGCCTTCATCGCCTATCCTTTCGGCTGGCGGACGCGCTTGCTGGGCATGGCCCTGGGCACCGGTCTGGTGTTCGTACTCAACCAGGCGCGCATCGTAACGCTCTGGGCGGCATTTCTGAATGACAAGGTGCTGTTCGGCCTGCTCCATGGCACGATCCTGCCGCTCACCCTGGTCGCCGCCTGTCTTGCCTACTTCCTGGTATTCCTGTCCCGGCATGATCCTCAACCCGCGTGAGGCCCGGGGCATCGCCCTGCGCCTGCTGCTCTGGCTGCCGGTGCTGCTCTGGCTGGCCTGGCATTGGGGGGACCAGTATGCGCACTTTTTCCTGCCGCTCTACCAGCAGGTGTTGGAATGGGTCCTGGGCGGACTTCGGTTTGCCGACCTGAAGATCATCCATACCAATGAATACCTGGTCCAGGCCGATTACCGCATCGGGCAGTTCTTCTTCCTCGGCCAGCAACTCATCCCGGCTGGCGTGGCGGGTTTCACCCATGCGCCGATTTACTACACCCTGGTCCATCCCATCGTCCTCGCCGCCGCCGCATTGATCTGGCCGCGACTGACCTGGCGCGGCCGTATCCTGCGTCTGGCGGCCAGCCTGCCGGTTCTGGTCCTGCTCGAGGCCCTGGATATCCCGCTGGTCATCTATAGCTCAATCAACGAAGCCTTGGTGCAAACCTATGACCCTCACGGCTACCTGGCCGACCAGCCCACCGACTGGGTCCGCCTGCTGGAGGGCGGAGGGCGATACGCCCTGTGCATAGCCGGCAGCTTCGCGGCGGCCAGCCTGCACAACGCCCTGGCCAGGATGTTCAAGCGCCGGCCCTCGGCCACGGCCTGAGCGCCAGGCCGGAATCCACCCTGCAGTCGTTCTCCATATGAGCCGATCGGCTCATGAAATCCGTCATTTCAATTAATCAAGCTGTGATGTTGGCTGACGAGAATCGCTCTACTTACAAATGTCTTACATTTATTTGCGTGCATGCCGGTCCAGGACCGATTGCCCTATAGAGGATTTTCCATGTTGCCCATCAGCCCGATCTCCCATAGCCCAGACCAATCTGCGGCCAGTGCCAGCCTAGCGGACCAACGTCGCAGTCTGTGGAACCGCGCCTGGATGGGCGCTGCAATCGCGGTCATGGCTTTGGCCTGTACAGCCCCATCGTTGGCCGCTGTGCTGGCTGGCTGGGATGTACATGGCCTGACAGGTGGCGCAGGCAACTTCGGCGCTTCACCGCTGGCTGTTACGACCAGCGATGCAAACCTGACTGTTGGTGGTCTGACGCGCGGTACCGGAGTCAGTACTTCCGGCACGGCTGCTGCGCGTGGCTGGGGTGGTGTGGACTGGCAGAACACCAGTGCGGCTACCGCAGTAGCCGGTAACGACTATGCGACATTTACGGTCACGGCTAACAGCGGTTATCAGGTTTCTTATAGTTCCATCAGCAAACTCGACTACCGCCGCTCCACTACAGGCGCCAGCAACGGTGTCCTGCAGTATCAGATCGGCAGTGGCACATTTACTGACATTGCAACGATTGGCTATACGGCTACTGCGTCTTCCGGTGGTTCAATCTCCGCCATCGACCTGAGCGGTATCTCTGCCTTGCAGAATGTGCCGGCAAGCACTCCGGTGACTTTTCGCATCGCCAACTACGGTGGCACGAGTTCCGGTGGAACTTGGTATGTCTACGACGTCGCCAACAGCACAGCCAACGATCTCGAAATTTCGGGTACGGTGAGCGTTGGTAGCAGTGTCACCAACGGTGCCTGCGGCAGTGCCAACAACCAGACCTTCGCGGCTGCGCCAACCACCAACCTGTGTTCCGCCGGCAACGCCTCCGCGGTCACCGGCGCCGGCCCCTGGGCCTGGACCTGCGCCAGCACCAACGGCGGCAGCACGGCAAGCTGCTCGGCCAACAAATCGGCTGGCGGCCCGTTCACCATCTTCCACATGAACGACATCCATGCCCGGGTGACCCCGCATGACTGGGTCATCCCCGCCCACGGCAGCCAGCCCGCCACCTTTGAAAAGGTCGGCGGTGCGGCCTATGTGGCTGGCGAGATGCTCTCGCTGGTCGGCGGCAACCCGACGGCCCTGGTGCTCGACGGCGGCGATATCTCAGAAGGCAATCCGGTCGGCGACATGAACGGCACCAGCACCACCAGCTATGGCAACGGCGGCCTGACCGGCTTCCTCAGCATCATGGCCAACAAGATCAAGAACGTGTCCGGACGTCCCGCCGGCCGGGGTATCGACGCCCTGGTGGTGGGCAACCACGACGTGCGCGACATCAGCTACATCCAGAACATGGAGCAGATGCACATCGATGGTGGCATCCCGGTGATTTCCGCCAACGTGCGCGATATCGGTACGGCTTGCACCTCATCGCATCCGCGCTACCCGTCCTGCGAACACTTCCCGGCCACCACCACGGTCACGGTCAATGGCACCAAGATTGGTATCGTCGGCTATACGACGCCTTCTGCGGTGGTCGGCGCTTCCCTGGCCAGTACCCTGAATGTCGTGCAGTGCGACTGGAAGGGCAGCATCGCCTCGGGCTGTCACATCGCCGATTACGTCAACGATCTGCGCAACAACCAGCACTGTGACGTGGTCATCCTGCTGACCCACGATGGCCACAGCGACCTGGTCGACCCGACCACTCCGGTGATCGCCGACACGGCGGATGCCAAGGTGCCGGAGATCGCCGTGACCGGCCACTGGCATACCTGGGCGGAAACCGTCTGGCAGCCCGTCGCCCTGAACTACAAGACCATCTTCACCGAATCGGCCAGCTACATGAAGTACATCGGCGAGCTGAATGTCGATGCGGCCGGCAAGTACGTCAATTCCACCCAGCACGTGCTGCGCAATGCTGACCTCACCCCCGATCCGGACGTCGCAACCTATGTGAACAACCTGATCGCCACCTATGACGCCAACACCACGGGTCATAAGGTGAATGATGTGGTGGGCTACACCAACGACGCCCTGATGCTGGACGACGTCATGAAGTGGTGGTCCGCCGACGAATATCCGTGGAGCGGCAATAACACCGCCGGTCAGTGGATCACCGATGCCATGCAGTGGAAGTGCGCCCAGTTGTTTGGCGCCTGCGACCTGGCGATCGAAGCCGGCGGCGGCGTGCGCGCCGACATCCCGGCCGGCCCGGTCACCTGGAAGCAGGTCTACGAGACCTTCCCCTGGGCCGACGACACCTACTACCGGATCAACATGACCGGCCAGGACATCGTCAACTTCCTGAACAAGACCAACCTGGACGCCGGTTTCTCCAGCCAGCTGGACGTGACCGCCAACGACGGCATCATCACCAGCATCAAGTTCAACGGCCAGCCGCTGAACCTGAGCCAGACCTATACGGTGGCCATCAACAACTACATGTATGCAAACCCGCCGAGCGGTTATGTCTGGACCGACACCAATCCGCTGACCTCCAGCGTGCTGGTGCGGGAAAGCCTGGCCGACTACATGACCGCGGTGCATGGCACGCCGGCCACGGCCTACAACGTTGGCGGCAACCGCTACCACTTCAACGGCAACTACTCGGGCGGCTACCGCGCGGTGGTGACCATGATGAACGATGCCGACAGCAAGCTGACCTTCGAAGACGCCTTCATCCGTTTCCTCAGCGCCAACCCGGAGACCCTGGCCCGCCGCGGTAGCAAGCAGGTGCCCAGCGATCTGGTCAACACCGATGGTTCGGTCAACGTCGGCAACCGTCTGGCCGAGCAGGAGTTGTACCGCAGCTACATGGGTTTCAAGACCGGTGCGCTCAAACCGGGTGACATCGTCGAGGTCTGGGGCAAGGCCGCCTTCTACGGCGGCAACCCCGAGTTCGTCGACCAGGAAGGCGTCTACGGCGATGGCATCGAGTTCAAGATTGTCGGCCATGACGACAGCCTGGCCAAACCGGCGCTGGTGTCGTCGATCGGCGCCCTGCTGAACGACAACTACAAGAACCACTATGTCCGGATCCTGGCCAAGAAATCAGCCACCGCCAACTCGGTGACCGACCAGAACGGCGTGACCCTGAAGCTCTGGGACAAGACCGGCTATGCCGCGATGACCATTCCGGGCAATGTCGGCGACACACTGGAGGTCACCGGCGTGCTGACCATGGAAAACTTCGGTTTCCGCCTGCGCAGCGACAACGCGGTGGTGACCACCGCCGCCTTGCCGGCTGCGACCAGCGTCAGCTCACACGTCGATCCGCTGCAGCCTGAAGTCAGCGCACCCATCACCCTGAGCGCCACGGCGGCCATCAGTGGCGGCGGTTATGTCCTGACCCCGGTGGCCGATACCCAGGTGGTCAGCGGCAGTCCGACCACCAACTATGGCACCAGCAACAATATTTACCTCCAGAGCAGCAGCACCAGCAGCTATGGCAATGAGCGCGGCTGGCTGAAGTTCGATCTGTCCAGCATTCCGGCCGGTGCCACCATCACCGGTGCCAGCCTGCAATTGTGGAACTGGAAAGCCACCGGCGCCGCACTGCCGGTCGAAGTGCGCAGCGCCAACGACGACAGCTGGACGGAAACCGGCCTCAACTGGAACAACCAGCCGGCCCCCGGCTCTGTACTGGCCACCCAGACCCTGGCCACGGGCACCAGCAGCGTCTGGTACAACTGGGACGTGACTTCTTTCGTGCAGGGTGAATTCAACGGCGACAAGACCGCCTCCCTGATGCTCAAGCCGGTGACCGAAGGCTCCGCCGATGCCACCGCGCCCAGCTACGGCTTCGACGCCAAGGAATACGGCAGCAACGCGCCGGTGCTGGTGGTGACCACGTCGGCGACGGCTTCGTCAGTCAGCAACGTGAAGTTCTTCTACCGCTACTCTGCCAACAACACGAGCTGGGGCGCCTGGACCCAGACCGGCGCGAACGATACCGCCGCGCCGTACAACGCCAGCTTCAGCTTCCCCAACGGCGCCGGTTACTACGAGTTCTACAGCGTGGCCACCGACAATCTGGGCGGTGTTGAATCGACCCCGGCTTATGCCCAGTCTGCGGTCCATTACCAGGCTGCAACGGGTTCTACCCAGACGGTCAGCTTCGCCCAGCCCGCCCCGGTGCAAGCAGGCACCGTGTTCTCGGTCACGGCCTCGGCCAGCTCCACCCTGCCGGTGGTCATCAGCAGCCAGACCAGCAGCATCTGCACGGTGACCGGCACCGTCGTGACCACCGTAGCGCCCGGCAACTGCACCCTGGCCGCCAGTCAGGCCGGTGATGCCGGCTACTGGCTGCCCGCCAGCACCAGCCAGACCTTCTCGGTCACGGCCATCGCTCAGGCCATCAGCTTCGGCAGCGCCCCGGTGATCTCGGTTGGCGGCAACGGCATGGTCAGCGCCACCGGCGGCGCCTCGGGCAATCCGGTCACCTTCAGCTCGCAGACGCCGGGTATCTGTTCGATCGTCGGCAACACGGTGACCGGCGTCGCGGCAGGCACCTGCACCATCGCCGCCAACCAGGCCGGTGCTGGCAACTACGCCGCCGCGCCGACCGTGACCCAGAACATCAATGTCACGGCCGCGACGGTCGGCGGCAACGACGGCGACGTGCCTCTGCCGGCCTGGGCCATGGCCCTGCTGGCCCTGGGCCTGCTCGAAGTCATGCGCCGCCAGATGAACAAAAGACAGGTCTGGCGCTAAGCCAGGCCAATGAGAAATAAAGGAACCAAGATGATGACCAGCCCGACCCTTAACAAAATGCTGTTGTTAGCCCTCTTGTCGGGCCTGATGTCGGCGCCGACCTGGGCCCGTGCGGACGACGCGCAGCTCGCTGCCGGCAACGATGGCAGCCAGGCAGAGAAAGGCTCGAATGCCCGTCTGCATACCTTCCTCAAGCAGGATTCGGCGCTATTCAACGCCATGGAGATGGCGCGCCCGGTGGCTCTGGCCAAGGCGCATCCGTTCAGGAGCCAGGCCTGCGCGCCCGATGACCAGAGCTGCGACCCGAGAGATCGTGATCAGCGCAGCCGCGCCGCCCAGGAGATGCGCGACCGGCATTCCTGCCGCGACTGATCTGGCCTGGTGGCCTAACAGCCGTTTGGCTGGCTTTTGGAGGTTTTTTGTACGCAACAATCGTAAATGAAGTGCTTTAACTTGCAGTCTGATTCATCGCCAGCGGCTGAGGCTGGATTCGAAAACTTAATTGGGGAATCAACATGAACAAGCAACTGAGCATCCTGTCGGCCGCCTTGCTGGCCATTTCTGTGTCTGCTGCGGCTCAGGCCGCTGCCTTCACCGCCGGCGATCTGGTGATCTACCGGGTTGGCACCGGCACGGGCAGTCTGACCAGCGCCGCCACCGCGGTCTACTTGGACGAGTACACCACGGCTGGCACCCTGGTGCAGTCGGTCGCCATGCCCACCAGCGTCAGTGGAAGCAACCACATGCTGACCGCCAGCGGCACCGCCACCTCCGAAGGCGAACTGACCCTGTCCACCGACGGCAAGTATCTGGTGCTCACCGGTTACGACGCCGCGACTGGTACTGCCGGCATCGCCAGCACCACATCCGCCAGCGTCAAGCGCACCGTCGGCGTGGTGAACGTTGCCACAGGTGTTGCCGACACCAGCACTGTGCTAAACACTTTCAGCACCAACAACATCCGCACCGCCGTGAGTACCAACGGCACCGACCTGTGGGTCGCCGGCGCCAACACTGGAGTTGTCTACACGACGGTAGGCAATGGCGGCACCATGACCACCGTCAGCAGCACCATCACCAACAACCGCCAGCTCGAAATCTTTGGCGGCCAGCTGTATTCCTCGACCGGTTCGGGTACTGCAGCCCATATCGAAAAGGTGGGTACGGGCTTGCCCACGACGAATCAGGCCATGACGGGCCTGACTGGCATTCCTGGCTCTGGCTCTCAGTATTCCTTCTTCATGGCTGACCTGAACAACAATGTGGCCGGGATGGACACCCTCTACGTGGCCGATGACACCTCCGGCACCGCCGGCGGCATCATCAAGTACTCCCTGGTGGGCGGCACCTGGGTCGCCAACGGCCAGATCAGCACGGGCAGCGACGCCTACCGTGGCCTGACCGGCGAAGTGGTCAATGGCCAGGTCGAACTGTTCGCCACAGGCTTGGGCGGCTCGGGCGCCAGCGGCGGCGGCAAGCTGGTCACCATCACCGATACCTCCGGATGGGATGCCACCATCAACGGCACCGCCACCACGTTGGTCAGCTTGGGTACCACCAACAACGAAGCCTTCCGCGGCGTGGTGTATCTCCCCAACACCGTCGCACCCGTCCCCGAAGCCGACAGCATCGCCTTGATGGCCCTGGGTATGGGTCTGGTCGGTTTCCTGGCGCGTCGTCGCAAAGTCTGAGTCCATTCAACAGTTGCTTTGATCGCCGCCGCCTTTGCGCGGCGGTTTTTTATACCCGCCTTGCGCCTTCTCTGAATGCCATACAACCCAACCGGTGCCTCCCATGTCCAGAAAACCTGCTCAATTCCCCTCCAATCTTTTGATTAACCTGATGATATTGGGCGCCGTGCTGCCATTTAGCGCGGGCTCGGCGTTTGCGGCCGGATTCACGATCAGTACGGCCAGTACTTCGGCGCAAACGCTTTCTGGAGCCGGGATCATCACCTCCACTGGCTCGCTGACACTCAGTGGTTCAACCGTGCCGATCACGGTGACGGGAAACAGCACCATCACGAACAGTGGCCAGATCATCCAGACAGGAACCGGTCGCGGCATCCTCCTGAATTCAGGAACCTTCAGCCTGGGGATCACAAACAGCGTAGGGGCGCTCATCCGCACAGCGGACGCCGATACACTGCGCATCACCCCGACGACCACTGGCGGCGCGACCCTCGACAACTACGGGGGCATCATTTCTCTCAATCCGTCAGGAAATGGCAACCAGGCGGTGGACTGGAGCAACATCACTTCCGGCAGCAATGTGGTCACCAATTATTCGACGGGACTGATCCAGGCTTCTGAAGCCGACTCCGTGAGGCCTGGTGTCAACGGATTCGTCTACAACGCCGGCACGATCAAATCCACGACCACGACCGGCTCTTCCAGCGACGGCATCGATGCGCAGAGCAACAGCGGCATCACCATCGTCAACGCCTTCAGCGGTTCGGCGAGCGGCCTGATCGAAGGCGGACGCCACGGCATCACCGGCGGCAATACCAGCGGTGCTGGCACCTATGCGATTACGATCACCAACAATTTCGGTGGCACCATCCAGGGCGACAACGGCTCCGGCATCAACATCGATGGCATCAACGGCAACGAAGTCGTGACCATCATCAACGCCGGCACGATCACCGGCAACGGCCACAACATCAGCGATGGCAAGAGCCACGATGGTGACGGCGTCGATGTGGATGGTCTGGTCAACCTGACCAACAGCGGCACCATCAAATCGATCAACGCTTATGGTGGCCCCGCCGTCAACGGCGTGCAGCCCATCGAATACAGCGAAGGCGTCACCGTAGGCGGCGGCACCATCGTCAATACCGGCCTCATCCAGGGCAGCGTCGCCAGCGGCAACACCACCGCCATCGGTCGCGGCATCACCATCGCCGGCGTGGACAAGGATGCCAACGGCAATGCCATTCCCATCCAGGCACCCTACGCGGCCACCACGATCACCAACAGCGGCACTATCCTCGGTGACTCCGATTCCGCCATTACGTTTAGTTCGGGGCTGGCCAGCGGCTTCAGCCACACGATCAACAACCAGGTCGGCGGCCTCATCCAGACCGGTAGCACGATGGCGCCGGCCATCCTGACCGCGGCGGACAACGTCACAATCAACAACGCCGGCGTCATCGATGGTTCCAGCAGCGGCAATGCGATCACTGGCGGCAGCGGCAACCTCACACTCGTCATCACCGGCAGCCAGGCGTCCATTATTGGCAATATCAGCGGCGGTGTCGGCGGCACGAACACGATGAGGCTCGATCTCGGCACCAGCAACAGCTTCTCCTATTCATCCGGCACGATCACGAATTTCGCCAGCGTGGAGATCGATAGCGGCACCATGATCCTCAGTGGCGCCAACCGCATTGCCGCGGGCAGCGTGCTGAACCTGAACGGCGGCGTGCTGGAAATCGCCAACGCGGGCGGCGCAAACGGCCAGAGCTTCGCCAGCCTGATCCTGGGCGGCAGCTCGAAGATCGACCTGGATTCGACTTCTCTCACCTTCAACGGCCTGGGTATGGTGGGCGACGGTCTGAGCCTGGACATCATCGATTACCTGGCCAGCACTTCCCCGGACTACGCTTTCCGATTCCAGGGCAACTTCACGGCCAATGCGGATTTCCTCAAGCTGATCGGCGAAACCCAGATCAACGGCGTGGCCGCTGGCTATAGCTTCGATGGCACTTACACCAACGTCACCCTAGCTGCCGCGCCGATACCAGAAGCCGATGCCTACGCGCTCATGGCATTGGGTATGGGCCTGGTCGGCTTTTTGGCACGCCGCAAAAGGGCCTGAACGTCTTCGATGATTTCAAAACCGCCGCCTTCTGGCGGCGGCTATTTTGGATCACAGCAGCAAGTTGCAAATGTAGTGCGTTAAGGATGGAGTTCGGCCATCGCCCGCAGGTTCATCCTGCAGTATTCTTTGCGCCTCGATAATTGCGCG
>JBBIJC010000013.1:32323-34047 GCA_037446165.1 Hydrogenophilales bacterium | reverse complement strand
AAAGTCCTGATCGCCAACCGCGGCGCCATCGCCTGCCGCATCCAGCGCACCCTGAAGAAGCTGGGCGCGGCCTCGGTCGCCGTCTACTCCGAGGCCGACGCCGGCGCCCGCCACGTGCTCGACGCCGACGAGGCCTATCTGCTCGGCCCGGCCCCCGCCGCCGAGAGCTACCTGCGCGCCGACAGGATCCTGGAGATCGCCAGGCAATGCGGCGCCGAGGCCATCCATCCCGGCTACGGCTTCCTCTCCGAGAACCCCGATTTTGCCGACGCCTGCGCCGCGGCCGGCATCGCCTTCGTCGGCCCGACCGGCGACCAGATGCGCGCCTTCGGCCTCAAGCACACCGCGCGCGAGCTGGCCGAGAAGAACAACGTGCCGCTCTTGCCCGGCTCGGGCCTGCTGGCCGATGTCGGCCACGCCCAGGCCGAGGCCCGCCGCATCGGCTACCCGGTCATGCTGAAGAGCACCGCCGGCGGCGGCGGCATCGGCATGCGCCTGATCTGGAGCGAGGACCAGCTGGCCGAGGCCTACGCCTCCGTCGACCGCCTGGCCCGCGCCAACTTCAAGGAAGCCGGCATCTACCTGGAGAAATACGTCGAGAAGGCGCGCCACATCGAGGTGCAGATCTTCGGCGACGGCAAGGGCGGCGTGGTCGCCCTGGGCGAGCGCGACTGCTCGGTGCAGCGGCGCAACCAGAAGGTCGTGGAAGAGACCCCGGCCCCCGGCCTGACCGATGCCCAGCGCGCCAATCTGCTCGCCACCGCCGTGCGTCTCGGCCAGGCGGTCGGCTACCGCTCGGCCGGCACGGTCGAGTTCGTCTACGACGCGGCCACCGGCGAGTTCTACTTCCTGGAGGTGAACACCCGCCTGCAGGTCGAGCACGGCGTCACCGAGCAGGTCACCGGCGTCGACCTGGTCGAATGGATGCTGCGCCAGGCGGCCGGCGACCTGGCCCCGCTCGACAGCTTCAGGATCGAACCGAAGGGCGCGTCGATCCAGGTCCGCCTCTACGCCGAGGACCCGAACAAGAACTTCCAGCCCAGCGCCGGCCTGCTCACCGCCGCCCGCTTCCCGACCGACATCCGGGTCGATGCGTGGGTCCAGGACGGCACGGTGGTGCCGCCCAACTACGACCCGATGCTGGCCAAATTGATTGCGACTGGCGCGACCCGCGAGGAGGCGCGCACCCGGCTGATCGCCGCGCTGAACGCGTCGGTCGTCTCCGGCATCGAGACCAACCGCACCTATCTGGCCCAGGTGCTGGCCTATCCCGACTTCATCGCCGGCAAGCAGATCACCCGCATGCTGGAAGGCTTCCACTACCGGCCGTCGACCGTCGACGTGCTGGAACCCGGCGTGCAGTCCAGCATCCAGGACTGGCCCGGCCGCACAGGCTACTGGGACGTCGGCGTGCCGCCCTCGGGACCGATGGACGCGCTGTCCATGCGCCTGGCCAACCGCCTGGTCGGCAACGCCGAAGGCGCCGCCGCGCTGGAACTGACCGCCGCCGGCCCGACCCTGAAATTCAACTGCGACAGCGTGATCGCCCTGGGCGGCGCCGGCATGGCCGCCAAGCTGGACGGCGAAGCCATCGACAACTGGCGCGCCTATCCGGTCAAGGCCGGCTCGGTGCTGCAACTGGGCCGGATCGAAGGCGCCGGCCTGCGCACCTATCTCGCGGTGGCGGGCGGCTTCCAGGTGCCCGACTACCTCGGCTCCAAGTC
>JBBIJC010000013.1:29381-32223 GCA_037446165.1 Hydrogenophilales bacterium | reverse complement strand
CTGATCGGCCCGAAGCCGCACTGGGCGCGGACCGACGGCGGCGAGGCCGGCCTGCATCCGTCCAACATCCACGACAACGCCTACGCCATCGGCGCGATCGACTTCACCGGCGACATGCCGGTCATCCTCGGCCCGGACGGCCCCTCGCTGGGCGGCTTCGTCTGCCCGGCCACCATCGTCCAGGCCGAGCTGTGGAAGATGGGCCAGCTGAAGCCGGGCGACACCGTGCGCTTCAAGCGCCTGACCCGCGAGCAGGCCAACAGAATGCAGCAGGCCCAGGACGCGGCCATCGCCGCGCTCGACCAGCCGGCCCAGGCCGCGCTGCCGGCCGAACACGCGCCGCTCGGCTCGCCGGTGCTGCGCCACCTGAAATCCGAAGGCGAGAAGCCCGACCTGGTGGTGCGCCAGTCGGGCGACGCCAGCCTGCTGTTCGAACTCGGCCCGCTGGTCCTGGACATGGAGCTGCGCTTCCGCATCCAGGCCCTGATGGAAGCCGTGAAGGCGGCCGCCCTGCCCGGCATCCTCGACCTGACGCCGGGCATCCGCTCGCTGCAGGTCCACTTCGACCCGCGCGCCGTCGACCAGGCCACCCTGCTCGACGCCGTGGTCGCGCTGGAAGAGAACCTGCCGCCACTCGACGACATGGCGGTGCCCTCCCGTATCGTCCACCTGCCGCTGTCCTGGGACGATCCGGCGACCAAGCTCGCCATCGAGAAGTACATGCAGTCGGTGCGCCCGGACGCGCCCTGGTGCCCGAGCAACATCGAGTTCATCCGCCGCATCAACGGCCTCGACTCGATCGAGGACGTGTTCAACATCGTCTTCAAGGCGAGCTACGTAGTCATGGGCCTCGGTGACGTCTACCTGGGTGCACCGGTGGCCACCCCGCTCGACCCGCGCCACCGCCTGGTCACCACCAAGTACAACCCGGCCCGGACCTGGACCCCGGAAAACGCGGTCGGCATCGGCGGCGCCTATATGTGCGTGTACGGCATGGAAGGCCCCGGCGGCTACCAATTCGTCGGCCGCACCATCCAGATGTGGAACCGGCACCGGGTCACCGCCGACTTCGAGAAGCCCTGGCTGCTGCGCTTCTTCGACCAGGTCCGCTTCTACCCGGTGGGCCAGGACGAGCTGCTCAAGCTGCGCGAGGAGTTTGTCAGCGGCCGGTTCAAGCTCAAGGTCGAGCCGACCCGGTTCAGCCTGCGCGAATACCGCCGGTTCCTGGCCGACAACGCCGACTCCATCGCCGCCTTCAAGACCCGCCAGCAGGCTGCGTTCGAGGCCGAGCGCGAGCGCTGGAAGGCCGCCGGCCAGGACGTGATGACGACCGACGAGACCGTCGCCGAGGCCGGCCCGGACAGCGAACTGGACCTGCCCGAGCACGCCCGCCCGGTGGCCAGCCACGTCGCCGGTTCGGTGTGGAAGATCGAGGCCAAGGTCGGCGACACGGTGAAGGCCGGCCAGACCCTGGTCATCGTCGAATCGATGAAGATGGAATTCGCCCTGGCGGCGCCCTGCGACGGTGTGCTGACCCATCTGTTCTGCAAGGAAGGCGGCGCGGTATCGGCCGGCCAGGATCTGCTTGTCATTGAGGAAACGAAATGAACAGCCTGAGCCTCGACATCGCCGGCCTCAAGGCCGCCTACGCCGCCGGCAGCCTCACCCCGACCGCCCTGGCCGACGAGATCATCCGCCGCACCGCCGAAGACCCGAACCGGGTCTGGATCCAGCGCCTGTCCGACGCCGCCATCCGCGCCTACGCCCAAGCCCTGGAAGGCAAGGACCCGGCAGCCCTGCCGCTCTACGGCATCCCCTTCGCCATCAAGGACAACATCGACCTGGCCGGAGTGCCGACCACGGCCGGCTGCCGCGAATACGCCTATACGCCGGAGCGCAGCGCCTTCGTCGTCCAGTGCCTGATCGACGCCGGCGCGATCCCCATCGGCAAGACCAACCTCGACCAGTTCGCCACCGGCCTCAACGGCACCCGCTCGCCTTGGGGCGCCGGACGCAACGCCTTCAACCCGGACTACATCTCGGGCGGCTCCAGCTCCGGCTCGGCGGTCGCCGTGGCGCTGGGCTACGTGAGCTTCGCCCTGGGCACCGACACCGCCGGCTCCGGCCGGGTGCCGGCCGCGTTCAACAACCTCGTCGGCCACAAGCCCAGCCTCGGCTGGCTGTCGGCAACCGGCCTGGTGCCGGCCTGCCGCTCGCTCGACACGATCTCGGTCTTCGCCCTGACCGCCGAGGACGCCGAGGCGGTCACGATGGCCGCCGCGGTCTACGACCCGGCCGACGCCTTCTCGCGCAAGGTCGCCGGTCACGGCTTCGACTTCGGCAACGCGGCCGCCTTCCAGGTCGGCATCCCCAAACCCGAGCAACTGAATTTCTTCGGCAACACCGAGGCCGAGCGCCTGTTCGGCGCGGCCGTGCGACGCATCGAGTCGCTCGGCGGCGAGTGCGTCGAGTTCGACCTGCAGCCCTTCCTCGACACCGCCAGGCTGCTCTACGAAGGCCCCTGGGTGGCCGAGCGCTATGCCGCCATCCGCGAGTTCTTCGAGGCCAACCCTGAGGCGCCGCTGCCCGTCATCCGGGAGATCGTCGGCGGTGCCCGGCGCTGGTCGGCGGCCGACGCCTACGAATACGGCTACCGGCTCAAGGCCTACAAGCGCCAGTGCGACGCCCTGTTGAGCGCGGTCGACTGCGTGCTCATGCCGACCGCCGGCACGATCTACACCATCGCCGAGCTGGAGGCCGACCCGATCCGGCTGAACAGCAACCTCGGCTACTACACCAACTTCATGAACCTGCTCGACTACGCCGCGACGGCGGTGCCGGC
>JBBIJC010000013.1:0-29281 GCA_037446165.1 Hydrogenophilales bacterium | reverse complement strand
CGCCTGGTCGCGGCCGTGAAATCGGCGCCGGACTACAGGTTCTACGCCCTGCCCGGCGGGCCGCCCCATCGGCCCGGCATGGTCCGGGTGGCCGAAGGCGGTGGCGCGATCGAGATGGAAATCTGGGAGCTGCCGGCCAGCGAGTTCGGTTCCTTCGTCGCCGGCATCCCGGCGCCGCTGGGCATCGGCATGGTCAAGCTGGCGGACGGCGGCTGGGTGCAGGGCTTCGTCTGCGAAGCGGCCGCCGCCGACGGCGCCGAGGACATTACCGCCCTGGGCAGCTGGCGCGCCTACCTCGTCTCACGCTGAGGCCCGGCAGGGGCAGGTGCCTGCCGCGCTGTCCTGGCGCACAATCCGGCCATGGACATCGATGAACTCCTGCGCGGATCGTTCCAGGCCGCCGTCGCGACGGTACAGGCCGAGACAATCCTGCTCGCGCACCTGCCCTCTCTGCCTGCCGGCCGCACCCTCGTCGTCGGCGCCGGCAAAGCGGCCGCCGCCATGGCCGCGACGGTCGAGTCGCACTGGCCGGTCGACGCACCCCTGGATGGCCTGGTCATCACCCGCTACGACTACGCCCAACCGACCCGGCGGATACGGGTCGTCGAAGCGGGCCACCCCTTGCCTGACTCGGCCGGCACGACTGCGGCCGAAGCGATCCTGCATCGGGTGCAAACCGCCCGGCCGGAAGACCAGATCCTCGCCCTGATCTCGGGCGGCGCCTCCAGCCTGCTCACCCTGCCGACCGAAGGCCTGGCCCTCGGCGACGTCGCCGCCGTCTCCCGCGCCCTGCTCCTGAGCGGCGCCCCCATCGCCGACATCAATTGCGTGCGCAAGCACCTGTCGCGCACCCTCGGTGGCCGGCTGGCCGAAGCGTGCAAGGCGCCGGTGCGCTACCTGATGATCTCCGACGTCACCGGCGACGACCCCGCCGTGATCGGCTCCGGCCCCTTCGCGCCCGATCCCACCACGTTTGCCGATGCCCTGGCCGTGCTCGCCCACTGGCAGATCACCCCGCCGCCCGCCGTCCAGCACCACCTTGAACGAGGCGCGGCCGGCGCCATCCCGGACACGCCCAAGTCCGGCTCGCCCTGTTTCGACCGCGTGACAAGCCGGGTCATTGCCAACGGCCGCACCGCCCTGCTCGGCGCCGCGGACTATTTCGAACGACAGGGCATCAAGGCGGTGATCCTGGGCGACACGGTGACCGGCGAATCCCGCGAAGTGGCCGGCGCCTTCGCCGCCCTCGCCCGCGAGGTTCGGCAACACGGCAGCCCCTGGCCCGCGCCGGTCGCCCTGCTGTCCGGCGGCGAAACCACGGTCACGGTACGCGGCATGGGGCGGGGCGGACGAAATACCGAATTCGCCCTTGCCATGGCGATCATGCTGGACGGGCTGGATGGCGTATACGCCCTGGCGGCGGACACTGACGGCATCGACGGCACCGAAACCGACGCTGGCGCATTCATCGGCCCCGATACTCTGGCCAGGGGACGCGCCGCACACATGGATGCCCGGTCCTATCTGCACGACAACGATTCACATGGCTATTTTTCGGCACTGGGCGCGTTGCTCACGACCGGCCCCACCATGACCAATGTGAATGACTATCGTGCTGTGCTGGTGCTGTGATGCGACGTGCTCATTACCAGTAAGGATTTTGCTTCTATAGGTAAAGTCCCCTCCAGGGGCCTTTATTCACGAACTTGGCACAGTTTTCACTTTCTGTGTCACCCGACAAAATCTTAAACGTCCAGATTCCGCACGCCCAAGGCATTGGTTTCGATGAAATGTCTGCGGGGCTCCACCTCTTCGCCCATCAGCGTGGTGAAGATGGCATCGGCGGCAATGGCGTCGTCGATCTGGACCTTGAGCAGGCGGCGTACTTGTGGGTCCATTGTGGTTTCCCAGAGTTGCTCGGGGTTCATTTCTCCGAGGCCCTTGTAGCGCTGGATACCCATAGTCTTTTTTACCTCTTCCAGCAGCCAGTCCAGCGCCTGCTTGAAATCGTATGCGGCTGCCTTTGCCTCGCCACGGCGGATTTCCGCACCTTCCTTGAGCAGGCCAGTCAGGATACCGGCGGTCTGCCTGATCTGCTCATAATCTGCACTGGCCAGGAACTCCTTGTCCAGGTGGCTGGTGAGGCCTATGCCGTGGCGCATCTTGGTGATGTCCAGTCGCCAGCCATGTTCTCCGACCATGGGCGTGACGCTGACCGGTCCCAGTTTTTTCAGCTCTGTTTGTATCTTTTCTGCGGCTGCGTTGGCCTCCGCTTCGCTGCCCAGGGAAACGGCTTGAATGTGCATCAGGCTATACAGGACGTCGTAATCCATGCGCCGCGATAGCCGTTCGATGATGGCTTCGCAAACCAGGTATTGGCGGGCTATCTCTTCAAATGTTTCCCGTGGCAGAGGCTCCACGCCTTGTTCAGGCAGCAGCTCCGCACCATTCAGTGCGGCCTTGAGGAGATACTGTTTGAGCTCGAAATCATCCTTGAGGTAGGTCTCGTTCCTGCCTTGCTTTACCTTGTACAGCGGCGGCTGGGCGATGTAGATGTGGCCACGCTCGACCAGCTCGGGCATCTGGCGGTAGAAGAAGGTGAGCAGCAGGGTACGGATGTGCGAGCCGTCGACGTCGGCATCGGTCATGATGATGATGCGGTGGTAGCGCAGCTTGGCCGGGTTGTAGTCGTCTTTGCCGATGCCGGTGCCCATGGCGGTGATCAGGGTGACCACTTCCTGGGACGACAGCATCTTGTCGAAGCGGGCCTTCTCGACGTTCAGGATCTTGCCCTTGAGCGGCAGGATGGCCTGGAACTTGCGGTCGCGACCCTGCTTGGCGGAGCCGCCGGCGGAGTCGCCCTCGACCAGGTATAGTTCTGACAGTGCGGGATCTTTTTCCTGACAATCTGCCAGTTTGCCAGGCAACCCTGCTGAATCAAGCACACCCTTGCGCCGGGTCATGTCGCGCGCCTTGCGGGCGGCGTCGCGGGCGCGCGCGGCCTCGACGATCTTGGCGCAGATGATCTTGGCGTCGGCAGGCTTTTCGAGCAGGTATTCGGACAGCTTGGCCGCGACCACGTCTTCGACGGCCTGGCGGGCCTCGCTGGAAACCAGTTTCATCTTGGTCTGGGACGAGAACTTCGGGTCAGGCATCTTAACCGAGAGCACGCAGGCCAGGCCTTCGCGCATGTCGTCGCCGGTGATCTCTACCTTGGCCTTCTTGGCGATCTCGTGTTCATCGATGTATTTGTTGATGATCCGGGTCATCGCGGCGCGCAGGCCGGTTAGATGGGTGCCGCCATCCGACTGCGGGATGTTGTTGGTGAAGCAAAGCACCTGTTCCTGATAGCCGCTGTTCCACTGCATGGCGACCTCGGCGCTGATGGTGACGCCGTTGATGATGCTCTCGCCTGCAGCGTTGACTACGTTGGGATGCAGGACGGTTTTGGTCCGGTTGATGTATTCGACGAAGCCCTTCACGCCGCCCGAGAAGGCGAAGTTTTCCTGGCGGCCGTCGCGCTCGTCGATCAGTTCGATCTTGACCCCGTTGTTGAGGAAGGACAGTTCGCGGATCCGCTTGGCGAGGATTTCGTAGTGAAAATCGACAGTACCAAAGATCTCCTCGTCGGCACGGAAGCGCACTTCGGTGCCGTTGTGGGTCGAGTCGCCGATCAGATTCATGGGCGAGGTCTCGACTCCGTCTACCAGTTCGATGTGGCGGTCCTGGGTGGCGCCGCGGTGGAATTCCATGAAATAGGTCTTGCCGTCGCGGCGGATGGTCAGCCGGAGCCAGCGCGACAGGGCGTTGACGCAGGACACGCCGACGCCGTGCAGGCCGCCCGACACCTTGTAGCTGTTCTGGTTGAACTTGCCGCCGGCATGCAGCACGCACATGACGATCTCGGCCGCCGAGCGCTTGGGTTCGTGCTTGTCGTCCATCTTCACACCGACCGGGATGCCACGGCCGTTATCGGTCACGGTAATCGAGCCATCGGAATGAATGATGACCTTGATGTCGTCGCAGTAACCGGCGAGGGCCTCGTCGATGGCGTTGTCGAGCACCTCGAACACCATGTGATGCAGGCCGGTCCCATCCTGAGTGTCGCCGATGTACATGCCGGGGCGTTTGCGCACCGCCTCCAGACCTTCGAGTTGCTGGATACTGGATTCGTCGTAGTTGTCGGACATCTTTGCTTACTCAGGTAGGTTTCACGTGAAACAATCGGCAGCCTGCTCTATGAGGAACAGGCTGTGATTTCGATCGGGAGCTTGTTACTGCCAGGGTCAAGATAGGCCTAAATGCGCATCGGCATGACTACATAATTGAAGTTTTCTTCACCCGGTATGGTGATCAGCATGCTGCTGTTTGCATCGCCAAATGCACATTGCACGGACTCGCAGTCGAGGTTGTTCAGGACGTCCTGGACATATTGAACGTTGAAGCCAATATCGAGCGGTTCGTAGGTGTAATCAATTTCCAGCTCTTCCTGCGCCTCTTCCTGCTCATTGTTGCTGCAGGCAATGCGCAGGCTTCCTGCGGTCATGGCAAAGCGGACTCCACGATACTTGTCGTTGGTCAGGATTGCCGCACGGGTCAATGCCTGGTGCAGTCGTTGTCGGCTGATGACAAATGTCTTTTCGTAACCACTGGGTACGACACGCTGATAGTCCGGGAATTTTCCGTCGACCACCTTGCTCCGCAATTCAAAGTCCGGATGGCGGAATACAACTTGATTGCTGCCCGCCTGGATGGTGACGACCTCTTCCCCTTCACCCAGCAGTTTGATCAGTTCCATCACGGTCTTGCGCGGGAGAATCAACTCCATGGTCTTGTCTGTTTCCTCTTCCAGTGAGATCGAGTCCACTGCGAGACGATGACCATCGGTAGCGGCGACCACCAGTTTTCCGTTCTGCAACTGAAACAGCATGCCATTGAGGTAATACCGAATGTCCTGAACCGCCATCGCGTATTGCGCCATGGCCAGCAGGTTGCGCAGTTTTCCGGCACCGATTTTGAAGTTGACTCCCTCGCCCTCGCCGATTTGCAGCTTGGGAAAATCCTTGGCGGGCAAGGTCTGCAGATTGAAGCGGCTTTTGCCAGCCTGAATCCGCATCTGGTCATTGTTGATATCCAGGGAAATCGAGGTGGAATCCGGCAATGAACGGGTGATGTCCAACAACTTGCGGGCCGATACGGTGAAGGTGGTGTCCTGCTCCGCTTTTCCTTCCATCCAGGTGGTTATCTGCAATTCGAGGTCGGTTGCGACCAATGCAGTCCTGCCGTCGCTGTTTTCGACCAGAATGTTTGAAAGAATGGGGAGGGTGTGTTTGCGTTCGACTACGCCCACAACTGATTGAAGCGGCTTGAGCAAAGTTTCCTTCAGGCAGTTTAGAACAAGCATGTTATCTCTTTCCGTTGGTAATAACAGGTAGTAGGCAAATACCTGAATAACTCTTTAATATCAATTAAAATCAATCAATTATAACATCTTAAAAGCTGTGGATAAACGCTGGTAAGGTTGTGGATGGATTGGGCATAAGTTGCAGGGCGTGGCTAATTATTAAAGTTGCCCACAACTTATAAGGTGCTTATCCACAGCTTAACCAGTGAGTACCTGCATCAACAGCGTGTAGTCTTTTCTGAGCACCGGGTCCGCGTTTTTCAGTTCTTCTATCTTCCGGCACGCGTGCAGTACCGTGGTGTGATCACGGCCGCCAAAGGATTGGCCGATTTCAGGCAGAGAAAGATCGGTCAGCTCTTTGGACAAGTGCATGGCCAACTGTCGCGGCCTGGCCAGGATACGGGTGCGTTTCTTGGAAAACATGTCGGCAACTTTGATTTTGTAATAGTCAGCGACGGTTTTCTGGATGTTTTCGATCGAAACCTGGCGATTTTGCACGGCAAGCAGATCCTTCAGCGCTTCCTTGGCCAATTCGACTGATATGGGCTGTTTGTGGAAGCGGGCGTAGGCCATGACCCGCTTTAGCGCGCCCTCCAGTTCCCTGACATTGGAGCGGACCTGCTTGGCAATGAAAAAGGCCGTTGATTCATTGAGGTTTTCGCCTTCCTGTTGTGCCTTGTTGAGCAGGATGGCGACGCGCATTTCCAGTTCCGGTGGCTCAAGCATGACCGTCAGGCCCCAGCTGAACCGGGATTTGAGCCTTTCCTCGATGCCCTCCATGTCTTTGGGGAAGGTATCGCTGGTGATAATGACCTGCTTGTGGGACTCGATCAGGTTATTGAAAGTGTAGAAAAACTCTTCCTGGGTGCGTCCTTTGCCGGCAAAAAACTGGATGTCATCGATGAGCAGGATATCCAGGTTGTCGTATTTTCGCTTGAAGTCGTCGAAGGACTTGTGCCGGAAGGCCTTCACCATGTCAGTCACGTAACGTTCGGCATGGATGTAACGAACACATGCTTTTGGATTGTGTTCCAGCATGTTGTTGCCGATGGCCTGGATAAGGTGCGTCTTGCCCAGCCCTGTGCCACCGTAGACGAACATGGGGTTGTAGCCGGAACCGGGATTTTCGGCGACCTGCAGGGCGGCTGCGCGGGCCAGGTCATTGGCCTTGCCGCGCACGAAACTGTCAAAGGTGAAATGGGGGTTCAGTCTCGATTCGGAGGAGATGGATTTAGCACTGACCGGCGTTTTTTCAGGAGTGGGGCTAGCCGTTTCTGATATGGCAGGATCGACCGGAGTTGGTTCTATCTTGGCTTTGCTATCAACCTGAACCAGGAAGGAGACGGGCTTGTTGAAATAGCTTTGGGCTAGGTTTTCTATGTCGGCAAGAAACCTGTCCTTCACCCATTGAGCGACAAAGCGGTTGGGCGCGATGATCTTGATCTGGTCGGCTTCCCAACTGATGCTTAATGGCTTGATCCAGGTGTTCACTTGCTGGGCATTGAGCTTCGTTTGGAAATAGCCCAGGCAGTGTGTCCAGAAATCGTGCATGTGGGGTTTGATTGAGTAAAATCAGGATGAATTTGTGCGGCCCCAATTGTAGCATCGGCGGACCTGACCCAGAGTGGTAAAAAGTTTGACAAATTAGGGGCTTAAAAGGTCTAATGCGGGGCTTTTCCGTACTGTAGTCATTAGGATTTACCATGAAACGCACATATCAGCCTTCCGTCGTTCGCCGTAAACGCACCCACGGCTTCCGCGCACGCATGAAAACCAAGGGTGGCCGCGCAGTGATCAATGCACGTCGCGCCAAGGGCCGCAAGCGTCTCGCCGTCTGACGCCGGGATGCACCCGGGGGGCCTTGCCACACAGGGCAATACCTTCGGTTGGGATAGCAAACTCAGAAAAGCGGATGAGTTTTCATCCGTTTTTCGTTTCAAGCGTGTTCTGCGTGAAACTCATCTAGACATATTCTTTCGCCAGAATGGCTTGGGGCTTTCCCGGCTGGGTTTGGTGGTACCCAAGCGGGTGCTTGTCCGGGCAGTGGACCGGAACCGGGCCAAACGGGCCATAAGAGAAGCCTTTCGGCTCAGTCAACATGAACTTGGCGGGCTGGATGTGGTCGTTCGGGTGAAGACAGCCGGGCTCAGCGCCGAGTATCGAGCTGAATGGGCATTGTTTAAAGCGGCGGCTAAGCCCCGCATAGCAGCCCCCTCTAGTTAAATGAACGGGTAGAACATGGATTTTCAGCGCCTTATCGCTTTTGTCGTGTTTTCCTTCTCCCTGCTGATGCTGTGGAATGCCTGGGAGGATTACAACCATCCGAAACCGGCCCAGGTGGTTCAAGCCGCTCAGCAGCAAGCCCAGGATGCGGCGTTGCCAGCACCGGGCCAGGAATTGCAGCCATCCGCCAAGCCCAGCCAGATTTCCGGACAGACCGCCAAGGGCGCCCGCGCAGTCATCAAGACCGACCTGATCACGGCCGTAATTGACGCCAACGGCGGTGATCTGCGCGACCTTACCCTGGACGCTTATCATCAGGATGTGGACAAGGCCAAGCTGCTGAAGCTGTTCGAGGAAAGCGATAACCACAGCTATTTTGCGCAATCAGGTTTTGTCGGCACTGGTCTGGCCAGTCACAAGACGGTGTATGAACTTCAACCTGGCGAATATGACCTGAAGACCGGCGAAAATGACCTCAAGGTCAGCATGAAGGCAGTATCGGCCGGCGTTGAAGTAGTCAAAACCTACATCTTTCACCGCGGCAGTTATGTTATCGATGTGAACTATATGGTTCACAACGCCGGTACCGTTGCGGTCGAGGGCTTTCCTTATTTCCAGTTTCAGCGCGATGGAAAGAAACCTGACGGCGAGTCCTCCTATGTCCGTGGCTTTACCGGGCCGGCCATGTATACCGAGGCGGGCAAGTTTCAGAAAATTGCCTTTACCGATATCGAGAAGGGCAAGCAGGACTACCAGAAGACAGCTCAGGATGGCTGGATCGGCATCGTTCAGCACCATTTCGTTGCGGCCTGGATGACTCCGGACCCGGCCAACAATGCCAAGCGTGAGTTCTACACCCGTGCACTGGGTAACGACGAGTACAGCGCGGGCATGATCATGCCCGCGATCAAGCTGGCCCCGGGCGAGACCAAGACTGTGGACATGCGGCTTTACGCCGGCCCGCAGGACCAGGAGAAGCTCAAGGTGCTGGCCCACGGATTGGAGCATGTGGTCGATTACGGCTGGCTCACCATCATTGCCTACCCCTTGTTCCTGCTGGTCAGCTGGCTGAACAGCATTGTTCACAACTGGGGTGTGGCAATCATCCTGCTGACGGTTATCGTCAAGATGGCCTTCTATCCGCTGTCTGCCGCCAGCTATCGGTCCATGGCGCAGATGCGCAAGCTGACGCCGCGCTTGCAGCACCTGAAGGAGCGTTACGGCGACGACAAGCAGAAGCTGCACGAGCAGATGATGAAGATCTACAAGGAGGAAAAGATCAATCCTCTGGGTGGCTGCCTGCCGATCGTGGTCCAGATCCCGGTCTTCATCGCGCTGTACTGGGCGCTGATGTCGGCGGTGGAATTGCGCCAGGCGCCATTTGCGCTGTGGATACATGACCTGTCCGAGCCTGACCCGTACTACGTCCTGCCCCTGATCATGGCGGCGACCATGTTCATCCAGCAGCGGCTGTCACCGAAGCCGCCTGATCCGGTTCAGGCCAAGGTGATGATGTACATGCCGATCGCATTCTCGGTCATGTTCTTCTTCTTCCCGGCCGGACTGGTGCTTTACTGGCTGTCCAACAACGTCCTGTCGATCCTGCAACAATGGCGCATCAACCATCTGATTGAACGCGCCGGTCATGGAAAACCCGCCAAAAACTGACGTTATAGCCGCCATCGCCACCGCCCCGGGGCGGGGTGGTATCGGCGTGGTCAGGGTCTCCGGACCGGATCTTTCCCCGTTTATTGAAAACATCGCAGGCGGTTCCCTATCGCCTCGTCAGGCCCGCTTCGCCCGGTTCAAGGGGGCTGACGGGGAGACCCTGGACGAAGGCATTGCCCTCTTGTTTCAGGCGCCGCACTCCTTCACCGGCGAAAACGTTCTGGAACTGCAGGGCCATGGCGGCCCGCAGGTCCTGCAACTGATTCTGGAACGCTGTCTGGAACTAGGTGCGCGGCTCGCCGAGCCCGGTGAGTTCAGTCGCCGGGCCTTCCTCAACGACAAGATTGACCTGGCGCAGGCCGAAAGCATCGCCGATCTGATCGATGCGCAGAGCAAGGAGGCCGCTCGTTCGGCCATTCGTTCCCTGACCGGTGAATTCAGCCACCAGATACATGGCTTGGTCGACGCACTGATCAATCTGCGGATGCTGGTGGAGGCCACTCTGGATTTCCCGGAAGAAGAAATCGATTTTCTGGAAAAGGCCAATGCCCGCGGTCACCTAGACGCCATCGAATCCAGGCTGGCCCAGGTACGGACCCAAGCGCGGCAGGGCGCGCTACTGCGTGAAGGCCTCAATGTCGTCCTGATCGGCCAGCCTAACGTCGGCAAATCCAGCCTGCTCAATCAACTGGCGGGCTATGAAGCGGCCATTGTGACCGAGATTGCGGGAACGACACGCGACGCGGTGCGCGAGGCCATCCAGATCAACGGAATTCCGCTCCATGTCACCGATACCGCCGGTCTTCGGGAAACCAGTGACCCGGTTGAGATGCTCGGCATAGAACGGACCTGGAAGGCGGTCGAGCAGGCCGATGTCGCCTTGTTGCTGGTCGATGCCGGCCATGGCATCGGCGAGCGGGAAGCGGTGATATTGGCGCGTCTGCCGGCCATCCCCCGACTGACCGTACACAACAAGATCGACCTGACCGGCGAATTCGCCCGGTTGGCTTCCAATGGCAATGAAATCTGGCTGTCCGCCAAACAAGGCGCGGGCCTGGATCTGCTGAGGCAGCGCTTGCTGGAACTGGCCGGCTGGCAGAGCGCCGGCGAAGGCGCCTTTATGGCCCGGCGAAGGCATTTGTCAGCCTTGCGCGATGCCGCTATACATATCGGGCAATCGCGTGATGCACTAAGTCAACTGGAACTCTTTGCCGAAGAACTGCGCCTCGCGCAAACGGCGCTTTCGTCGATAACCGGCGAATATACCGCGGATGATCTATTGGGCGAGATATTCAGCCGCTTTTGCATAGGCAAGTGAAGCCGTTCTAAAGCCCTCCGAAACTGAAACCGGTGGCGGTGATCTGCACACCGTCGGCATTGAAATGAGTGCGCTTCCAGTTCAAGTCTGACAAGTACATCAGTTCGGTGAAGACTTCCTCCGGCAATCCCTTGCGATCATCCCGGTCATCAACCAGCACCGAGTTCAGATAGTGTTCAGTTGCCTCCGGGCTGTTCCACACCTTGAGCAATCCTTCTACGATATGCGGGTAGCGCAACTCAAGCATGCTGTGGGAATCATCTGTTTTCATTGGGCTTATGGGCGAACTTGCGAACATGATGGACCCCTTCAGAGAGACATGTCTTACTTTATATGCGAAAAACTCATTTGAAAACAATGCCTGATTCTTTGGATGAAAATATGGCTTCGGCTCGGCAAACATTGTCATGGCGGGCCATCCGGCAGGAAGTTGCAAAACACCGGCGCCAGCTGCTGCTGGGCAACCTGGCTGCGTTGCTGGCGGTGTTGGCGGCGGTACCGGTGCCGCTGATTCTGCCGGTATTGGTGGACGAGGTCCTGTTGAATCATCCAGGTCGGTTCATGGCTACAGTCGGGCCCTTGTTTCCAGTGGCCTGGCATGGGCCTTTGTTATTCATTGGCGCGGCCTTGCTGCTGACGATCGTGCTTCGGCTGATTGCAATCGTGTTGAATGTCTGGCAAAGCCGGACCTTTGCGCTGGTAGCCAAGGAGGTGGTGTACGGCATCCGGTGCAGCATGTTGCAACGGCTGTCCGGAATTGCCTTGTCCGAGTACGAGACGCTGGGCTCGGGCAAGGTGGCTTCCCATTTCGTGACCGATATCAACGCGCTGGATACGTTTCTGGGTGCCTCGATTTCAGGCTTTTTGGTCGCGGTCCTGTCTTTGTTCGGAGTCGCCATCGTGTTGTTCTGGATGAACTGGCAACTGGCCTTGTTCATCCTGTTGCTCAATCCGGTCGTTATCGGCTTCTCGACCCGGCTGGGTAAGCGGGTCAAGGAGTTGAAGAAGTGGGAAAACTCGGCATTCGAGGTGTTTCAGGAGGCCTTGACCGAGACCCTGGATGCGCTCTCCCAGATTCGGGCAATGAATCGTGAACAGCATTATCTGGCGCGGGTCATGGATCGGGCAGGGGATATTCGCCGGCATGCTGCTGCCTTTGCCTGGAAGTCGGAGGCGATGAACCGGGTGTCGTTTTTCATTTTCCTGGCGGGATTCGATGCCTTCCGCGCTCTGGCCATGCTGATGGTGCTTTACTCCAACCTGACTATCGGCGAGATGCTGGCGGTGTTCGGCTACCTCTGGTTCATGATGTCGCCGGTGCAGGAAATCATCAATATGCAATATGCCTGGTTTGCCGCCAACGGCGCCATGGCGCGAGTCAACGGATTACTGGCGCTCGATTCCGTGGAGGAGGGCGGCAGTGGTGAAAACCCGTTCCAGGGCCGGGACACGGTTGGCCTGAAACTCGATGCAGTGAGCTTTTCATACGGGGAAGGAGAGCCAGTTCTCGATCAAGTCAGCCTCAGCGTGGCGCCGGGAGAAAAGGTCGCGCTGGTCGGTGCGTCGGGGGGTGGCAAATCGACCCTGGTACAGGCCCTGCTGGGGTTGTATCCAGCGAGCTCGGGCGAAATATATTATGGCGGAGTGCCGGTTCGGGAGACTGGCTGGGCCATGGTGCGCGATAACGTGGGCGTGGTCTTGCAGCACCCGGTCCTGTTCAATGCCAGCATCCGGGACAACCTGGCCATGGGCCGGGAATACTCGGCTGCCCTGCTCTGGCAGGCACTGGAAATCGCCCAGCTAAAGGACCTGGTTGAAACCATGCCAGACGGTCTGGAGACCATAGTCGGGCGGCACGGGGTTCGCCTTTCGGGCGGGCAACGCCAGCGGCTGGCGATCGCACGCATGATGCTCTCGGAACCGAAGGTCGTCATTTTGGATGAAGCCACCTCGGCCCTGGATACCGAGACCGAAAGGTTGCTGCATGGCGCACTGGCCGGGTTTCTGAAAGGCCGAACCACCCTGATCATTGCGCACCGCCTGTCGGCGGTAAAGCAGGCGGACCGTATTCTGGTGTTCGAGAGCGGCAGGGTGGTGGAGGAAGGCGATCACAGCAGCCTGATGGAAAAAGGCGGGCTCTACCACAAGCTTTATCAGCACGCCTGAGCCAGGGTCAGTGATTTTCCAGCAAGGACAATACGTCGGCTTCGAAACGCTGGGCATGCGAAGCCGATGCAACAGCAGCAATGACCTTTTTCCCGGCGCTGACGGCTTCAATCAGGTCGGCCCGGTTTTGGCAGGAGTCCACTTTGGCGTAAACCGGAGAGCGGGTACCGACCAGGGAGGTCACAATTTCCAAGGCGCGCATCTTGGCCGAAGCAATGCCATTGATTTGTGGCGCCGCCCCGGCCATGAGCGGTTTCAGGATGGCCAGAACGCGTTGTTCGAAGATGGTGGCCTGAGAGGCAGAGGCAACGGCGGCCAGCATCTTTTTCCCGTGACTGACCGCCTGAATCAAGGCATCAATATCAGCGGCGTTCAGCACTTGCAGATACACCGGCGATTTCTCGCCGGCCAGGGAAGCCAGGATGCGCAGGGCAACCCGTCGTGCCGCTTCGAGGGGAGGGCCGGACGGCATGTCGGCTTCAGTCAGTCCGAGTGGCTTGTTTGATTTGATCTGTCCGATATAACCGCCTTCCCAGAGTTGCTCCAGGATGTTTTCCAGTTCCTGGCAGGTGGGCAGTTTTTCCTTCAGATCGGCAACGCTGATGCTGTCGGCCACGAGGAAAAGCACTTGGCGCGATCGTGGCTTGAGGGTGTGGGCGCTGCCCAGCAACTCCTCACGGCCCTTTTCGGTACGGGCGAAACACAAGTGCTTATCCATGGCCCCATCCTCATCATTGACGTCGTTGTAACAGCCACCTTTCTCCGAGGCGGATGGCCATGTTGGACCCGTGTAATAAAACCTGTCAATTATGTTAGCAATCGCTGATTTAGCTGGGGTCAGGATCAGGAGGGAAGAAACGGCTACCCTGATTGATGGCCAGCCAGCCAGTTGGCTACCCGCTCGCACGCATTGCCTCCGCCTCGCGCATGAAATGGTCGCGGTTGTGGCTCAGGAATGCCAGAAAGCCGGTCTTGAGCTCGTTCTGCCGGTCAGGAAAGGCCTGGATTGCCACGGCGAGGGCAACCAGTTGGTCCAGCGCATGGGCGTGGTCTTCATTCATGAAGGCAAAGGACAGCGGAGCAAGTTTGTTTTGCATATGAAAGTGGTCGGTGTGGATTTCGCCCTATCATACGAATGCGCAGAACGGCTGAGCCATGATTGATGTCATGGCGATCAAGTGTTTCACGTGAAACAAAGCGAGAATTTGCGTAGAATGCCGCTCCCGCTTGGTCCCGGTAACTTCAGGTAAGTTGATGATTTTTCCAGATAATTTTGATGTGATAGTGGTTGGCGGTGGTCATGCCGGGACAGAGGCGGCGCTCGCGTGTGCGCGCATGGGGGTCAAGACCCTGCTGCTCAGCCACAACATCGAGACTCTGGGCCAGATGTCATGCAACCCGTCGATCGGCGGTATCGGCAAGGGGCATCTGGTGCGGGAGGTGGATGCGCTGGGCGGCGCCATGGCGCTGGCCACGGATGAGGCGGGCATCCAGTTCAGGACGTTGAATTCATCAAAAGGACCTGCGGTGCGCGCGACCCGGGCCCAGGCCGATCGCATTCTGTACAAGCAAGCCATTCGCTCCCGATTGGAAAGCCAGCCAAACCTGACCTTGTTCCAGCAGGCGGTGGATGATCTGGTGCTGGGGGGCGATCGGGTGGCCGGGGTCAGGACCCAACTGGGCGTTACATTTAATGGCCGGGCCGTGGTTCTGACCGCCGGCACCTTTCTGGCGGGCCTGATCCACATTGGTCTGGAGCATTTCCCGGCGGGTCGGATGGGTGACCCGCCTTCGGTATCGTTGGCGGCAAGGTTGCGTGAATTGGACTTGCCGGTTGGCCGTCTGAAGACCGGTACACCGCCCCGGATCGATGGCCGCAGCATCGATTTCTCGAAGATGCAGGAGCAGCCGGGCGACACTCCCGAGCCGGTGTTTTCGTTCATGGGTGATGTGGCGATGCATCCGCGGCAACTGCCTTGCTGGATCACGCAGACCAATCAGCGCAGCCATGACATCATCCTGGGCGGGCTGGATCGCTCGCCGCTCTATACCGGTGTCATCGAGGGGGTGGGACCGCGTTACTGCCCGTCCATCGAAGACAAGATCAAGCGCTTCGCCGACAAGGACTCGCACCAGATCTTTCTGGAGCCGGAAGGGCTGACCACGCATGAGTTCTACCCCAATGGCATCTCGACCAGTCTGCCATTCGACGTGCAACTGGCCCTGGTTCGCTCGATCCAGGGCCTGGAAAACGCCCATATCCTGCGCCCCGGCTATGCCATCGAATACGATTATTTTGACCCGCGCGGCTTGAAGCCAAGCCTGGAAACACGCGCAATCAGCGGTCTGTTCTTCGCCGGCCAGATCAACGGCACCACCGGTTACGAGGAAGCTGCGGCGCAGGGACTGCTGGCGGGCCTCAATGCCGGGCTGTCGGCGCAGGGCAAGGAGGCCTGGTGGCCGCGCCGGGACGAGGCCTATCTTGGGGTGATGGTGGACGACCTGATCACCCGTGGGGTCTCGGAACCTTACCGCATGTTCACCAGCAGGGCCGAATACCGGCTCAGCTTGCGTGAAGACAATGCCGATCTGCGTCTGACCGAGGCCGGCCGCAGGCTGGGCATCGTCGACGATGAGCGCTGGCAGCGTTTCGAAGCGAAGCGCGAGGCCATTGCTCGGGAGTCCGAGCGACTGAGAAGTACCTGGGTTCAGCCGAACAGGCTGCCGCAACAGGATGCGTTGCGGGTGCTGGGCAAGGCGATCGAACACGAATATAGCCTGTTCGATCTGTTGCGCCGGCCTGAGGTGTCCTATGAAAGCCTGATGACCTTGCCGGAAGCCGGTCCAGGCCTGTCCGAACCGGCGGTGCGGGAACAACTGGAGATTCAGGCCAAATATTCAGGTTATGTGGCCAGACAGCAGGAAGAAATCGCCCGGCAGCGGCAATTTGAGGAAATGTTCCTGCCGGAAACGCTTGATTACATGGGCATTGCCTCGCTTTCCATCGAGGTCAGACAAAAACTCAGCCAGGCCCGGCCTGCGACGCTGGGGCAGGCGGCGCGCATTTCCGGGGTGACGCCCGCCGCCATTTCGGTGTTGCTGGTTCATCTCAAGCGGAGCGAACGCGTGCGCGAGGACAAAATCGCATGATTCCGGGAACTGGGTTGAACGAAGCGTTGACCGCAATGATGCTGGAGATCAGTGCGGCAGACCAGGCTCGCCTGCTGGACTATCTGGCGTTGCTCGGTAAATGGAACAGGACCTACAACCTGACGGCCATCCATGAACCGGAACGGATGCTGACCCATCATCTGCTGGACAGCTTGGCCGTGTCACCCTACATCTCGGCAGAACGCCTGCTGGATGTAGGCAGCGGAGCCGGATTGCCGGGGATTCCCCTGGCGATCGTGCGGCCGGAATTGCAGGTGACCCTGATCGATGCCAGCCACAAGAAGTGCGCCTTCATGCAGCAAGCGGCGATCGGCCTGAAACTGAACAATATCAAGGTCGTGCATGGCCGGGTGGAGGACCTGAACCCGGCCGAAAAATACCCTCAGATCATCTCCCGCGCTTTTAGCGAGTTGTCTGAATTTGTCAGGGTCAGCGCAAGCCTGCTGGCCCCGGGCGGAGAGTGGCTGGCGATGAAGGGACTATATCCAAACGAGGAGATAGCGCAGTTGAAAGGCGCCCGGTTGAAGCGCGATGTCAAATTGCATGTTCCTGGCCTGGAGGCCGAGCGCCACCTGATCATTCTGGAGTCGGCATGAAAAAAAGAGGTGCGCATATCCTGGCAATCACCAACCAGAAGGGCGGAGTCGGCAAGACCACCACAGCGGTCAACCTGGCGGCATCACTTGCCAGCCAGGGGCGGCGCGTGCTCTTGGTGGACCTGGACCCGCAGGGCAATGCGACAATGGGCAGCGGCGTCGAAAAGCAGGCCTGCGAACGCACTGTTTACCATGTCCTGTTGCGTCAGTCCGATGTCAGGAGCGTGCGCAAGACGGCGGACCGGGCGGGTTATGACCTGTTGCCGGCGAACCGCGACATGGCCGGTGCCGAAGTGGAACTGGTGGACGAACCCGAGCGCGAGTTTCGTCTGCGGGAGGCGTTGGCGGAGGTCGCCGAGGAGTACGATTTCGTGCTCATCGACTGTCCGCCCGCGCTCAATCTGCTGACCGTCAACGCCCTGGCCGCTGCCAACGCGGTGCTGATCCCGATGCAGTGCGAGTATTACGCACTGGAGGGTGTGTCGGATCTGGTCAACACGGTGCGCAAGGTCAAGACCGGACTCAATCCGGGAATCGAGATCGAGGGCTTGCTCCGCTCCATGTTCGATCCGCGCAATACCCTGGCCCAGCAGGTATCGGAACAACTCAAACGCCATTTCGGCGACAAGGTTTACGACACGGTGATTCCTCGCAACGTACGCCTTGCCGAGGCGCCCAGCTATGGTTTGTCAGCGCTGGCCTATGACCGCGCCTCCAAGGGCGCGCAGGCCTACCTTCAACTGGCGGCCGAAATCATCAAACGCAGAACGCCGAAGGAGGCATGATGGTCAAATTGAAAGGCTTGGGGCGCGGACTGGATGCCCTGTTGTCCGAGGGCGAAACCCAATCGGGAGAACGTTTGCTGACCTTGCCGGTGGAAAGCCTCACCCCCGGCAAATACCAGCCGCGCACCCATATGGACCCGGACGCGCTCAACGAGCTGGCCGAATCGATCAAGGCTCAGGGCCTGATGCAGCCTATCCTGGCCCGACTGATCGACAGCGGCAAATATGAAATCATCGCCGGCGAACGACGCTGGCGGGCGAGCCAGATGGCGGGTCTCCGGGAAGTTCCGGTGCTGGTGCGCGAAGTCAGCGACGATGTGGCGCTGAAAATGGCCCTGATCGAGAACATCCAGCGCGAGGACCTGAATCCGCTGGAAGAGGCGCAGGGCCTGCAACGCCTGATCAATGAATTTGATATGACCCATCAGGGCGTGGCCGAATCCGTAGGCCGTTCGCGGACCGCAGTGACCAACATGCTGCGTCTGCTCAACCTGGCCAAGCCGGTGCAAGGGATGCTGATGGAGGGCCAGCTGGATATGGGTCATGGCCGGGCGTTGCTGGCCCTGACCAATACCAAGCAGGTCGAAGCGGCCCATGAGGTGAGCAAACATGCGCTGTCGGTGCGTGAAACAGAGCGGCTGGTGGCGCGTTTGCTAAAACCGGCGACCGCCAAGAAAGAGGCAGCCAAGGATAGGGACGTAATCCGGCTGGAAGAAAGCTTGTCGGAAAAGCTGGCGACCCAGGTTCAGATAAGCGCCAATCGCAAGGGGGCGGGACGCCTGATGGTGGCTTTCGGCAGCCTTGATCAACTGGATGAGATACTGAAACGGATTCGTTAAGCAATGTTTCTGACTCGAAAATGGGCAAGGAATGCCTCTCACCCAGGCAATCAGTTCCATTGATGAAGATATTAGTGATTTGCAATAGGTATGCACTTTTATATATCATGAAGGACTAATGTTGATTTCCCTGCGCCGCGCGATGTTGTGGCAGACAGGTGCGGTTGGCGCTGCAGGCCTGGCTGGACTGGTATTGGGTGGAGCTGCGGTGGCGCTGGCAGTACTTTATGGCGGTGGGGCGGCGCTGGCCAATACGGCCCTGTTGTTATGGCGCTGGCGTGCTGGCGCCAAGGACTATCACTGCGATGTCCAGAAGCATCTGAAGGGGTTTTACCGTTCCAGTCTGGAACGGTTTTTTGTTGTCGGCATTTTGCTTGTGCTCTGGTTTGCGTTGGTCAGATCGGAGCCTTTAGCCATGCTGACAGGATTTTTGATCGGCCAGCTTGCCGGGATAACAGCAAGCATGGCTCTGCGTGAGAGAACTTGAGCATGTCCGCGGAAGCGCACACTTCAACCGAATATATCAAGCACCACCTGCAGAACTTGACCTACGGCAAGTTGCCTGCTGGCTATAAGCGCTATGATGGTGAGATCCTCCAGGCCAAGACATGGACTCTGGCCCATTCGCCGCAAGAGGCCAAGGACATGGGCTTCGTGGCCTTCAACCTCGATACTCTGGGCATCTCGCTGGTGCTGGGCGCGCTGTTCATTTTCCTGTTCGGTCGGGTCGCGAAGAAGGCGTCAACCGGCGTTCCCTCCGGTGGCCAGAATTTCGTCGAGTGGATCATCGAGTTCATCGACAGCAGCGTGCGAGGCTCCTTCACTGGCCGCAACCCGATGGTCGCCCCGCTGGCGCTGACCATCTTCGTCTGGATTTTCATGATGAACTTCATGGATCTGATGCCGATCGACTGGATTCCAGGGGTCGCTGAAGGTCTGGGCCTGCCCTACCTGAAGGCAGTGCCGACCACCGATCCCAACGCCACCTTCGGCATGTCCATCTCGGTTTTCCTGCTGGTGCTCTATTACAGCGTCAAGATGAAGGGTATCGGAGGCTTCGTCGGCGAACTGACCCTGCAGCCGTTCGGCAAGTTTGGCCTGCCCTTCAATCTCTTCCTGGAAGGCGTCAACCTGATCGCCAAGCCGGTTTCCCTGGCCCTGCGACTGTTCGGCAACATGTACGCCGGCGAAATGATCTTCATCCTGATCGCCCTGATGGGTGCGGCCTGGACCGGCTTCAGTGCCGGCAACGCGACCCTGTTCGGCTCGCAGATCCTGCTCTCGCTGGGCTGGGGCATCTTCCACATCCTGATCGTCACCCTGCAGGCCTTCATCTTCATGACGCTGACCATCGTCTACCTCGATATGGCGCATCAGGAACACCATTAACCAGATTCTTACTTTCGACTTTAATCTTTAGGAGATCACCATGACCGAAGTACAAGCACTGCTGTTCATCGCCGGCGCCATCATGATGGGCCTGGGCGCCCTCGGCGCCTCCGTGGGCATCGGCATCCTCGGCGGCCGCTTCCTCGAAGGCGCCGCCCGCCAGCCCGAACTGATCCCGATGCTGCGCACCCAGTTCTTCATCGTCATGGGTCTGGTCGATGCGGTACCGATGATCGCCGTCGGTCTGGCCATGTACGTCCTGTTCGCGGTGGCCGGTTGATCACACGACCTCGCCCGCTAACCGGCAAGAAAGGCAACGCATGAATATCAATGCAACCCTTATCGCACAGGCGATCATGTTCGCCCTGTTTGTCTGGTTCTGCATGCGCTTCGTCTGGCCGCCCATCGTTGGTGCCCTGGAAGCCCGCAAGAAGCAGATCGCCGACGGCCTGGCCGCCGCCGACCGAGGCAAGCATGAGCTGGAGTTGGCCGCCAAGCGCGCGACCGAGTCATTGCACGATGCCAAGGTTCGTGCCTCTGAGATCATCGCCCAGGCAGAAAAGCGCTCGGCCCAGATCATCGATGAGGCCAAGAATACCGCCAAGGCAGAAGGCGAGCGGATGCTGACCGCGGCCCGTGCCGAGATGGAACAGGACGTTTTCCGTGCCCGCGAGCAGTTGCGCGGACATGTGGCCGAACTGGTCGTTGCCGGTGCCGAGAAGGTGCTGCGCCGCGAGGTGGACGCCAAGGCCCATGCGGATCTGCTCGAAGTCATCAAGAGCGGGCTCTGATCATGGCTGAAATCACCACCATTGCCCGCCCCTACGCCGAAGCCGTAGCACGGCTGGCCAGGGAAGGCAACAACTGGCAGGCCTGGTCCGATACGCTGACACTGACTAGCCAGGTGGCGATTGACCCGCAGGTGGCCGAATTGGCAGGCAACCCCGCCGTTCCGTCGGATACTGTGGCCGATGTCATCGTCGCCGTTTGCGGCGACCGTCTCAATGCCGAAGCGGTCAACTTCGTGCGGCTGCTGGCGGAAAACAAGCGCTTCGGCAGCTTGCCTGAAATCATGCGCATGTTCGAAGAGCTCAAGGCTGAGCAGGAAGGTGTGCTGGAAGCCCGCATTACCACCGCCTTTCCGCTTACTGAAGAGCAGATGGCCGGGTTGATGGCGAAACTGGAAACCAAGTTCGGCCGCAAGATCGGCGCCTCACAGGAGGTCGATGCCGAGTTGATTGGTGGCGTGGTGATCCAGGTTGGCGATGAAGTTATGGATGCGTCGGTACGTGGCAGGCTGGCAAGCATGGCCGCGACCCTGATAGGTTGATTAAGAATTCTGGAGTCAAAATGCAACTCAATCCGTCTGAAATCAGTGAGCTGATCAAAAGCAAGATCCAGAACCTGGAATCGAGCACCGAGCTCCGTACCCAGGGGACGGTGGTTTCCGTCACCGACGGCATCGTCCGCGTCCATGGCCTGACCGAGGTCATGCAGGGCGAGATGCTGGAGTTTACCGGCAACACCATGGGCATGGCCCTGAACCTGGAGCGCGACTCCGTCGGCGCCGTGGTCCTGGGTGAATATGAACATATTTCCGAAGGCGATATCGTCAAATGTACCGGCCGTATCCTGGAAGTGCCAGTTGGCGAGGCGCTGCTCGGTCGCGTGGTGAACGCCCTCGGCCAGCCGATCGACGGCAAGGGCCCGGTCAGCTGCAGCGAAACCAGCCCGATCGAAAAGATCGCCCCCGGCGTGATTGCCCGCCAGTCCGTTTCCCAGCCGGTGCAGACCGGCCTGAAGTCGGTCGATGCCATGGTGCCGATCGGCCGCGGCCAGCGCGAACTGATCATCGGCGACCGTCAGACCGGCAAGACCGCCGTCGCCATCGACGCGATCATCAACCAGAAGGGTACCGGCGTTAAGTGCATCTATGTCGCCGTCGGCCAGAAGGCTTCGTCGATCGCCAACGTGGTGCGCAAACTGGAAGAGCACGGCGCCATGGCACACACCGTCGTTGTCGCGGCGACGGCCTCTGATCCGGCTGCCATGCAGTTCATCGCGCCCTACTCGGGCTGCACGATGGGCGAATATTTCCGCGATCGCGGGGAAGATGCCCTGATCGTCTATGACGACCTGACCAAGCAGGCCTGGGCCTACCGTCAGATCTCCCTGTTGTTGCGCCGTCCCCCGGGCCGCGAAGCCTACCCCGGCGATGTGTTCTACCTGCACTCACGCTTGCTGGAGCGTGCGGCCCGGGTCAACCCCGACTTCGTCGAGCAGAAGACCAACGGCGCGGTAAAGGGCAAGACCGGTTCGTTGACCGCCCTGCCCATCATCGAGACCCAGGCCGGCGACGTATCCGCCTTCGTGCCGACCAACGTGATCTCCATTACCGACGGCCAGATCTTCCTGGAGTCCGACCTGTTCAACGCGGGTATCCGTCCTGCCATCAACGCCGGCCTGTCGGTGTCCCGCGTCGGCGGCGCTGCCCAGACCAAGGTGATCAAGAAGCTGGGCGGCGGTGTCCGTCTGGCTCTGGCCCAGTACCGCGAGCTGGCTGCCTTTGCCCAGTTCGCTTCCGATCTGGACGAAGTGACCCGCAAGCAGCTGGAACGCGGCAAGCAGGTGACCGAGCTGATGAAGCAGGCCCAATACGCGCCGATGAGCGTGTCCGAAATGGCAGTCACCCTGTTCGCCGTCAACCGTGGTTATATGGACGACGTGGAAGTGAAGCGTGTTCTGGCTTTCGAGGCCGCCCTGCAGTCCTTCCTAAAGGGCAAGTATGCCGATCTGATGTTCAAGATCGAGGACAGCAAGGATATGGATGCAGATGCTGAGAAGCTGTTGTCTGCCGCGATCGAGGACTTCAAGGCCTCGGCCGCCTACTGATCGGAACTGAACGATGGCCGCCGGAAAAGAGATCCGTACCAAGATCAAGAGCGTGGAAAACACGCGCAAGATCACCAAGGCCATGGAAATGGTGGCCGCTTCCAAAATGCGCAAGGCGCAGGAACGGATGAAGCACGCCCGTCCCTATTCCGAAAAAATTGCGCAGGTTGCGGCCCATTTCAGCCATGCCCATCCCGAGTACAAGCACCCGTTCGTCGTGTCGCGCGAAAAAATCAAGCGAGTCGGCCTGATCATAGTGACTACCGACAAAGGCCTGTGTGGCGCGCTCAATACCAACGCGATGCGTCTGGCCTTGAACAAGATGAAGGACTGGGATGGCCAGAAGATCGAAGCAGATGTCACGGCCATCGGCAACAAGGGCTCGGGCTTCATGCAACGTCTGGGGGCCAATATCGTTTCCCAGGTCACGGGCCTGGGCGACACGCCGCATATGGAAAAGCTGATCGGCCCGGTTCAGGTCATGCTGGACAACTTCAAGGATGGTCATATTGATGCGCTGTACCTGATCTATTCCCGCTTCATCAACACCATGAAGCAGGAAGTGACCTTCAACCAGGTGCTGCCCCTCTACGCCGAGCCCGAGCCGAAGGAAACCTATTGGGACTACATCTACGAGCCGGAAGCGAAAGGCGTCGTGGATGGCCTGATGGTGCGCTACGTCGAAGCCATGATCTACCAGGCAGTGACCGAGAACATGGCTTGTGAGCAGTCGGCACGGATGGTGGCCATGAAGTCCGCTTCGGACAATGCCAAGACCGTGATCGAGGAGCTCAAGCTGGTCTACAACAAGACCCGGCAGGCCGCCATTACCAAAGAACTCAGCGAGATCGTGGCGGGCGCCGCGGCCGTTTAAAAGATTGAAAACTTGTCAGGAAATACTGCGATGACCGAAGGAAAAATCGTTCAAATCATCGGTGCGGTGGTAGACATGGAGTTCCCTCGCGGGGCACTGCCCAAAGTCTATGATGCCGTCAAGATGGATAGTCCCGCCCTCACCTTCGAGGTGCAACAGCAGCTCGGCGACGGCGTGGTGCGCACCATTGCCATGGGTTCCACCGACGGCCTGCGCCGCGGCATGGCGGTCAAGGATACCGGCGCGCCAATTCAGGTGCCGGTTGGCCAGGCCACCCTGGGCCGGATCATGGATGTGCTGGGTGAACCGGTGGATGAAAAGGGCGCGGTCGGCGCTGAGATCCGCATGCCCATCCACCGTGCCGCCCCGGCCTATGCCGACCAGGCCTCGGCGGTCGAGATCCTCGAAACCGGGATCAAGGTCATCGACCTGATCATGCCGATCGCCAAGGGCGGCAAGGTTGGCCTGTTCGGCGGCGCCGGCGTGGGCAAGACCGTGACCCTGATGGAACTGATCCGCAACATCGCCGTCGAGCACTCGGGTTTCTCGGTGTTTGCCGGCGTCGGTGAGCGCACCCGCGAGGGCAACGACTTCTACCACGAGATGAAGGACGGCGGCGTGCTGGACAAGGTTTCCCTGGTCTACGGCCAGATGAACGAGCCGCCGGGCAACCGGTTGCGCGTCGCCCTGACCGGCCTGACCATGGCCGAATATTTCCGCGATGAAGGCCGCGACGTGCTGTTCTTCGTCGACAACATCTACCGCTACACCCTGGCCGGTACCGAAGTGTCCGCCCTGCTCGGCCGGATGCCGTCCGCCGTGGGTTATCAGCCCACCCTGGCCTCCGAGATGGGCGCCCTGCAGGAACGGATCACCTCTACCCGCACCGGCTCCATCACCTCCTTCCAGGCCGTGTACGTGCCCGCCGATGACTTGACCGATCCGTCACCGGCAACCACCTTCGCCCACCTGGACGCCACCCTGGTGCTGTCCCGTCAGGTCGCCGAGCTGGGTATTTACCCGGCCGTGGATCCGCTCGACTCCACCTCCCGTCAGCTTGATCCGCTGGTGGTCGGCGAAGAGCACTACAGCGTGGCCCGTGCGGTGCAATCCACCCTGCAGCGTTACAAGGAACTGCGCGACATCATCGCCATTCTGGGTATGGATGAACTGTCGCCCGAGGATAAGCTGGTTGTGTCCCGCGCCCGCAAGATTCAGCGCTTCCTGTCGCAACCCTTCTTCGTGGCCGAGGCCTTCACCGGTGCCCAGGGCAAGTACGTTTCCCTCAAGGATACGGTCGCTGCCTTCAAGGCGATCGTCGCGGGTGAGTACGACCACCTGCCCGAACAGGCCTTCTACATGGTTGGCACCATCGACGAAGCCGTCGAGAAGGCCAAGACCCTCCAGTAAGATGGACCGATAAGGAAAAGCCATCATGGCAATGACCCTCCACCTGGATATCGTGAGCGCGGAAGCGGCACTCTTTTCTGGCCTCGCCGAATTTGTCGTGGTGCCCGCCGAAATGGGTGAAGTGGGCATTTACCCCCGGCACGCGCCCTTGTTGACCCGAATCAAGCCCGGTTCGGTGCGTATCAAGTCGCCGGACAAGGCCGAAGAAGACCTGATCTATGTCTCGGGCGGCATCCTAGAGGTACAACCGGGGGTGGTGACCATCCTGTCAGATACGGCCATTCGCGGCGCCGATCTGGATGAGGCACGGGTTATGGAGGCCAAAAAGCAGGCCGAAGAAGCGATGACCAATCGGACGGGCGCGATGGAATATGCCCAGGCCCAGGCCGAACTGGCCCAAGCCGTGGCCCAGCTGGCCACCATAGACAGGCTGCGCAAGCATCACCACTGAGCAGGTTAATTACGAAAAGGCAGCCTAGGCTGCCTTTTTTGTAATTTTCAGCCTCGTATAATCACCGGCTATGAACGCACCCCTAACCACAGTCATCCTCGCTGCCGGCAAGGGCACCCGGATGAAATCCGACTTGCCCAAGGTGTTGCACCCCCTGGCCGGTAAGCCAATGATCAGCCATGTCCTGGCCAGTGCTGATCAATTGAGTCCAGAACGAACCTGCGTCGTCTATGGCCATGGCGGTGAAGCCCTGCCCCAGTCCATCGATCGCAGCGACTTGGTCTGGGTGTTACAGGAGCCGCAGCTGGGAACCGGCCATGCCGTCCAGCAGGCCGTGCCGCATCTGGATATGGCCGGCGTCTGCCTGATCCTGTATGGCGATGTGCCCTTGATCCGGGCGGAAACCTTGCACGAGATGGTACTGATAGCACGCCAGGGCGCCATTGCGCTGCTGACCGTCAAGTTGGCCGAGCCGGCAGGCTATGGCCGTATCGTGCGCGGCGCTGGCGGGCGGGTGGAGCGGATCGTTGAGCACAAGGATGCCAGCGCAGAAGAGCTGGCCATTCAGGAAGTGAACACCGGGATTCTCTGTCTGCCTGCCGCCAAGCTGGCTGGCTGGCTGGCCCGGCTGAGCAACGACAATGCCCAGGGCGAGTACTACCTGACCGATGTCATCGGCATGGCCGCTGCAGAAGGTGAGCGCATACTCCCCTGCCATCCCGCGTCAGAGTGGGAGGTCATGGGTGTGAACAGCCGCGCCCAGCTTGCCGAACTGGAACGCAGGCACCAGCGCAATGTCGCTGAGGCCCTGATGACGGCCGGGGTCACCCTGATCGATCCGGCCCGGCTGGACGTGCGTGGCCGCCTGGACTGTGGCCGTGATGTCCTGATCGACGCCAACTGCATCTTCGAGGGCCACGTGGTCCTGGGTGATAGGACGGTAGTGGGCGCTAACTGCGTGGTCAAGGATGTCGAGATTGGCGCTGGAGTGGTAATCAAGCCCTTTTGCCATATCGATGGGGCCCGGATTGGCGCTAATGCGATCATCGGGCCCTACGCCCGGATTCGCCCGGGTACGGAGCTGGCGGATGAAGCGCATGTCGGCAATTTTGTCGAATTGAAGAACGCACAGGTCGGTTTCAACTCCAAGATCAACCATCTGTCCTATGTCGGCGATGCCACCGTCGGGCGCAAGGTCAACATCGGTGCCGGCACGATCACCTGCAACTATGATGGCGCCAACAAACACCGCACGGTAATCGAGGATGACGCCTTTATCGGTTCGGATACCCAGCTGGTGGCGCCGGTTACGGTCGGAAAAGGCGCGACGCTCGGCGCCGGCACCACCTTGACCAAGGATGCGCCAGCCGGCGAATTGACCCTGTCACGGGCCAAGCAACTGACCATTCCTGGCTGGAAGCGGCCAGTGAAAAAAAACAGGTAAGGGAGTACTCACGTCATGTGTGGAATCGTTGGGGCCATAGGCCAGCGGAATATTGTCCCGATCATCATCGAGGGCTTGAAGCGGCTGGAATACCGAGGCTACGATTCGGCCGGCGCAGCGGTATTGCATGAGGGCAAGCTGGAACGGGTGCGCCGGGTCGGCCGGGTGGCTGAAATGGAAGCCGGTGTCGAGGCCCAGCACCTGACCGGCAACCTTGGCATCGGCCACACCCGCTGGGCAACGCATGGTGGCGTGACCGAATTCAATGCCCACCCCCACATCTCCAAGCAGCGGATCGCAGTCGTCCACAACGGCATCATTGAGAACCACGAGGAACAACGCGCCCGCCTGTTGGCCCTGGGCTACGAGTTTGAATCACAGACCGACACGGAAGTGATCGCGCACCTCCTGCATCATTACCTGGCGCAATCAGCCGACCTGTTTCAAGCGACCCGATTGACCGTTGCCGAACTGCAAGGCGCCTATGCCATCGGCGTGGTGGCGGTCGATTCTCCCGATCTGCTTTGCTGCGCCCGCATGGGCTGCCCCCTGCTGATTGGTCTGGGCGAAGGCGAGAACTATTTCGCCTCGGATGTCTCTGCCCTGCTTTCGGAAACGCGCCGGGTGGTTTATCTGGAAGAAGGCGATGTCGCGGCCGTGACCGGTGCCGCGGTGCATATCGTCGACCGGGAAGGAAGAACCGTGCAGCGGGAGGAGCGCCTGTCGGAGGTGTCTGCCGACGCCATCGATCTCGGCCCCTATGACCACTACATGCAGAAGGAAATCCACGAACAGCCACGCGCGGTGTCGGATACCCTGGAAGGTGTGATCGACGGCGGCGTAAACCCAGCGTTGTTCGGCAAGGGGGCCGAAGCCGTCTTCCGTGACATCGACAGCATTCTGATCCTGGCTGCCGGCACCAGCCACTATGCCAGTCTGGTCGGCCGCTACTGGCTGGAAGCCATCGCCCGCATTCCCTGCAATGTCGAACTGGGCCACGAATACCGCTATCGCGATTCCATTCCCAATCCGCGCCAGCTGATCGTCACCATCTCCCAGTCCGGTGAGACGCTGGACACCATGGAGGCCCTGAAGCGGGCCAAGGCGTTGGGCCACGAGCAGACGCTGTCCATCTGCAACGTGCAGGAAAGCGCCCTCCCCCGCGCCTCCAAGCTGGTGTTCTATACCCGGGCCGGCGCGGAGATCGGAGTGGCCTCGACCAAGGCCTTCACCACCCAGTTGTGCGCCCTGTTCATCCTGGCGCTGACCCTGGCCAAGCAGCGTGGCCACCTCACGGCAGAGGCGGAACAGACCTATCTGGAGGCATTGCGCCAGTTGCCCGGCAGCGTCCAGCACGCCCTCAATCTGGAACCCCAGATCAAGCTCTGGGCAGAGCAGTTCGGCGGCAAGGAGAACGCCCTGTTTCTCGGTCGCGGCCTGCACTACCCCATTGCCCTGGAGGGCGCGCTCAAGCTCAAGGAAATCTCCTATATCCATGCCGAGGCCTACCCGGCCGGTGAACTGAAACATGGCCCGCTGGCCCTGGTCGACACCAACATGCCGGTGGTGGTGATCGCCCCGAACGACTCGCTGCTGGAAAAGGTGAAATCGAACATGCAGGAAGTCCGCGCCCGCGGCGGCCAGCTCTATGTCTTCGCCGATCAGGACAGCCATTTCGGCGAAACCGAGGGCGTCCACGTCATCCGCACACCGCGCCACGCCGGCGTGCTTTCGCCCATCGTCCATGCCATCCCGGTCCAGCTCCTCGCCTATCACACGGCGCTGCGCAAGGGCACCGATGTCGACAAACCGAGAAACCTGGCCAAATCGGTCACCGTGGAATAGTGCGTCGAACCCCATGTACCGAAGCAAGGACCGGCTGATCATCATCGATGCGGATGGCACGGTGATCGATGCCTTTACCGCTATCGGCACGGCATTTGCCCGGCAAGGCATGGATATTGGCGATCTGGACCGGTTTCAAAAACGGCACAACCTGTTCAAGTACCTGGGCGGGATCAAGGAGTTTCCGCGCAATCTGGCCAAGCAGTTCGGCAAGCACGGCCGTAAGGAACTGCTCGCTAGCCTGACCGATGTCTACCGGGAAGAGGCGCAGCTGTATCCGGATATGGCCAACCTGATCCGCGACCTGCTGGCGACGCCCGACATTCGGGTCGGCATGGTGACTCGCAATGTCACCCATGAACCGGAAGTCACCCTAGGCAAGTTATTCGCTCGGCATGACCTCGATATCGGGCGCCTGGATTTTCTGTATTACGTCCCGCTGCGCCAGGAAAAAACACAATTCTTCAAGGTTGCGCGCGAACGGCTGGAGGTCAATCCGGCACGCTCCTACGCCTGTGGTGACGAGCATAAGGACTATGCCGCAGCGGTGGCCTCGGGCATGCGTCCGTTCATCGTGTCCTACGGTTTCGAAAGCCTCGCCCGTCTGACCCGAAAGTTCGCCATCCCGGAAGAAATCATTTCGCAAACGCCGCAGGAGTTCAGCGCCTGTGTTCGTCATGCACTGGATATCAAGCCATAAGCCGGGCGTGGAAACGTTGTCGGCTCTCTGCCTTCGGCCTTTCTGAACACCGGTAATCAGTAAGCCAGCGACCAAAGGAAACGCTGATTTAATCGACTTCGTCGCT
>JBBIJC010000012.1:0-34613 GCA_037446165.1 Hydrogenophilales bacterium | reverse complement strand
CCTTGCGGATACTGGGTTCTAAGCCAAAATGAAAGTCGTTATGTGTTGTTGGCGGAGTGGACGGGACTCGAACCCGCGACCCCCGGCGTGACAGGCCGGTATTCTAACCAACTGAACTACCACTCCTAACTACTGATTTCAGGGGTTTTGGCCCCTGATCAGGTTGATTGCTCAACCTGTAAAACTTGGTGCGCTCGGAGAGATTCGAACTCCCGACCACTCGGTTCGTAGCCGAGTACTCTATCCAGCTGAGCTACGAGCGCTTATGCGGAGCGCGCATTATATAGAAGTGCGTTTATTTCGCAATGGTGAAATGTCATTTATCTCAACTCCGGTGAATCAGGAATACGCAGGGGCTGCGATCGATTTCAGGGTGTTGTTTACGCCATTGTTCAACCCGTTGCGTTGCAACCTGTTCGCCTGCGGTTGTCAAGTTGCAGGCCAGGCCGAGCCAGGTGTCGTTGCGACAGCTGGTCAGGATCGATTCGAGCATGGCGCGGTTGCGATATGGGGTTTCGATGAAGACCTGGGTGGCATCGTCTTTTTCGGACCGTTTTTCGAGATCCTTCAGTGCATTGCTGCGTTCCTCGGGTTTTGCCGGAAGGTATCCGTGAAAGGTGAAGCGTTGACCAACCAGTCCCGATCCCATGAGCGCGAGCAGGATGGAGGAGGGGCCCACTAGCGGTTTCACGGGAATGCCCCGTTGATGGGCCAGTTTGACCAGGTCTGCGCCTGGATCGGCGACCGCCGGGCAGCCGGCCTCGGAGAGCAGGCCAACGTCAAGGCCATCGAGCAGGGGCTGGATCAGGCGTGCCAGTTCATTGGCCTTGGTGTGTTCGCTGAGTTCCTGCAGGTCCAGTTGCTGGATGGGAAGCTTGGTGCCGATCTGCTTCAGGAAGGCGCGTGCGGTCTTAGGGTGTTCGACCACGAAATGGGCCAGGCGCGCCGCGATGCGTTGTGTCTCCGCGGGCAGGACCAGGTCGAGCGGGGTTTCGCCGAGCGGGGTGGGGATCAGGTAGAGGGTGCCGGTTGCCACATCAGTACGTCCAGGCCTTCGTTGGCCAGCATCTCGGTCAGTTTGATCAGGGGCAGGCCTACCAGGGCGTTGGGATCCTCGGTTTCGTAGCGGGCTATCAGTGCTATGCCCAGCGCCTCACTGCGCGCGCTACCGCAGCAGTTGTAGGGTTGGTCCTTGCGCAGGTAGGCCTCGATCTGAGCGTCGCTGTACTCGCGCATCACCAGGCGAACCGGTACGTTGGCGGTCTGCGTGCTGCCTGTTTTCGCGTTGAGAAGGGTCAGCGCGGTGTGGAATTCCAGCGTCTTGCCGCGCATAGACCTGAGCTGCTCGACGGCCTTCACGTGCGTACCGGGTTTGCCTAACTGCCGGCCTTCGAGCAGGGCGACCTGATCGGAGCCGATGATCAGTGCGTCCGGAAACAGCTCAGCGACAGCGCGGGCCTTGAGTAGCGACAGGCGCTGCGCGGTGTCGTCCGGCGATTCCCCAGCGAAGGGTGTCTCATCGACGTCCGGTGCGGCGACCTCGAACGGCACGCCGAGCCTGGCCAGCAGCTCGCGTCTATAGGGCGAGGTGGAGGCGAGGACTAGTCTCATTCCGGCTGGATTTCGACCAGTACCTGGTCGGGGGTGACGGCATCGCCCTTGGCGACGAAGACCGATACCACAGTGCCGGACACGGCTGCCTGGATTTCGTTTTCCATCTTCATGGCTTCGATGATCAATACGCCGTCACCCGCCTTGACCTTGTCGCCGGACTTGACCTTGACATCCACGATGGTGCCAGGCATGGCGGTGGTGACGTGGCCGGCGTGAGTGGGTTTGGGACGGGTCTTGGCGCCGGAATCACCGGCCTTTTTGCTGGCTTTACGACCTGGTGCGGAGCCCGTCTTGACCTCGATTTCGTCCAGGGTTTCGACCAGGACCTCCTCCGATACCCCGTCGACATGGACATAGAAGGGGCGTTCGCTGTCGTTGCCGTGGCCTGTGCCGGTGATGCGGATGTGATAGGTCTCGCCGTGCAGGGTGACCTTGAATTCGTTGGGTGCATAGACTGCCGGGCAGGCGATGGCTTCTTTCGCCTCGATAGGCAGCAAGGGTTCAGGCATCAGGCTGCCGGCTGCGCGCTCCTGCAGGAAGGTGCGGCCGAGATCGGGGAACATGGCGTAGGTCAGCACGTCTTCGTCGGTTTTGGCCAGGCCCTCGATCTCGCCACGCAGTTTGTCCAACTCGTCGCTGATCAGGTCGGCCGGGCGGCAGGTGATGACTTCCTGGTTGCCCACGGCTATTTTGCGCACTTCCTCGTTCACCTTGCCCGGCGCCTTGCCGTAGCGGCCGAGCAGATAGCCCTTCACTTCGTTGGTGACTGACTTGTAACGGCCGCCGGTGAGGACGTTGAGCACGGCCTGGGTGCCGACGATCTGCGAGGTTGGCGTGACCAGCGGCGGGAAGCCAAGGTCCTCGCGGACACGCGGGATCTCCAGCATGACGTCGTCCATGCGATTGAGCGCGCCCTGTTCCTTGAGCTGGTTGGACAGGTTGGAGATCATGCCGCCCGGTACCTGCGAGGTCAGTATGCGGGTGTCGACTAGGTGCGAATCCATCTCGAACTGCCAGTATTTCTTGCGCACCTCACGGAAGTAGGCAGCGATTTCCTGCAGCAGGGGCAGCGACAGGCCGGTGTCATATTCGGAACCCTGCAGCGCGGCGACCAGGCTTTCGGTGGTGGCGTGGCTGGCGCCCTCGGAGAAGGCCGAGTTGACGCAGTCGATGATGTCGGCGCCGGCCTCGACTGCCTTCATGTGCACCATGGCCGAGAGGCCGGCGGTGGCGTGGCTGTGGGTATTCACGGGCAGGCTGGTGACGCCTTTGATGGCCTTGACCAGTTCATAGGAGGTGTAGGGCGTGAGCAGGCCGGCCATGTCCTTGATGGCGATTGAATCGACGCCCATTTCGGTCAGCTGCTTCGCCATGTCGACGAAGTATTCGATGCTGTGCACCGGGCTGACCGTATAGCAGATGGCGCCCTGGGCGTGCTTGCCGGACTTCTTCACCGCCTCGATGGCGATCCGCATGTTGCGCAGGTCGTTCATGGCGTCGAAGACGCGGAACACGTCGACGCCGTTGTCGGCCGATTTCTGGACGAAGGCGCGCACCACGTCGTCGGCGTAATGGCGGTAGCCGAGCAGGTTCTGGCCGCGCAGCAGCATGTTGATCCGTGTGTTGGGCAGGGCTTTACGCAGTTTCTTCAGGCGCTCCCACGGGTCTTCCTTGAGGAAACGCACGCAGGCGTCGAAGGTGGCGCCGCCCCAGGCTTCCAGCGACCAGAAGCCGACCTGATCGAGCTTGCCGCAGATCGGCAGCATGTCGTCGGTCCGCATGCGGGTCGCGATGAGGGATTGATGGCCGTCGCGCAGGACGAGATCGGAGACGTGTACTTTTGCCATTGCAGTCTGCTTCCTGATTTACATGCCGAGGTGCGCGGCCAGGGCGGCCGAAATTGCGACCGCGGTGAGTTCCGGCGGCCGACGCACATTGTAGTTGATGAGTTCCGGATGGGCTTCGACGAAGCCGGTATTGAACCGGCCCGAGCGGAATTCGTCGTTGCCCAGGATCTCCTTGTAATACGGGATGGTGGTCTTGACGCCGTAGACAGCCATGTCGTCCAGGGCGCGTTTGCCCCGTTCGACGACGCTGTTCCAGTCCAGAGCCCAGACAATCAGCTTGGCGCACATGGAATCGTAATAGGGGGGGATGACGTAACCGGAGTAAATGGCCGCATCCACCCGCACCCCGGGTCCGCCCGGGGAGTAATAGCGAGTGATCCGGCCGAAGCTGGGTAGGAAGCCGTTTTTCGGGTCTTCAGCGTTGATCCGGAATTCCATGGCGTAGCCGCGGTGATGAATTTCGTCCTGCTTGTATTGCAACGGCTTGCCGTCAGCGATCCGGATCTGCTCCTGGACAATGTCGATGCCGGTGATGTTCTCGGTGATGCAATGTTCGACCTGGAGCCGGGTATTCATCTCCATGAAGTAGAACTGGTTGTCCTTGTCGAGCAGGAATTCTACCGTGCCGGCATTGACGTAACCCACAGCTTTGGCCGCCCGTACTGCCAACTTGCCGATGTATTCGCGCTGCGCCTCGGTTAGTTGCGGCGAGGGCGCGATTTCAATCAGCTTCTGGTTACGGCGCTGGATCGAACAGTCGCGTTCGAACAAGTGGATACAGTTGCCGTGGCTGTCGCCGATGACCTGGACCTCGATGTGCTTCGGGTTGACCACGCATTTCTCGATGAATACCTCGGGTTTGCCGAAGGCCTTGCTGGCTTCCGATACGACCCGTTCATAATTCTTGACCAGATCGTCTTCCGAGTCGCAGCGGCGGATGCCGCGGCCGCCTCCGCCATTGGTGGCCTTGAGCATGACCGGATAGCCGATGTCCTTGGCCATGGAACGGGCTTCTGCGACGTTCTCAAGATTGTGATCGGAACCGGGGGTGACCGGGATGCCGGCCTTGATCATGGCCTGGCGGGCCTGGATCTTGTCGCCCATCTGGCTGATGACGGCGGGCGAGGGGCCGATGAACTTGATCCCGCGCCGGCCGCAAATTTCGGCCAAAACCGGATTTTCCGAGAGAAAACCGTAGCCTGGGTGCAAGGCGTCGCACCCCGAGGCGACTGCCAGATTGACGATGTTATGGGCATTGAGATAACCCACGACCGGGTCCGAGCCGATGTTGTAGGACTCATCCGCTTTTTTTACGTGCAGAGCGTGACGGTCGGCATCGGTATAGATCGCGACCGAGCGTATGCCCAGTTCGCGACAGGCACGAATGATCCGGACCGCGATTTCGCCGCGGTTGGCAACTAGTATTTTTTTGATCATGACGAAATTAAATTGGGCGGCATACAGTATTGGCGCCACATGGCGGTCAGGGCGACATCCATAGTCTATCCGCAGAATACGTTATTGTCGCTCTGGTCTGTGCGTGGCACTGCAAATTCACGGCCAAGTTTCGTTTTGACACAAAAGCCCGAACAGCATATTATGTGCGGCTTATGTCTGCACGGCCGATGCTTGATTCCATGCGCTTTGCACGCGCTGCCGAAAGTTTCTCCGGTGAGGTGAAACTTGCTGAATTGGGTCGTCTCGCCGGAAGTCTTGCTTCAGACGAAGGTCAAGTCAAATTCAGGCTTCAGGGCGGAATTGAGTCGGGTCGCCCGGTATTGAAGCTGAATGTCGATACGGCAGTGATGTTGCGTTGCCAGTATTGTCACGAATCCTACCGGCAGGAACTGCAAATCGAGCAGGTTTTGCCCTTGGCTCGGAATGAGGCGGAACTGGATCGCTGGGAACGGAATGACCCGTTGCTGGACGCGTTGGTTGCAGACCCGGCGCTGGATGTTTTGGCGTTGGTCGAAGACGAAATTTTGCTCAGCCTGCCCGTGGCGCCCCGGCATCCGGGTGACTTCTGCGGTAAGGCTGGTGATCAAGTAATTGCGAGGAGTTAAACATGGCTGTTCAACAGAATAAAAAATCCCCGTCCAAGCGTGGTATGCACCGTGCCCATGACTTTCTGACCAATCCGCCGACCGCAGTCGAACCGACGACTGGCGAGATGCACCTGCGCCACCACATCAGCCCCAACGGCTACTACCGTGGCCGCAAAGTGGTCAATACCAAGGCTGACAACTCCTGATCGTCACACGTTGCGATGCCCGTTTTGACCGGGCATAGCGAACATGCGCGAAATTAATATCGCCATCGATGCCATGGGGGGCGATCACGGACCCCATGTCACCGTTCAGGCGGCCCTCGAAATCCTGAAACGGGAAGAGGGCGTCAACATCATCCTGGTTGGGCTTGAAAGCGCGCTTACGTCTGAGCTGAAGGCGCGCAAGGCTACCGTTGGCCCGCGGCTTCGGATTCACAATGCATCCGAGGTCATTACCATGGATGATTCCCCTGCCTTGGCCATGCGCAACAAGAAAGACTCGTCCATGCGCGTGACGGCCGATCTGGTCAAACGCGGCGAGGCCGATGCCGGCGTTTCGGCAGGTAATACCGGTGCCCTGATGGCAGTATCCCGGTTCGTGCTGAAAACGATGCCAGGCATCGACCGTCCGGCCATCGCAACGACCCTGCCGAGTCATAATGGCCGCACCTACATGCTGGACCTCGGCGCCAATGTCGATTGCACCCCCGATCATCTGCTGCAATTCGGGATCATGGGGGCGGCCCTGGCTGCCGTCACCGAACACCGGGAAGCCCCTAGCGTCGGTTTGCTCAACATTGGTGAAGAGGCGATCAAGGGCAACGATATAGTCAAGCAGGCGGGTGAATTGCTGGCCGCCAGTAGCCTGAATTTCTATGGCAACGTTGAAGGCGACGACATTTACAAAGGCACGGTCGACGTGGTGGTCTGCGATGGATTTGTGGGCAACGTTGCCCTCAAGACGTCGGAGGGGCTGGCCAAGTTGATTGCCGAAGAGCTTCGGCATCAGTTCAAGCGCAACCTGTTTACCCGGCTGGCGGGGCTCATCGCCCTGCCTGTGATCCGCGCCTTCAAACGCAAGATGGATCCGCGTTCCTACAATGGGGCGACGCTGCTGGGTCTTAACGGCATCATCATCAAAAGCCATGGGTCGGCCGACGTGTTCGCTTATCGGCACGCGATCGAGCAGGCTATCGAAGAAGTGCGCGGTGGTTTGGTGCGTCGAATCGCTGACCAGATTAGCGCATACAATTCCAGCCATGCACTGAAAGAAGGGGTCGTGGCGTGAGCAATGTCTCTGAAACGATTTATTCCCGGGTAATCGGTACGGGCAGCTATCTGCCGACCAGGATCCTGACCAATGCCGATCTCGAACAGCTGATCGAGACCAACGACGCCTGGATCGTTGAACGTACAGGCATTCGTGAGCGCCATATCGCCGGCGAAGGCGAACTGACCAGCGACCTGGCCCTCAAGGCCGCGGAAAAGGCGCTCGAAGCGGCGGGAATAGAGGCCGCTGAAATCGGTTTGATCATCGTCGCCACCACCACGCCGGACCGGATATTTCCGAGCACGGCGTGTGCACTCCAGGCAAAGTTGGGCATCGAAAACGGTTGCCCGGCCTTCGATGTGCAGGCGGTGTGTAGCGGCTTCGTTTATGCCATGACCGTGGCCAATCAATTCATCAAGTCCGGCCAAGTCAAACATGCCCTGGTGGTCGGCGCCGAGACGCTGTCCCGGATCACGGACTGGTCTGATCGCGGCAACTGCATCCTGTGGGGTGATGGCTCGGGAGCCGTGGTGCTCAAGGCCAGCGACGAACCAGGCATCATCTCCACCCACCTTCACGCCGATGGCCGCTATCAGGACCTGCTCTTTGTCGATGGCGGCGTCTCCCTGAAAAAGGAAGGCGAATGCTACATGCGCATGTCCGGCAATGCGGTATTCAAGATGGCGGTGAAGACGCTGGACGCCATAGTCGACGAGACTCTGGAGGCCAACGGCCTTGCCAAGACTGATATCGGTTGGCTGGTGCCGCATCAGGCCAACATCCGCATCATCCAGGCCACGGCCAAAAAACTGGGCATGGACATGGATCGGGTCGTGGTGACTGTCGATCGCCACGGCAATACCTCAGCTGCTTCTATCCCGCTCGCCTTCGATACGGCAGTCCGCGACGGACGGATCAAGCAGGGCGAAATGGTGTTGATGGAAGCCTTTGGTGGCGGATTTACCTGGGGTTCGGTGCTGCTGCGTTTCTGAAACATAGGATCTAGAACATGACACTTGCTTTTGTCTTTCCCGGTCAGGGTTCACAGTCCGTCGGCATGATGGCTGCCTACGGCGATGCCGCCGCGATCCGCGACACCTTTGTCGAAGCATCGGATGCGTTGGGTTTCGATCTGGCTACTCTGGTCGCCGAAGGCCCGGCCGAACTGCTCAATCAGACCATCAATACCCAGCCCGCCATGCTGGCTGCCGGGGTGGCAGTGTATCGTTTCTGGCTGGCCCAAGGTGGCGTCCAGCCGGCCCTGATGGCCGGCCACAGCCTGGGCGAATACACCGCGCTGACCTGTGCGGGAGCGTTGAATCTTGCCGATGCATTGAAGCTGGTACGCCTGCGTGCCGAGGCGATGCAATCGGCGGTGCCGGAGGGCGCCGGCGCCATGGCTGCCGTGCTCGGCCTGGATGACGATGCCGTGCGCGCCGTGTGCGCCGAGGCGGCACAGGGCGAAGTCCTGGAAGCGGTGAATTTCAATTCGCCCGGCCAGGTGGTCATTGCCGGCAACAAGGCGGCGGTCGAGCGCGGCTGTGTTTTGGCCAAGGAAAAGGGCGCCAAGCGAGCCTTGCCGTTGCCGGTTTCGGTACCTTCGCACTGCGCACTGATGAAGCCGGCCGCTGAGAAACTGCTGGTCGCCATGAATGCCATCGAAATTCGGACCCCGACCATACCCGTGATCCACAATGCGGACGTGACCTCGCACAGCGATCCGGCCGCCATCCGCGATGTCCTGGCCCGCCAGTTGTACAGCCCGGTGCGCTGGATCGAGTCCATGCAGGCCTTCGCCGCCCAAGGTGTGACCCGGATCGCCGAATGCGGTCCGGGCAAGGTGCTGGCCGGTCTCAATAAGCGCATTCTTGATAATGTGCCGACCCTGGCTCTGGCCGATGCTGCAGCGTTGGCTGAAGCCCTCAAACAATAATGGAGATGATGGAGATGGAAGGAAAAGTCGCACTCGTCACCGGCGCCAGTCGGGGTATCGGCCAATCCATATTGCATGAATTGGCGCGTCGGGGTGCCTATGCGATCGGCACCGCCACCAGCGAGCCCGGTGCGGCAGCCATCGGCGCGGCCTTGGTCGAAGCCGGCCTGAAGGGCGAGGGCCGCATGCTCAACGTCAACGACGTAACTGCCTGCGAAGGCCTGGTAGATGACCTCGTCAAGGCCCATGGCAAGCTCGATATCCTGGTCAACAATGCCGGCATCACCCGTGACACCTTGCTGATGCGCATGAAGGAGGAAGACTGGGACGCGGTCATCCAGACCAATCTGACTTCGGTATTCCGTCTGTCCAAGGCCGCAATCAGGCCGATGATGAAGGCCCGCTCCGGCCGCATCATCAGCATCGCCTCGGTGGTCGGCGCCATGGGCAACCCGGGCCAGACCAACTACGCCGCGGCCAAGGCCGGGATGATGGGCTTCACCAAGTCGCTGGCCAAGGAAGTCGGCAGTCGCGGCATCACCGCCAACTGCGTCGCTCCCGGCTTCATCGACACCGACATGACCCGCGCCCTGCCGGACGCCCAGCGCGAGGCGTTGCTGCAGCACATTCCATTGGGCCGTCTGGGTGCAGTCGATGATATTGCACAGGCCGTGGTCTTTCTGGCTTCCGACCAGGCCGGCTACATTACCGGCACCACGATGCACGTGAATGGTGGTATGTACATGGATTAAAAAGGCTTTTTGGCGAATTCACCGGACCAGCCGAATTTGCTAGAATGCCATGGTTTTTCAGCGGTCCTGATTGACTGCAATTTCAGTATCAGGGCCTTTCCTTACCCTTTAGGGAGTTTTACGTAAATGAGCGATATCGAGCAGCGTGTCAAGAAAATCGTAGCCGAGCAACTGGGCGCCAACGAAGCGGATGTCAAACTGGAATCCTCCTTCGTCAACGATCTGGGTGCCGACTCTCTCGACACGGTGGAACTGGTGATGGCACTGGAAGAAGAATTCGAGTGCGAAATCCCTGACGAAGAAGCAGAAAAGATCACCACCGTTCAGCAAGCCGTAGACTACGTCACCGCCCATCTGGGCTGAGTTCAACCGCTTAGGAGTTCCATTGTCCAAGCGCAGAGTTGTTGTTACCGGCCTGGGGATCATCTCTCCGGTCGGCAATTCCGTGGCCGAGGCCTGGCAGAATCTGCTGGCTGGCCGTTCCGGTATCGTCCGCATCAGCAAGTTTGATGCATCGGCCATGGCCTCCCAGATTGCCGGCGAGGTCCAGGGTTTCGAGGTGACGAAGTATCTGACGGCCAAGGATGCCCGCCGTATGGATACCTTCATCCATTATGGTCTGGCGGCCGGCATCGATGCCATCAAGGATTCCGGCATCGAGATCACCGATGCCAATCGCGAGCGGATCGGGGTCAACATCGGTTCCGGCATCGGCGGTCTGCCGCTGATCGAGGAAACCCATGCGACCTATGCGGCGGATGGCCCTCGGAAGATTTCTCCGTTCTTCATCCCCGGTTCCATCATCAACATGATCTCCGGCAACCTTTCCATCATGTTCGGCCTGCAAGGGCCCAACCTGGCGGTGGTCACGGCCTGTACCACGGGCACGCATGCCATCGGCGAGTCGGCCCGGATGATCGAATATGGCGATGCCGACGTGATGGTGGCAGGTGGCGCAGAGGCGACGGTTTGTCCGTTGGCAGTGGGCGGTTTCTCGGCTGCCCGTGCGCTATCCACGCGCAATGACGATCCTGCCGGGGCCAGTCGCCCCTGGGACAAGGATCGTGATGGCTTCGTATTGGGTGAGGGCGCGGGCGTGCTGGTGCTCGAAGAGTATGAGCACGCCAAGGCACGTGGTGCCCGGATCTACTGCGAACTGGCCGGTTATGGCAAGGGCGCGGATGCGTATCACATGACGGCCCCGACGGAAGATGGCTCGGGTGCGGCGCGTACCCTGAAGAATGCCCTCCGAAGCGCGGGCCTCAATCCCGATGAAGTGGACTACATCAACGCTCACGGCACATCGACGCCGCTGGGCGATCTGGCCGAAACCAAGGCGGTCAAGCTGGTGCTTGGCGACCATGCCTACAAGGCCATGGTTACCTCCACCAAGTCCATGACCGGGCATCTGCTCGGTGCGGCAGGTGGTGTTGAAGCTGTATTCTCTTCACTCATCGTGGCCAATCAGGCTGTTCCGCCGACCATCAATCTGCATGAACCGGGCGAGGGCTGCGATCTGGACTACGTGCCCAATACGGCGCGCCAGGCCAAGGTCAATGTCGCGGTGTCCAACTCCTTCGGTTTTGGTGGCACCAACGGTAGCGTGGTTTTCCGTCGGATTTGATCCGATGCCGGACCCTTTCCGTCCGGCCCATCTCCCTTTAGACCATGTCTTCGACTGAACCGTGGGTATTGATCAACGGTTCACCGGAGGCATCGGTCTCGCCCATGGATCGTGGGCTGGCCTTTGGCGACGGTGTATTCCGCACGCTCAGGATGGCAGGCGGGCAGCCAATGTGGTGGCCGGAGCACCTGGCCAAGCTTGACAGCGACTGTCAACGGCTGGGCCTGACAGCGCCCAAACGCACCGACTGGGAACAGGACCTTGCCTGGCTGTCTGTGCGCCAGCCCGATGCGGTCGTGAAGCTGATGGTGACGCGCGGCCCTGGTCCGCGTGGCTACCGGCTTCCCGAAATCTCGTTTCCAACCCGTATTGCCAGCGCTTACCCGCTGCCCGACTTTCCTGATCCGGTAGCTGAGACTGGTGCAAGACTGCAGCTTTGCGACCTGCGCTTGGGGTATCAGCCTCGGCTGGCAGGTATCAAGCATCTCAACCGCCTGGAAAACGTGCTGGCCCGGATGGAGTGGGTTGATCCAGCCATTGACGAGGGGCTGTTGCTCGACGTGGATGGCCAGGCGATTTCCGGGGTCATGAGCAATCTTTTCGTCCGCCATGCCGGCGTCTGGCGGACGCCCATCCTCGACCGGTGTGGTGTTGCCGGAGTAACCCGTGGCCGGCTGTTGCGGCAGTTGGGTGCGACCGAGTCGGGTTTTGGCCTCGATGTTGTGCTGTCGGCCGACACCGTACTGCTCAGCAACAGCCTGATCCAGGTTCGCTGGGTGGCTGCATTGGGCGATCGGCATTGGTCACGTCCGCAGGATTTTGATGCCATTCTGGAGAGGCTGTGTTCAGAAAATTAAGCACTCTGTTGCTGCTGGCGATGCTCGCCAGCGTAGCTTGGCTGGGCTGGTACAGCAGCCAGCCGACCAAGCCGGTGCAACTCCCCGTCGATTTTTCCATTCCCTCGGGCAGTTCGTTGAAGGCGATTGCCCGCAGTTTCGAGGCCAAGGGCCTGATCGAGTACCCCATGGCGTTCGTAGCCTTGGGACGGGTCCTGGGCCAGGCCAACAAGATCAAGGCGGGCAGCTATCTGCTCGACAAGCCGCTCAGCCCCTATCAGCTGCTCGACAAGATTACCTCAGGCGAGACCAAGCTCAGCAAGCTGACGGTCGTGGAAGGCTGGACCTTCCGCCAGATGCGTGCCGAGCTGGATGGCCGGCTTGATGTCCGCCATGACAGCAAGGGGATGACCGATGCAGACATCCTCAAGGCCGCGGCGCCGGGCGAGGTCAATCCGGAAGGGCTGTTCTTCCCTGACACGTATTATTTCGATGCCGGCGATAGCGACATAAAAATCTACCGCAGGGCCTATGACCTGATGCGCAAGCGCCTGGATGCCGCGTGGCAGGGAAAGGCGGCTGGGCTGCCCTACGAAACAGCCTATCAGGCCCTGATCATGGCCTCGATCGTGGAAAAGGAAACCGGCGCGCCGGACGAGCGACCACTGATCGCCAGCGTTTTCATGAATCGCCTGCGGATCGGCATGCCCTTGCAGACCGATCCGACGGTTATCTATGGCCTGGGTGACCACTACGACGGAAAGATCCACAAGACCGATCTGGAAGCCGACACGCCCTACAACACCTATACGCGCCATGGTCTGCCGCCGACCCCCATCGCGCTCCCTAGCGAAGAGGCCATTGCGGCGGTATTGCATCCGGCTACCAGCAAGGCGCTCTATTTTGTCGCCAAGGGCAGCGGCCGGCACCAGTTCTCCAATACCCTGGAAGAGCATAATCGGGCGGTCTATCGCTATCAGATAAAGGGCGGGGCATGAAGGGATTGTTCATTACTCTGGAAGGCGTGGACGGGGCCGGCAAGAGCAGCCATGTGCCATGGCTGGCCGAGCACTTTCGTGACCAGGGGCGGATAGTGGTATTGACCCGCGAACCCGGCGGCACGCCCGTCGGTGAGCAGTTGCGCGAGATTGTCCTGCATGCACCGATGCATCCGGAGACCGAGGCGCTGATCATGTTCGCCGCCCGCCGTGAGCACATCGAACAGGTGATCCTGCCGGCCCTGGCCCGCGGCGAGGTTGTAATCTCGGACCGTTTCACCGATGCCAGCTTCGCCTACCAGTGCGGTGGCCGCGGGCTGCCGGAACAGCGGCTGGGCATACTGGAGACCTGGGTGCAGGGTGATCTGCAGCCCGATCTGACCTTGTTGTTCGACGTTGCCAATGAGGTCGCCCAGGCGCGCCTGAGTGCGGCGCGGGAGCCGGATCGTTTTGAACTGGAGAAAATGGATTTCCACGCGCGGGTCCGTGCCGCTTACCTGCGTCGCGCCGAGTGCTTTCCGAACCGGATCCGGATCGTGGACGGCAGTCGGACACTGGATGAAGTACGCGCCCAGTTGGGCGCCATACTGGAGACGCTGTGAGCGTTCATCCCTGGAACCAGCTGCTCTGGCAGGAACTGACCCGGGACCGGAGCCAGCTGCCCCATGCCCTGCTGTTGCACGGCCCAAAAGGGATAGGCAAGCGGGAGTTTGCTCTCGCCATGGCCAAGTGGCTGCTTTGCGAAGCGCCTGACGAAGCGGGGGCATGCGGCCATTGCAAGTCTTGCGCCTGGTTCGACCAGGACGTTCATCCCGATTTCAGGCTGGTGGAGCCCGCGACCGATACCGACAAGGCCGAGGACAGCGGCAAGAAATCCAGCAAGCTGATCACCATCGGGGAAATCAGGGAACTCGGCGATTTCATGGGACTGGTTTCCCATCAGGGCGGCTGGCGAGTCGTGGTCATTCACCCGGCTGAATTGATGAACCCGGCGGCAGGCAATGCACTGCTCAAGACGCTGGAGGAACCGCCCGCTGGCGTGCTCCTGATCCTGGTCACCCATCAACCAGGGCGGCTGCTGGCCACTGTGCGTTCGCGATGCCGCAAGATTGCGCTGGCGCTGCCTGCCCGCGCTCAGGCCAGAGATTGGCTGGCGGAGAATGGACCGCCACAGGCGGTTGGCGCGCTGGATGAAGTCGGTGGTGCCCCGCTGCTGGCCCTGGATTATGCCGAACCTGAACGTCTCGAACGGCGTCGCCGCTTTCTGGCCGCCCTGGCTGAGCCTGAGGCGTCTTCCCTGTCGCAACTGGCCCAGGAGTTTCAGCAGCGCCTGGACGAAAGCTGGGGCTGGCTGTCGCGCTGGTTGTATGACCTGTTGGCCATCCAGGCGGCGGGCAGCCCGCGTTACTTTCCCGAGCAAAAGGCAGGGCTTGTAAAACTGGCCAGGCGAGCGCATCCCGCCGTGTTGTGGCAGTTCCAGCGCGAATTACTTGGCGCGGGGCGTTGGCTCAGACACCCGCTGAATGGCCAGTTGTTGCTAGAATCGTGGCTGCTACGCTATTTGGATACGATGGGGGTCGGGCATGGAAGATAATGCGGTAGGGCAAATGGCCGGGCGGGCCGGGATGCTGTCCTTGAGCATCAAGGAAAAGACTGCTCTGTACGCTGCCTACATGCCGTTTCTGAAACATGGCGGCCTGTTCATTCCCACTGCTCGATTGCATCAGATGGGCGATCAGGTCTACATGCTGCTCTCTCTGATGGATGATCCGGCCAAGCTGCCGATCTCCGGCCGGGTGATCTGGATCACGCCCTCCGGCGCACAAGGCAACCGGCAGCAGGGTATCGGTGTCCAGTTCGACGAAAACGAGGCCTCCATGATCGTGCGCACCAAGATCGAGGGAATCCTCGGCAACTCCATGAAGGCGACCCGTCCAACTCATACGATGTAAGGTCGAGAGGGGAAGCGACTCTCCATACATCACAGCCACCCCTATGTATATCGACTCCCACTGCCATATTGATTTTCCTGATTTCAACGAGGGTGCTCAGCCCTTGCTCGACCGCATGCAGATGGCCGAGGTCAGCCATGCCTTGTGTGTCTCGGTCAATCTGGAAAACCTGCCGCGTATCCTGGCCCTGGCCGAGGCTCATGCCAATATCTATGCCTCGGTTGGCGTCCACCCGGATCACGAGGAGGCCGCCGAGCCCGATGTGGCGACTCTAGTCGGGCTGGCTGGCCACCCCAAGGTAGTGGCGATCGGCGAAACCGGCCTGGATTATTATCGCCTGGCGCGGGAGGCCGTGGACTGGCAGCGTGAGCGTTTCCGGGTGCATATCCGCGCGGCCCGTGAGGCGGGCAAGCCACTGATCATCCATACCCGTTCCGCTGCCGATGACACGCTGGCCATCATGCGCGAAGAAGGCGCTTCAGAGGCCTGCGGGGTGATGCATTGCTTTACCGAAAGCTGGGATGTCGCCCAGGCTGCGCTGGACCTTGGCTTCTATATTTCGTTTTCCGGCATCGTTACCTTCAAGAGTGCGAAGGACTTGCAGGAGGTCGCACGCAAGGTGCCACTGGACCGGATGCTGATCGAGACCGATTCGCCCTATCTGGCACCGGTGCCCTATCGCGGCAAGCGTAATGAGCCCGCCTATGTGCGCCAGGTGGGGGAATTCATTGCCGGGTTAAGAGGGATGCAACCGGACGAACTGGGCGAAACAACCAGCCGGAATTTCTTCCGGCTGTTCAAGTCAGCGCAATAAAAATCAGGCTGGAACCGGTTCTTCCTCGAACACCAGTTTGACCTTCTCATCGGCATCCAGATCAACAGTCACCTCACCACCTTCGGCTAGACGACCGAACAGAAGTTCGTCGGCCAAGGCTTTGCGGATGGTGTCCTGAATCAATCGAGCCATGGGCCGGGCGCCCATCCGTGGGTCGAAGCCGTTTCTCGCCAGGAAGGCTTTCAGCGCATCGGTGAAATGGGCCTCCACCTTGCGTGAATGTAGCTGTTCTTCGAGTTGCATCAGGAACTTGTCCACCACCCTGAGGATGACCTCTTGGTCGAGTGAGGCGAAGGAAATGGTGGCGTCGAGCCGGTTGCGGAACTCCGGCGTGAACTGGCGCTTGATGTCGGCCATCTCGTCACCCTTCTTGTCAGCCAGGGTGAAGCCGATGCTGGTCTTGTTCAGCGCTTCGGCGCCGGCGTTGGTGGTCATGATGATCACCACGTTGCGGAAATCCGCCTTGCGGCCGTTGTTGTCGGTCAGTGTGCCGTGGTCCATGACCTGGAGCAGGACGTTGTAGATGTCTGGATGGGCCTTCTCGATCTCGTCAAGCAAGAGCACGGCGTAGGGCGTCTTGGTGATCTGTTCGGTCAGCAGGCCACCCTGTTCGAAGCCGACATAGCCCGGAGGGGCGCCGATCAGGCGGGAAACGGCATGGCGCTCCATGTATTCGGACATGTCGAAGCGGATCAGTTCCACGCCCAGGGTGTAGGCCAGTTGCCGGGCAACCTCGGTCTTGCCAACGCCAGTGGGTCCGGTGAACAGGAAGGAGCCGATCGGTTTCTGCGGGTTACCCAGGCCGGAGCGCGACATCTTGATCGCGTTGGCCAGCGCGTCAATGGCCTTGTCCTGACCGTAAACCACGGCCTTCAGGTCGCGATCCAGCGTCTTCAGTGAGTTGCGCTCGTCGGCGGCCACGGTCTTGGCCGGAATGCGGGCGATCTTGGCGATGATGTCCTCGATGTCCTTGTTGGTGATGACCTTCTTCTGCTTGGACTTGGGCTGGATCCGCTGCGCGGCGCCGGCCTCATCGATGACGTCGATGGCCTTGTCCGGCAGATGACGGTCATTGATATAGCGTGCGGAGAGTTCGGCTGCCGTGGACAGGGCACCATTCGTGTATTTGACGCCATGGTGCAACTCGAAGCGGGATTTTAGGCCACGCAGGATAGCGACGGTTTCATCGATGCTGGGTTCGTTGACATCGACTTTCTGGAAGCGTCGGGAGAGGGCGTGATCCTTCTCGAAGATGCCGCGATATTCGTTGTAGGTGGTGGCGCCGATGCAGCGCAACTGACCCGAAGACAGGGCCGGCTTGAGCAGATTGGAGGCGTCCAGCGTGCCGCCCGAGGCTGCGCCGGCGCCGATCAGGGTGTGGATCTCGTCAATGAACAGGATGGCCTTGGGATTGGCCGTGAGTTGTTTGAGCACGGCCTTCAGACGCTGTTCGAAATCGCCCCGGTATTTGGTTCCGGCCAGCAGCGCGCCCATATCCAGCGAATAGACCGTGGAGTCGGCCAGCACATCGGGGATGTTGTTCTCCACTACTCGCCGGGCAAGACCCTCGGCAATGGCAGTCTTGCCAACGCCAGCTTCGCCGACCAGCAAAGGGTTGTTCTTGCGCCGGCGGCACAGCGTCTGGATGACCCGCTCAAGTTCCTTTTCCCGCCCGATCAGCGGGTCGATGCGGCCGGCCAGTGCCTGGGTGTTGAGGTTGGTGGTATAGGCATCCAGCGGCGAGGCATTGGCCGATTCGTCTTCCTTGTCAGGGTGAGTGCCTTCAGGGGCGCTGCCGGGGGTGTTTTCCTGTGGCGCCTTGGAAATGCCATGGGATATGTAATTGACCACGTCCAGCCGGGTCAGGCCCTGTTGGGTCAGGAAGTGCAGGGCATGGGAGTCCTTTTCCCCGAACAGGGCCACCATCACATTGGCACCGGTGACTTCCTTCTTGCCGGAAGACTGAACATGCAGTATCGCCCGCTGGATCACACGCTGGAAACCAAGCGTGGGCTGGGTGTCCACTTCGTCTTCGCCGGGAACCAGCGGTGTATGCTTTTCGATGAATTCGCTGAGTTGTTCGCGCAGCGCATTGATGTCTGCCGCGCAGGCCCGCAGCACCTCAGCAGCGGCCGGATTGTCCAGCATGGCCAGCAACAGGTGTTCGACGGTGATGAATTCATGACGCTTCTGCCGGGCCGTCATGAAGGCCATGTGCAGACTAACTTCCAATTCCTGAGCGATCATCGGGTTTCCTCCATCACGCATTGCAGGGGATGCTGGTGTTCACGAGCGAATTCAACAACCTGACCGACCTTGGTTTCCGCAATATCCCGCGGATAGATACCGGCCAGACCTGCGCCTTCATTATGGACCTTTAGCATCACGGCGGTGGCTTTTTCCCGGTCCATGCCAAAAAAACGCTCCAGTACGCCGACCACGAATTCCATTGGAGTGAAATCGTCGTTCAACAACAGCACTTTGTACATTGGCGGAGGGGCGGCCTTCGCCTTTTGCGGTTCCAGTAGAACCGCGTCCTGTCGTTTGGTTGGCATATGGATTCGAAGCCCGTTAGATTATGAGTATTGTGGGTGCACAATAATTTTTTTCAAGGTGGTTGACTGCGGCTGGGGGCGCGGGTAAAAAGCCTCCGTTTGGAGTAGTTCGAGTCTTACCGTCTTACCTAAGGTTGACAAGGTGTTGGCTTGGCCCAAACGCATTATTTTATTTTCTCATGGAGTTTCATATGGCCACTGGCACCGTTAAATGGTTCAACGACTCGAAGGGCTTTGGATTCATCACCCCCGATGGCGGAGGTGAAGACTTGTTCGCCCATTTCTCCGCAATCACCATGAAGGGCTTCAAGTCCCTGAAAGAAGGCCAACGGGTAACCTTCGATGTGACCGAAGGCCCGAAAGGCAAGCAAGCCGCCAATATTCAGGCGGCCTGAAAGCAGGCTGACAGGCTGAAAATCAAGATCAGCCTGTCATCTCGTTCTCCTGTGCTATACCAACATCAAAGGTTGGGTAGAGCAGGAGCGCAAGATGGGCCCGGAAGGTGAAATTTTCCAAAAAGACCAAGAATTGCCACTTTCCATAGAGCGGCTGTTGAATGGTCTATGGCAGCAGCGAGAAGAATTGGGCCTGATCGCTGAAGAGTTGCTGGATATATTCAAACGCAACGGCTTTTCACCACCCCAGGATGAGGAAGCCTGAGCCTGAGGTGGTCGGGTGATAGCCCTTACATCCAGCGGACAATCTCTTTTCCGAATCCCGAGCAAGTAACCTGATTCGCCCCTTCCATCAGGCGCGCGAAGTCGTAGGTGACCTTCTTCGACTTGATGGCGCCGTCCATGCCCTTGATGATCAGGTCGGCCGCTTCCAGCCAGCCCATGTGGCGCAGCATCATTTCACCCGACAGGATGATCGAGCCCGGATTGACGTAATCCTGACCGGCGTATTTGGGCGCTGTACCGTGAGTGGCCTCGAACATGGCCACGGTGTCGGACAGGTTCGCGCCGGGGGCGATGCCGATGCCGCCCACTTCAGCGGCCAGGGCATCGGAGACATAATCACCGTTCAGGTTCAAGGTCGCGATCACATCGTATTCGGCCGGACGCAGCAGGATTTGCTGCAGGAAGGCATCGGCGATCACATCCTTGATCACGATGCCGTTGGGCAACTTGACCCACGGACCGCCGTCGATCAGTTCGCCGCCGAACTCGCGGATGGCCAGTTCGTAGCCCCATTTCTTGAAGCCACCCTCGGTGAACTTCATGATGTTGCCCTTGTGCACCAGGGTCACCGACTTGCGGTTGTTGTCGATGGCGTACTGGATGGCCTTGCGGATCAGGCGCTCGGAACCTTCGACCGACACCGGCTTGATGCCGATGGCCGAAGTCTCCGGGAAGCGGATCTTGGTGACGCCCATTTCCTTCTGCAGGAACTCGATGAGCTTCTTCACTTCGGGCGAGCCGGCTTCCCACTCGACACCAGCGTAGATGTCCTCGGTGTTCTCGCGGAAGATCACCATGTCGACCTTTTCCGGTTCCTTGACCGGGGAGGGGACGCCGGCAAAGTAGCGCACCGGGCGCAGGCAGACATACAGGTCGAGTTTCTGACGCAGGGCCACGTTGAGCGAACGGATACCACCCGAAGTTGGGGTGGTCAGCGGACCCTTGATGGAGACCACGTAGTCCTTGGCGGCCTGCACGGTTTCGTCGGGCATCCAGGTGTCGGCGTCATAGACCTTGGTGGCCTTCTCGCCGGCATAGACTTCCATCCACTCGATCTTGCGCTTGCCGGCATAGGCCTTGGCCACGGCGGCATCGAGTACCTCACGCATCACCGGGGTGATGTCGACGCCGGTGCCATCGCCCTCGATGAAGGGGATAATGGGGTGGTCGGGGACGTTCAGCGAGAAGTCGCTATTGACGGTGATCTTTTCGCCCTGAGCGGGAACCTGGATTCGAGTAGTCACGATAACTCCGTAATAGATGCAATGATGAAATGAGCCGCATCATCCTGTTCAACAAGCCCTTTGGCGTACTGAGCCAGTTCACATCCGAACATGGCCATCAGGGGCTGGGCGAGTACATCACCCTGCCGGGGTTTTACGCCGCAGGCCGCCTGGATGCGGACAGCGAAGGTCTGCTTATTCTAACCGACGACGGACGCGTGCAGGATTGGCTGGCGCATCCGCGTTTCGGCAAGGAAAAGACCTATTGGGTCCAGGTTGAGGGCGAACCATCAGATGAAGCGCTGGACGCCTTGCAACATGGCGTCGATCTGGGCGATTTCGTTTCCTTGCCGGCCAGGGTTCGGCGCATGGGCGAGCCACAAAATCTGTGGCCGCGCGACCCGCCGGTCCGCTTCCGCAAAAGCATCCCGACCAGCTGGCTGGAACTGACCATCACCGAAGGCAAGAACCGTCAGGTGCGGCGCATGACCGCCAAGGTGGGGTTGCCGACCTTGCGCCTGATTCGCTGGCAGAGCGGCGACTGGACGCTGGCTGACATCGAACCCGGCGCGTGGCGGCTGGAAGAGTTCAGTCCGCCGCCGGTTCGGCCGGCGCTGGAGCCTCGGAAAGCGGTCCGGCCACGATCTTCTCCCGCCACTGGTGGGCGTGGCGGACCAGATGGGCTTCGTCGAGCGAAAGGCAGCGGCCGTCCTTGACTACCATTTCGCCAGCCACCCAGACGTGGCGGACCTGGTCTCGACCCGCGCCGTAAACCAGTTGGGAGATCGGGTCGTAGCAGGGCTGGGTGGTGGCGCCGGACAGGTCCACTGCCACGATGTCGGCCTGCTTGCCGGGCAGCAGAGAGCCGATCTGGTCGTCCAGGCCGAGCGCCTTCGCCCCGTTCAGGGTGGCCATGGCGAGGGCAGCGTGGGCTGGCATGGCATCGGCCCGGCCTGACACTCCTTTGGCCAGGAGAGCGGCGAGACGCATTTCCTCGAACACGTCGAGCCGATTGTTGCTGGCCGCCCCGTCAGTGCCGAGGCCAAGGTTGACGCCCGCTTCGAGCAGCCTGGCGACGGGCGCCAGCCCGGAGCCCAGCTTCAGGTTGGAGCTCGGGCAGTGCGCGACATGGCAACCCTGCTCCGCAAGCATGGCGATCTCCTCGTCCAGCAGGTGCACGGCATGAACGCCGATGAACTGTGGGCCGAGCAGGCCGAGCAAGCGCAAGCGCTCCAGCGGCCGGACTTTGTAACTATCCAGACTCTGCCGGATTTCATCGTTGGTTTCATGGATGTGCATATGGATCGGCAAGTCCAGTTGTGCGGCAAAGGTCTGCACCTTCTCCAGCGACTTGTCGCTGCAAGAGTAGGGGGCATGCGGCGCCAGACAAAAGGACACCAGGGGCTGGTGCCGGTAGCTGTCACGCACTTCCATGCCCTTTTGCAGATAGCCATCCGGGTCTGCCGCCCAGGCTGACGGGAAGTCGATCACGATGATGCCGGAGCTGACCCGCATCTTTGCTTCCAGGGCGGCCTCGATGCTGGCGTCCGGGAAGAAGTACATGTCGTTGAAGCAGGTGATGCCGCCCTTCAGCATCTCCAGGCAGGCCAGCCGGCTGCCATCCATCACGAATTCAGGTGACATCCAGCGGCTCTCGGCCGGCCAGATGCGTTCGTTGAGCCAGGTCATCAGCGGCAGGTCGTCGGCGTACCCGCGCAACAGGCTCATTGCAGCGTGACTGTGCAGGTTGACCAGGCCTGGCATCAGGGCGTGACCGGGCAGGCGTATCCGCTCGCGGAACAGGTAGCGGATATCGGCCTCGTGGCTGGGCAGGACATCCTGGATCCGGCCTTCGCCGACGATCAGGCTGTGATGATGCAAAACCCTGCCAGCCGGTTCCACGGGCACGATCCAGTCGGCGTCGATACGAAGGTCTACTACGGTTTGGTTACGCATGGCCGAATCCTATTCATGCTAACGCCTCAAGACAAGCGCAAAGCTCGGTCTGGCGCGGGTTTCATGTTAAAATTGCACGAGTATTTCAGCCCCATAACGATATAAAGCCGCCCATGGATCAGTTCGCCAAAGAAACCCTTCCCGTCAGCCTTGAAGAGGAGATGCGCCGCTCCTATCTCGACTACGCCATGAGCGTGATCGTGGGCCGCGCACTGCCCGATGTACGGGATGGTCTGAAGCCGGTGCACCGTCGCGTCCTGTTCGCCATGCACGAGTTGTCGAACGACTGGAACAAGGCCTACAAGAAATCGGCCCGTATTGTCGGTGACGTGATCGGTAAGTACCACCCGCACGGCGACACGGCGGTGTACGACACCATCGTCCGCATGGCGCAGAACTTCTCCCTGCGCTACACGCTGGTCGATGGCCAGGGCAACTTCGGTTCGGTCGACGGCGACAACGCGGCGGCCATGCGTTACACCGAAATCCGTATGTCGCGGATCGCCCACGAGTTGCTCGCCGACATCGACAAGGAAACCGTCGACTTCGGCCCCAACTACGACGGCTCCGAGCACGAGCCGCTGATCATGCCGGCCAAGATCCCCAATCTGCTGATCAACGGCTCGTCCGGGATCGCAGTGGGCATGGCGACCAACATCCCACCGCACAACCTGAACGAAGTCATCGACGCCTGCCTGGCGGTGCTGGAACGGCCGGCGATCACCATCGACGAGCTGATCGACATCGTGCCCGCGCCGGACTTTCCGACCGCCGGCATCATCTACGGCGTCGACGGCGTGCGCGAAGGCTACCGGACCGGCCGCGGCCGGGTGGTGATGCGGGCCAAGGTCCACTTCGAGGAGATCGACAAGAGCAACGGCCGTCAGGCCATCATCGTCGACGAGCTCCCCTACCAGGTGAACAAGGCCAACCTGTGCGCCAAGATCGGCGAGCTGGTGCGGGAAAAGTCCATCGAAGGCATCTCCGAGATCCGTGACGAGTCGGACAAGTCCGGCATGCGCATGGTGGTCGAGCTGAAACGCGGCGAAATGCCCGAGGTGATCCTCAACAACCTGTACAAGCACACCCAGATGCAGGACACCTTCGGCATGAACATGGTGGCCCTGCTCGACGGCCAGCCGCGCCTGCTGAACCTGAAACAGATGCTGGATGCCTTCCTGCGCCACCGGCGCGAGGTCATCACCCGGCGGACAAAATTTGAATTGAAGAAGGCGCGCGATCGCGGCCACACCCTGGAGGGTCTGGCGGTGGCATTGGCCAACGTCGACGAGATCATCGCCCTGATCAAGGCGGCGCCGACCCCGGCCGAGGCCAAGGCCGGGCTCATGTCACGGGTCTGGCGCTCGAAGCTGGTCGAGGAGATGCTGTCCCGCGCGGCCAGCGGCGAGGCCTATCGGCCGTTTGGTCTGGCACCGGAATATGGCCTGCATGGCGATGGCTACCATCTGTCAGACGTCCAGGCCCAGGCGATTCTGGATCTTCGCCTGCAGCGCCTGACCGGGCTTGAGCAGGACAAGGTACTGAACGAATACCGTGAGGTCATCGACCGCATCACCGATCTGCTCGACATTCTGGACAAGCCGGAACGGGTCACGGTCATCATCATTGAAGAGCTGACCGCCATCCGCAACCAGTTCGGCGACAAACGCCGCAGCGAGATCGTCGAGAACGCCGCCGGCTTCAATCTGGAAGACCTGATCACGCCGGAAGATGTGATGGTGACCCTGTCCAACACCGGCTACATCAAGTCGCAGCCGATCGACGAATACCGCACCCAGAAGCGCGGCGGTCGTGGCAAGCAGGCAACGGCGACCAAGCAGGAAGATTTCATCGAGAACCTGTTCGTGGCCAACACCCACGACTACATCCTCTGCTTTACCGATCAGGGCCGCATGTTCTGGCTCAAGGTCTACGAGGTGCCGCAGGGCGGTCGGGTCAGTCGGGGTAAGCCCATCGTCAACCTGCTCAAGCTGGAAGGGGCCGAGAAAGTCACGGCCATCCTGCCGGTCAAGGAATTTGACGACCAGCATTTCATCTTCATGGCCACGGCCAACGGCACGGTCAAGAAGACCCCGCTGATCGAGTTCTCCCGTCCGCGCTCCAACGGCATCATCGCCGTGCGCCTGGATGAAGGCGATTACTTGATTGGCGTAGCGATTACCGACGGCCAGCACGACGTCATGCTGTTTACCGACGAAGGCAAGGCCAACCGCTTTGCCGAGAACGATGTCCGTCCGCTGGGGCGCGATACCCGCGGCGTGCGTGGTGTCCGACTGCCCGATGGGGTGAAGGTAATCTCCCTGCTGGTGGCCGAAAGCGAGGAACAGTCGGTGCTGACCGCGACCGAAAATGGCTTCGGCAAGCGCACCCCGGTTTCCGAATACACCCGCCACAACCGCGGCGGTCAGGGCCTCATCGCCATCCAGACCAGCGAACGTAACGGCAAGGTGGTGGCGGCGACCCTGGTTGACCAGACCGACGAGATCATGCTGATCACCACAGGCGGTGTGCTGATCCGCACCCGGGTGAGCGAGATCCGGGAGATGGGCCGCACCACCCAGGGCGTGACCCTGATCAACCTGGACAAGGGCGAGAAATTGTCCGGCCTGCAGCGCGTGGCGGAGTCGGAAAGCGCGGACGAAGGCGATGGTGAGGAAGTGGCAAGCGAAGAGTGAGTGCCCCTGGCCCAATAAAAAACCGCCGTGAGGCGGTTTTTTATTGTCTGCCGGATTCCCGCGCGCTGGCGGGAGTCGGTGCTGATGCTTACTTCACCCGGTTGCGATACTCGCCGGTTGCCGTATCGATTTCGATCTTGTCGCCGATTTCAACAAAGGCGGGCACCGAAATGGTATGGCTGGTCGGCTTGATCCGGGCCGGCTTCATCACCTTGCCGGAGGTGTCGCCCTTGACCGCAGGCTCGGTGTATTCGACCTCGCGCACGACGTATGAGGGCATGTTCACGGTGATGGCCTTGCCTTCGTAGAACACCACCTCGCAGGGCATGGCGTCTTCCAGGTAGTTCAGCATGTCGCCCAGGTTGTCGGGTTCGATCTCATACTGGTTGTACTCGCTGTCCATGAACACATACATGGGATCGGCGAAGTAGGAGTAGGTGCAATCCTTGCGATCGAGGGTGACGGTGTCGAACTTCTCGTCGGCCTTGTACACGGTTTCCGTGCCGGTGCCGGTGAGCAGGTTCTTCATCTTCATCTTGACTACGGAGGCGTTGCGGCCGGATTTGCTGAATTCGGCTTTTTGCACCACCTGCGGGTCGTTGCCCACCATGATGACGTTGCCGGCGCGGAGTTCCTGTGCGGTTTTCATAATCGGTTCTTAAATGAGAGTCTGTAAAAAGCTGATTATTCTAACTTTTTTATTCGGATTTTTCATTACAGAATTTGACCAGATTGCTGGTCAGGTCGCCGATTCCATCGAGCCGGGCCTGCCAGGCGGTCGATTGTCTGATCCAGTACGCCCGATACTTCCAGAAGCTTGGCCAGGTTGGACCGACAGCCCCATTGTCGTTCCAAAGCCGCCAGAGGATGCGTAAGGACTGTTCCATTTCGGCCTCCAGGCCGGCGCAATAAAGGTCAAGAAAGGCCTCGATCTTTGGCCAGTGCGCGCCTTCCTGTTGTCTATAGGCCTGCCAGACCAGCGGTTTGCCTGCCCATTGGGCCCGGACGAACGAGTCCTCGCCGCGCACGAAATTGCAGTCGCAGGCCCATAAAAGCTGGTCGTAGCCATCCTGGTCGAGCATAGGCAGGATCTGGACGGTCAGGTTGCCGCGATTCCGGTTCATCCCGATCGATAAAACGGGTTCATCGAAGAACCGGGAAACCTCGCCCAGACTTTTGCTCAGGGGAACCAGGCAGCGTACCGGTTCACTACCGTTCGCCCAGCAAGCGAGCTGGCTGGCAATGGCGGCGCTTTCATAACTGAACAGGGAAATGCGGATTTCACCAGCCTTGCTGTCGGGTACGCCGATCGATTGCCAAAAAGCGTCCTGGGCATGGGGCGATGCCTGGAAGGCGTCCCGCGTCGGCAGAAGTTCGCGCTCCTTGAGTACGCCGCCGGTACCGGCTACATAGCCCGGCATGAAGAAGTATTTGACCAGGGGCAGGCGAGGGTGAGGAGAGGGGAGGCCATGACAGCCCTGAACCCAGTCTTCTGCGCTCAGATATTCCAGATTGATCCAGACCGGTTTTGCCTGTTTTCGTGCCATGGCCTGTTCAAATTCTGCAGGCAGATGGCAGGCCAATGCCTCGATGACGACAGCGCCCGGCTCGATGTCGGGAAAGGGTGTGGACCAGTGGCGAATCTCGACGCCGGAAAAGGTCTGGGTCTCCAGATCCGGCCGGATTTCAGGGCGAAGGTGACGGAAGCTCTCCAGATCATCCACCCATAGCCGGACCTGTAGGCCGTGTTCGTGGACGAGTTGTCGGGCCAGCCGCCAGGTGATGCCAATGTCACCGTAGTTGTCGATGACCGTGCAGAAGATGTCCCAGCGGGTTCCGGGCTTCATGCTGCATCAGGCAGGCAGCAGAATCTTGCCTTCCTTGCTGAATTGGTAGTCCTTGAACACATGTTCAGCGCTGAGCATCTGATAGCTGCCATCCTCCAGCCTGCGCGTCGTGTCCTTCAGCCGGTAGGTGTAATGGCCGCAAGTCCAGATGTCGAAGTTGCGCATGTGGGTGCAGAGACAGGTCTTGTCGTAGACCTTGATCTTCTTCTGCTCAGGATGCGCGGCGACTTCCCGGTTGTAGGCGTCGATGTAGGCGCAACGGCCGTTGGCGTCGAGCAGGTAACCAAACGACTCGCAATTGGGGTGGGTGCCGGCGCCGATGCCAGGACTGCTTTTGATCATCCGCATGGGGTAGCCGGTCGGCGAGATTCCATTGACCTCGATATCGTCCTCGTTGGCCTTGAAATATTCCTGTTTCGCCTTGGCGGGTAAACCACATTCGTTGGTGACCGTGAACCGGGTGGCTACCTGAACCGCAGCGGCGCCGTTTTCCAGGTAACGGACCGCATCCGTGCCAGTGAATATGCCGCCGGCGGGAATCAGTGGAATGTCCAGTTGTTCGGTCTTGAGCCAGGCAGCGATTTCGGCCGTGATGGTGGCCAGATCATATTTCATCCAGTCATCCAGACCGAAACCCAGATGTCCGCCAGCCAACGGGCCTTCCACCACGACATAGTCGGGCAACCGCCCGGTGCGGCTGTTTTTGCGCAGGAAGAGCTGCAGCGCGCGCAGGGACGACACGATGATGCCAATTTTGGCATCCCTGAATCGGGGGTGGTCCTCGATCAGGCCAAATGAACCTAGGTGCAGGCCGGCCGCCAGGGTGATGCCGTCGATTCCCGCATCCAGCGCTGCGCTCAGTCGTACCCGGAGGGTTTCCTTTGGCGCGTTCATGGTGAGCTTTTCCATGCAGTTGATGAAGACCATGCCTTCACCCTGCTTGGCTTCCATGGTCCGGCTCACATGCAGACGGGTTGCCTCTTCGAGCTCGCCGAGCTTGAACTTGACCTCGGATTTGTCCGAGTTGGGGACATTGAGCTTGTATTGCTTCAGCTTGTCCTTGACGAAGTTGGTTTGATAGCGTCGGTCCGATACGGTAGGCAGCATGGCGTCGGAAATGTGTCCAACGCCCCCCAGGCGCGCGGCAACCAGTGCCAGTTCGGCAGTCGAGATGTCCACGCCCATTCCACCGATCATGATCGGTACCAATTCCCGCTTGCCGAAGAGCAGGCGGAAGTCATCCATACATTTCGTCGTCATTCAGTTCAGCATGTGTATTTGTTGGCCAAAACTCAGGCACGGGACCTTGAATGATACGGCTTTATATTGTTAACAGGACAGTAATTTTGTTTGCATGGCACGCGGCCGATTGACCTCAAGGCGAATACGAAAAGGGTCCTGCTCGGCTATATTCACACCCTGGTATCTTCATCCCGCCTTAAAAGTCCGAATCCTCATGCCCCTCTCGGAAGTCGTCCACACCTTCGGCCAATGGCTGCTTGCCCGGCACGGTCAGCGCGTGCACAAGATCGCCCTGGATGTCGGGTTCACCTGCCCTAATCGGGATGGCAGCAAAGGTATAGGCGGCTGTACCTTCTGCAACAATGCCTCATTCAGTCCGGGTGCCCGTCAGAGCAGGACCCTGGACCAGCAGATGCAGTCCGGTCGTCTTGGCGTTGGCCGGTGCACCGGGGCGGAGAAATATCTGGCCTATTTCCAGGCCTATACCAACACCTATGCTGACGTTGAATACCTTCGTGAGCTTTATGACCGGGCGCTCGCCTATCCGGGCGTGATCGGCCTGTCGGTCGGCACCCGGCCCGACTGCGTTCCGCCCGCCGTGCTCGACCTTCTGGAGGCCTACCGCGACCAGGGTCATGAAGTCTGGCTGGAGCTTGGCCTGCAGTCCTCGTTTGATGAAAGCCTGGCCAGGGTGAACCGTGGTCATGGCTTTGCTGAATATGTCGCCACGACCCAGGCAGCACGACGGCGTGGCCTGCCGGTGTGCACCCACCTCATTCTTGGCATGCCCGGCGAGACCGACTGGCATGCGCTGGAAACGCTGAACCGGGTGCTGGAGGTCGGCACGGACGGGCTCAAGCTGCATCCGCTCCATGTGGTGCGCCACACCCTGCTGGCTCGCCAGTGGCGGCTGGGGGAGTACGGCCCGATGGCCATGGACGATTACATTCGGCTGGCGGCTGACCTGATCGAGCGCACGCCGGAGGCAATCACCTACCACCGGGTCACCGGCACGGCTGCGGCCGATATTCTGCTGGCGCCGGCCTGGTGCCAACAGAAATGGGCCGTTCTGAACGGCATTGAAACCGAGCTGAAAAGCAGAAAGACCCGCCAGGGAAGCCGGCTCGGCTCAGCCTGAAGCCGGAGAGCGCCTAGAACCCGCCTTTGATGGCGTCGTTCACAATGCCCGAGAGTAGTTCATCGACGCCTTGCACGGCCTTGCCGGTGGCCGCGTTGGCATTGAATGCCAGCGGCTTGCGGTAGGCCAGGAAAACCCGGCCCTTGGCGTCCGGGGTGGTATAGATGGCGATGATGTAGGGGCAGAACACGATGTTCGACGGATCGGCCAGCATCATTTCGCGCGACAGATCCGCCTTGCAGAACTCGACCTGCTCAGCCTCGCCGTAGACCTGTCGGGTGTCGCCCACCGCCTCGCCGGTCCGGGCCAGCATGTCCGCGATATGGTTGGTGTGGTTGATCTTCAGACCGCGGCTTTCGATGGCCATGACCAGATCATCGCGCACGTCTTCGAATTTGCCTTGTTTGCTCATCACCACCAGGTGATCGGCGGCGTGGGCTGTCAGCGAGACCAAGGCGCCGAGCAGGATGCTTGCCAGGATGGATTTCATGATGTCTCCGAACCAGTTGGGATCGTCCGCGCGAATGGGGCGCAACGGAAATTGATTCGAGGTTAAAGACTAATCGCCGGGGCGTAAATAGGCTGCGATTTCATTCGTCTTTTCATCTGGCAGGCGCCCCGGTACGCGCCTGCAGATCAAACGCCCTGTTTCAGGCTGGCCTCGATGAAGTCGTCGAGGTCGCCGTCGAGCACCGACTGGGTGTTGCCGACTTCATGATTGGTGCGCAGGTCCTTGATCCGTGACTGGTCCAGCACGTAGCTGCGGATCTGGTGTCCCCAGCCGATGTCCGACTTGGAGTCTTCCAGCTTCTGCTGTTCGGCCTGCCGCTTGCGCAATTCCATCTCGTAAAGACGCGCCCGCAACATCGACCAGGCCTCGTCGCGGTTGCGGTGCTGGGAGCGGTCGTTCTGGCACTGCACCACGATGCCCGACGGGACGTGGGTCAGGCGCACCGCAGAATCGGTCTTGTTGATGTGCTGGCCACCGGCACCGGAGGCGCGGTAGGTATCGGTCCGCACATCGGCCGGGTTGATGTCGATCTCGATGCTGTCGTCCACCTCGGGGTAGACGAACACGCTGGTGAAGCTGGTATGGCGGCGGGCGTTGGAGTCGAACGGCGACTTGCGCACCAGACGGTGCACGCCGGTCTCGGTGCGCAGATAGCCGTAGGCATAGTCGCCATCGATGCGGATGGTCGCGCTCTTGATGCCGGCCACATCGCCTTCGGACTCTTCCATCAGCTCGGCCTTGAAGCCCCGGCGCTCGCAGTATTTCAGATACATCCGCTCCAGCATCTGGGCCCAGTCCTGGGCCTCGGTGCCGCCGGCGCCGGCCTGGATTTCCAGGAAACAGGGGTTGGGGTCCATGGGATTGGAGAACATGCGGCGGAATTCCAGGTTGGCGACCTTCGCCTCGATCGAAGCAGCATCCTCGATCAGCGATTCCAAGGTGTCGTCGTCATTTTCTTCACGAGCCATTCCGAACAGCTCGGTGGCCGAAGTCAATTCTCCGTCGATAGTCTCCAGGGTCAGGACCACGTCCTCCAGCGCCTTGCGCTCCTTGCCGATCTCCTGCGCCTTCTTCGGGTCGTCCCAGAGGGTCGGATCCTCGGCGATGAGGGCGACTTCGTTCAGACGGTCGCGTTTGCCAGGGTAGTCAAAGATACCTCCGCAGTTCCTGGGCCCGGTGGGCCAGATCGGAGAGGTGGGCGTCGAGTTGGTTGAGGCGTTCGGCTTCCATGGCGGTATCGGGTCCTGCGTATTCTGAAAGGGCGGCATTATAGCCCGTTAGATCAGCAGCCAGCCGATGATCGCGCCGGCCGCGACGCTGGCGAAGCCGGGCAGGGCGCGCCAGGCCAGCCGGCCGCCGCCGATGATCAGGGTCAGGCCACTTTTGAAAACGATATTGGATAGCAGTGCGAGCAGGATGGCGGTGGCGGCCTGGTGCTGGGTCAGGGTGCCCAGGCCCAGCAGGCGCAGGCTGGACAGGGTGATCGCGTCGACATCGGTCAGACCGGAGACCAGGGCGACGCCATAGACCCCTCGGCTGCCGACCAGATCGCTCAACCAGGCCGAGGCCAGAAGCACGGCGGCGTAAAGCAGGCCGAAAGTGAGTGCGGCTCGGATCTCGGTCGGATTTTTCACCTCCAGCCTGGGCGCGTCGGGACGGGTTTCGAGCCGGTGCCAGATGACGAAGTACAAGGCAATCAGACCGGCCAGTATCCCCCCGCCCAGGATCAGGGCCATCGAAGGCAGAAGGGCCGGCGCGACGACGGCGACTTCGATGCCGAGCCGGATCAGCACCATCCAGTTGGCCAGGATGATCACCAGCGCGGCCAGGCCGAGCATGGCCGGGTCGGACCGGCCATGGCGGGAGAAGGCGAGGGTCGTGGCGGTGCTGGAGGCAATGCCGCCGAACAGGCCGGTGAAGAGCGCACCGTTGCGTTGCCCGACGATGCGCAAGGCGGCGTAGCCAGCCAGCGACAGGCCCGAGATCAGGACCACCATCCACCAGATCTGATAGGGATTGAGTACTGCATATGGACCGAAGCCCTGATTGGGCACCACCGGCAGGATGACGAAGGAGAGCACGGCGAACTGCAGGATGGAGACCAGATCGAGGCGCGACAGCTGCTGGCTGATGCCGCGCATCTCGGCCTTGAAGTAGAGCAGGATGGTGGTGAGGATGCCCAGCGTGACCGCCAACTGGGTGTAGTTGTACCAGACCAAGGCCCCCAGGCCATAGCAGACCACCACGGCGGCGATGGTGGTCGTGCCGGGGTCTTCTTCTTCATCGTCCTTGGCATAGGCCGCCACCATCATGCCGCCCATGATCAGCAGTCCGGCGCCGAGCATCCAGGGTGCGCCGCTCTTTTCGGACAGCAATGCGCCCAAAGTGCCGGCCATGGCGACCAGGGTGAAGGTGCGCAGCCCGGCCTTGGCAGAAGGACTGCGTTCCCGTTCCAGGCCGATCAGCAGACCGATGGCCAGGCTGATCAGGAAATGGGCCAGGGGGACTAGTTCTGGGGCATCGAAGCTATACATGCTTCGATTGTAGACCGTGGCAACAAACCGGATGACCTGGATAGGTTGAGGCCTGCCGGTGCTACGCCTCTCCCCAACCATCGGCCCGAGGGTGAGGAGAAAGCCTCAAACGGAGGTCAGTATGGCCAGGTCCAGTTGTCCGCCTCGGGCAGGTCAACGCCGTTTTCATAGGCAAAACGGCGGCACTCGATCTGCATGTCGCGCAACCGTTCCTTGACGTGGGCGCCGGCTACTTTCAACTTGGGAATCCGGTCGATGACGTCGATGGCCAGCGAGAAGCGGTCGATCTCGTTCTGGATTGCCAGTTCCAGCGGGGTGTTGATGCTGCCTTTCTCCTTGTAGCCGCGCACGTGCAGGTTGTGGTGGTTGTTGCGCCGGTAGGTCAGGCGGTGGATCAGCCAGGGGTAGCCGTGGAAATTGAAGATCACCGGCTTGTCCAGGGTGAACAGGCTGTCGAAGTCCTTGTCGCCCAGTCCGTGCGGGTGCTCGGTGCTGGGCGTCAGCTTGTACAGGTCGACCACGTTGATGAAGCGGATCTTCAGCTCCGGGAAACTCTCGCGCAACAGCACCGTGGCGGCCAGCGCCTCCTTGGTCGGGATGTCGCCGCAACCGACCATGACCAGGTCCGGCTCGGCACCGTCGTCGTTGCTGGCCCAGTCCCAGATGCCGATGCCCTTGGTGGTGTGGTTGATGGCCTGATCCATGGTCAGGTATTGCAGATGCTTCTGCTTGTCGCAGACGATGACGTTGATGTAATCGGTGCTGTTCAGGCAATGGTTGGCCACGCAGAGCAGGCTGTTGACGTCGGGCGGCAGGTAGATGCGGGTGACCTTGGGCGACTTGTTCACCACCAGATCGAGGAAACCGGGGTCCTGGTGGGTGAAGCCGTTGTGGTCCTGGCGCCAGACGGTCGAGGTGATCAGCAGGTTAAGCGACGACACCGGGGCGCGCCAGGGCACCTCGCTCGACATGGCCAGCCATTTGGCGTGCTGGTTGAACATGGAATCAATCACATGCACGAAGGCTTCATAGGTCGAGAAGAAACCGTGCCGGCCGGTCAGCAGATAGCCTTCAAGCCAGCCTTCCAATGTGTGCTCGGACAGCATCTCCATGACCCGGCCGTCGGGCGACAGTTCGCTGCCGTCCGCGTCCTCGGGCAGGAAGTCGGCCAGCCAGGTCTTCTTGCTGACCGCATAGATGTCGTCGAGCTTGTTGGAGGCGGTCTCGTCCGGGCCGAAGACCCGGAAGTTGGTCATGTTCCCGGCCATGATATCGCGCAGGAAGCGGCCCAGCGGGCGGGTGTTCTCGGTCGTGGCCTTGCCCGGTCCGGCGACTTCGGCGGCATAGTCGCGGAAGTCGGGCATGCGCAATGCCTTGCGCAACAGTCCGCCGTTGGCGTTCGGATTGGCGCTCATGCGCCGGGTGAGTTTTGGCGCCAGGGCTTTCAGTTCCGGCACCAGACGGCCGGATTGGTCGAACAGCTTTTCGGGCTGGTAGCTGCGCAGCCAGTCTTCCAGCTTTTTCAGATTCTCCGGGTTGCTTCGCACGTCGCCCATGGGCACTTGATGGGCACGCCAGAAGCCCTCCACCTTGTGACCGTTGACCTCCTTGGGCCCGGTCCAGCCCTTGGGCGAACGCAGCACGATCATCGGCCAGCGCGGGCGGCTGTGTGTGCCTGAGGCGCGGGCCTCGGTTTGCAGGCGGCGGATTTCCAGCACGCAGTCCTCCAGTACCTCGGCCATCCGGGCGTGCATGGTCATCGGGTCAGTGCCTTCGACAAAATGCGGCGTCCAGCCGTAGCCCTTGAACAGGTCTTCCAGTTCCCGATGCGGAATGCGCGCCAGGAGGGTCGGGTTGTTGATCTTGTAGCCGTTGAGGTGAAGGATGGGCAGTACCGCGCCGTCGCGGATTGGATTGAGGAATTTGTTGGAGTGCCAGGAGGTCGCCAGCGGCGCGGTTTCCGCTTCGCCGTCGCCGACCATGACGGTGACGATCAGGTCCGGGTTGTCGAAGGCGGCGCCGAAAGCGTGCGAGATCGAGTAGCCCAGTTCGCCACCCTCGTGAATCGAGCCGGGTGTCTCCGGCGTGCAGTGGCTGCCGATGCCACCCGGGAAGGAGAATTCCTTGAAGAACTGGCGCAGGCCTTCCTCGTCCTCGCCCTTGTTCGGGTAGATCTCGGAGTAGGTGCCTTCCAGGTAGGCCGGGCCGAGCACGCCGGGCGCACCGTGGCCAGGGCCGGCCATGAAGATGCTGTTCAGGTCGTATTTGTTGATCAGCCGGTTCATGTGCACGTAGCCAAAGGCCAGGCCCGGGCTGGAGCCCCAGTGGCCGAGCAGGCGGCTCTTGATGTGTTCGACCTTGAGCGGCTCGCGCAGCAGGGGGTTGTCCTTCAGGTAGATCATGCCGGCGGCCAGGTAGTTGCAGGCGTGCCAGTAGGCGTCGATGAGTTGAAGCTCGGCTTCGCTGATCACTTGGGAAGGCTGGCTGACGTCGTTCATGGCTGACTCCTGGATCAAGATGGTG